>CADBGD010000135.1 GCA_902794115.1 Oscillospiraceae bacterium
AGGTGTTATCTGTAACGAAGCACCGGACGCCGATGCAGAAGCGGCATGTAGAAAACTTGGGGCAGATCTCTCGATCTGAAATTCACATCACATCACAAAACCCCCTCCTACATATCTATTTACAAGAAGTGCCTGTGAAAGCCGTTTTTCGGCTCTCCAGGCACTTTCTTGGTACATTTGGGAAAATGAAGTATAATAAATAATAAATCAAAACACCAAGGTGGCATAAGGAGAACTTATATGAACGGACTGTATGAATCTGGTGAAGACTATCTGGAGACGATCCTGATCTTGAAAAAGCGGAACGGCAACGTGCGGTCTATCGATATTGCCCGTGAAATGGACTTAAGTAAGCCCAGCGTCAGCCGTGCTGTCGGAATTCTGAAAAATAAGGGATTTATCACCGTTGATGATGACGGCGCGATCCACTTTACTGATGAAGGTTCCAAAACAGCGAAGCGTATTTATGAGCGCCACCGTGTACTGACTGAAGCTCTCATGCTCCTGGGCGTTGACGAAAAGACAGCTTCGGAAGATGCCTGCCGGATCGAACACGACATCAGCGAGAAGACTTTCAGTAAGATCAAGAAGTACGTACGCGACAGCAAAAAAGATTCCTGATCGTCATTGGCAGTTCCCCTCTTCTGAGTCGAACTGATATAACGTAGCGATAAAAGAATCCCTGTACCGGAGAGACCGGATACAGGGATTCTTTATAGTATTTGGGATGAGGATGATTCTTACTTCTTTGAAGAATTGATCTTGCTGTTTCCTGCCGGATGACACGAACAGCCCATCGCGCAATGACTACAGTTTCCGCCGCAGGAGGATTTCCCCTGCTTCTTATCTCTTCGCATGCTCAGAATGATACCGACGACCATTCCGATCAGAACAAGAGAGATCACTATCGTTCCTAGATTATCTATGAACCACTGCATCATTTTGACATCGCCTTCTCCTTCAGATCCTTGGAAGTGAGCTTGTCAGCTTCCTTATACTTCTTGAAGAACAGCATGTATACGATACCGCAGAATGCTGCAATCGCAAAGATCAGACCGATCACATTCACATTACCTGTAAAGAGGAGACCGAACTGATTGATCATCAACGCGATCACATAGGCGAAACCGCACTGATAACCGATTGCAAACCAGGTCCACTTGGCATTATTCATTTCCCGCTTGATGGCACCGATCGCGGCAAAGCAAGGTGCGCAAAGGAGGTTGAATACCAGGAAGGAGAATCCGGCTACGCTTGTAAAGGCAGCAGCCAGCGCCTGCCAGGTAGAGAGCTCTCCGCCACCATAGAGGATACCCATGGTACCAACGATGTTCTCTTTTGCCACAAGTCCGGTAATGGATGCTACAGCTGCCTGCCAGTTGCCCCAGCCCAGAGGAGCAAAGATCCAGGCGATTGCTGAGCCAAGCTTAGCAAGGAGCGAGAACTCCAGTTCTTCTTCTGCCAGCATCTTGAACGAGCCGTCCATAAATCCGAAGCGGCTGGTGAACCATACCACAATGGTGGAAAGGAGAATGACGGTTCCGGCCTTCTTAATAAAGGACCAGCCACGCTCCCACATGGAACGGAGAACATTTCCCAGTGTCGGCCAGTGATAAGCCGGAAGCTCCATTACGAAGGGAGCCGGGTTACCGGCAAAGATCTTGGTCTTTTTCAGCATGATACCGGAGATGATGATCGCGGCCATACCGATGAAGTAAGCTCCGGTGGAGACCCATGGGGATCCATCGAACAGAGCACCGGCGATCATGGCAATAAACGGCAGTTTCGCTCCACAAGGAATGAAGGTCGTGGTCATGATCGTCATTCTTCTATCACGTTCATTTTCAATGGTACGGCTGGCCATAATGCCCGGAACACCGCATCCGACACCAACCAGCATCGGGATAAAGGACTTACCGGAAAGACCGAACTTTCTGAAAATACGGTCGAGAACAAAGGCAATACGGGCCATATAACCGCATGCCTCCAAGAAGGCAAGAAGCAGGAACAGTACCAGCATCTGCGGTACAAAGCCGAGAACTGCACCGACACCGGCCACGATACCGTCAAGGATCAGGCCCTTCAGCCATTCAGCAGCACCGGCCTTATCCAGACCCTTTTCAACCAGAGCCGGAATACTCGGGATAAAGGTACCATAGTCAGCCGGATCCGGTTCTTCACCGATTTCTTCCAGCGTCTTGACTGCTTCTTCATATTCCGCAATCGTCGCTGTTTCTTCAGAGATCTCCAGTGTTTCCTCGTCTTCTACTTCATATGTATATTCCGACACCGGCTCTTCGCCATGTTCTTCCACATATGCATCATATCCGTCAACGATCGCGGAAGCATCCGAGTAACGCTCAGCGATTTCCGCATATCCTCCGTCTTTCCCAAACAGATGGAAACCGTCTCCAAAGATCTTATCATTGGTAAAGTCTGTGGCAATCGCACCGACAGTGACCATAGCGATATAGTAAACAAGGTACATGACAAGCGCGAAGATCGGAAGTCCGAGCCATCTGTTGGTTACGACCTTATCGATCTTATCCGATGTGGTAAGCTTCCCTGCTTTCTTTTTCTTGTAGCAGGACTTGATCACTTCTGCGATGTAGATATAGCGTTCATTTGTGATGATGCTCTCTGAATCATCATCCAGTTCCTTTTCCGCAGCAACAATATCCTTTTCGATGTGGTCCATCTTCTCCTTCGGGATATTCAGCTGTTCAAGGACTTTATCATCACGCTCGAAGACCTTGATGGCATACCATCTCTGCTGCTCTTCAGGCATATCGTGAACCACTGCTTCTTCAATGTGGGCCAGCGCATGCTCAACGGGGCCGGAGAAGCTGTGCTGCGGAATCGTTTTTGTGCTCTTCGCCGCTTCGATTGCCGCCTCGGCTGCTTCCATGACACCGTCACCTTTCAGTGCGGAGATATCCACAACCTTGCAGCCCAGTTGACGGGACAGTTCAGCAGTATTGATCTCATCGCCGTTCTTCTTTACAAGATCCATCATATTGATGGCCATGACGACCGGAATACCAAGTTCTGTCAGCTGTGTGGTCAGATACAGGTTTCTTTCCAGGTTGGTACCATCAACAATATTCAAGATCGCATCCGGACGCTCACCGATCAGGTAGTTTCTGGCTACGACTTCTTCGAGAGTATACGGAGAAAGGGAATAAATACCCGGAAGGTCCGTAATGATCACATCATCGTGTTTTTTCAGTTTTCCTTCCTTCTTTTCAACGGTGACACCCGGCCAGTTACCAACAAACTGGTTCGCGCCGGTCAAAGCATTGAAAAGAGTTGTCTTACCGCTATTCGGGTTACCTGCAAGTGCAATACGCAGACTCATTTCTCATCTTCCTTCCTGTAGTACTCTACCTCGATCATTTCCGCATCCGCTTTACGAAGCGAAAGTTCATAGTTTCTTACTGTTACCTCGATCGGATCTCCCAATGGAGCGACTTTACGGACATAAATAACCGTTCTTCTGGTAATTCCCATGTCCATGATCCTTCTTTTTACAGCGCCTTCTCCATGGAGCTTGACGACTGTACAAGTCTCTCCGACTTTGGCATCTCTTAGTGTTCTCATTCCATATCCCCCCTTCTTTTACACCATGATTTTTCTTGCCAGCTCTTCGCTGACGGCCACCCGGCTCTCTTTGACCTTTACGATCAGATTTCCTCCGAGCATGCTGACGACACTTACTTCGCCGCCCACATTAAAGCCCAGATCAGCCAGATGCTGCTTGACTTCCGGGCTTCCGCCGATCTTTTTAATGATCTGTGCTTCTCCCGGTTCTGATAATACTAGAGGCATCATTCCGCCCTCCCACATCGTGGTTAGTTTTTGCTAACCTCAGATTTAAATAAATGGTTAGTCTTGTCTAACCATCACACATTATAGTAAGCCACTGCTAACATGTCAAGCAAATATCTTTGTTGAAAATTACCAGAAAGAGGGTGATTTTTGTTATATCACTTGTTCTTCGATTTCATCTCTGATACACTGCTTTAGGTATAAAAAGGAATTAAGGAATAAAATCTATGCTACAAATTTACAACATTTCAAAAGTATACAAGACCGGAGAGCTTCTCCAAACCGCACTGGATCAGGTTAGTCTGAACCTTCGGGATAACGAGTTCGTGGCCATTCTCGGCCCAAGCGGCTCGGGTAAGACCACACTTCTGAATGTCATTGGCGGATTAGACCGCTATGACAGTGGCGACCTGATCATTGACGGGATCTCTACGAAGCTTTATAAAGACCGCGACTGGGATTCCTACCGGAATCACTCCATCGGGTTCGTTTTCCAAAGCTATAATCTGATCCCCCACCAGTCGATTCTTGCCAATGTCGAACTGGCACTGACGATTTCGGGCATCTCCCGCGGCGAAAGACGGAAGAGGGCCAAGGAAGCGCTGGAGAAAGTCGGACTGGGAGACCAGATCCACAAACGGCCGAACCAGTTATCCGGCGGACAGATGCAGCGAGTCGCCATCGCCCGCGCTCTGGTGAATAATCCGAAGATCCTTCTGGCGGACGAGCCGACGGGTGCTCTTGACACGGAAACCAGTATTTCGGTCATGAATCTTCTGAAGGAAGTGGCCAAAGACCGTCTGGTCGTCATGGTTACCCATAACCCGGAACTGGCGGAAGAATATGCCACACGTATCGTGAAACTCCGCGACGGAAGGATCAAGTCCGATTCCGATCCCTATCTGGTGGATGAATCGACCCTTTCCGAAGCGCAGCATAAGCGCATGGGAAAGACATCCATGTCCTTCCTGACTGCCCTTTCTCTGAGTTTTAATAACCTCCGCACCAAAAAAGGAAGAACCATCCTGACTTCTTTTGCCGGATCCATCGGTATCATCGGTATCGCCCTGATCCTTTCTCTTTCCAATGGTGTGAATAATTATATCAATAAAGTACAGAAAGACACCATGACTTCGTATCCGATCGAAATCGAAGCCCAGGCGATCGATCTGGCATCCATGATCGAGATCGACCGCTCCGCCGGATCCAAAACAACAGAAGATCACGAATCCGACGGTGTTTATGTCGATAATTCCACCTTCGAGCAGGTGTCTACCATCCGGACCAGCATCAAGCATAACAACCTGACGGATTTCAAAAAATACCTCGACGATCCCCAAAGCGAGATCCATAAGTATATCGGCGAAAATGGCATCATCTATTCCTACTACGTACCTTTCAGCGTATATTCTTATGAACCGGATGGCGCGCTGATCAATCTGGATGGCTCCAACCTCAACGAAGCCAAAAAAGGAAGAATATATAGTGATGACAGTCTCGTCTCAGGTCTGATGTCCACTCCGACTGTGGCAAATATGCAGGAACTGCTGACAGGTGCGAACGGTGAACTCATCAGTTCCACACTGAAAGACAGCTATGAACTCGTTAGCGGCGAATGGCCGCAAGCCTACGATGAGATCGTCCTGGTCCTCGATGCCAGTTCCGAAATTGATGCCATCAGCTTGTATGAAATGGGACTTCTTCCCAGAGAAGAATACCGGAGCATCGTGGAAAAGCTGAAAAACGAAGAAGAAGTGCATTTCGATCTTCATAAGCTGGACTATAC
>CADBGD010000136.1 GCA_902794115.1 Oscillospiraceae bacterium
CGATGGTTCCGGTGCCGGTGATATCGATAACCGCGTATTCCGTGACCGCCGTATCCTGGCCGATGACGGTGTGGTTTCCGTATCCATCGTGATCTCGAAAGTATCGGGAAAGCTTTTGTGCCCGCCGGTCCTGCAGTCTGTCGGTTTCCTCTTTGAAAGTGAAGCGGGGCCGATCCAGCATGACTGCTCCCAGAAGCTCTATAACTATCTGCATCGGCTGGAGTCCGGAAAGTCCACCAAATCCATTAGAGAAGCGGTGGAATCTAATCACATCCGGGATGCGTTAAAGAGCATGCTGTTTGAGAGCACCAAGAGAAGACCGTTAATTATGATTTCTGTTTCGGAGGTGTGATGACCTCCTTGATGTGACGCGGCGCATTCATGTCGATACGCCATATCTGCGCGTCCGGGAAAAGCTCGTAAAGGCGGGCAAAGAGTGCCTCTTCCGACTCAAATCCGGTAAGGGAAAGGTGTTCGCTCAGTTCTACCTTACTCTCGACATCGTTCCAGTACACGCCTTTTCTCGGTTCGGCGCCGACATAGACATCCGTGACTCCGTACGCCCTGTAATAGAGATGGAGCTGTTCTTCCTCCCCCTCGTATTTTTCCAGAATATGGACACCATAGGTAGCGATCACCATATTGCACTGTCTTCCTTCTTGGTCCGTATACACCATGAAGAACTGAGCCTCTTCCGAGATCGTGTTCACTTCCGCATATTGGTATGCGGCAAGTTCCGTCAGCACCTCGACCTTAAGCGAGTTTCGGACATCTTCTCCGATACTGTCGCTCTGGATCGTGGAGAAAAACTGCGGTTTATCCGCCAGATATTTCGCGAATTCCTCGTGTCCGTCAAAACCACTCACCTGAACATCATTTCCCTGGGAAGTCAGATAGGTAAACAGATTCGCAAAATCGAAAAATCCGTAGATCTCCCATTCCTCTTCCCCGATCAGGCAACTACTATATTGCTGGACCTCGTACACATCTTCGAGTATCGAGCCATCGGCAAATACACCGGGGAACTCTACACACCAGTAAAGGGTAGAGGAGCCGACGTACAAGTTCGGATCATCCGGGATCCCGGAATACTCATCGAAATCGATCTGGTAGACCAACGCCACCGAAGAGACAGGTGCATTCTGTCCTTTGGATATCAGACAAAGTCCCAAGGGGGTTCGCTCTCTTACCACCACGTCATCCGGCTTATCTGCGCATTCACGGTCAAACGCCTCCATAGACACTCTTTCCATGGTTTCAAGCTGGAGCTTGGTAATCCCATCGACTCTCTGGACTAAATCCTTACCTTCTATAGCCGCTTCGATCCGGGCTAATTCAATTTCATCCGGACTATAGCCACCTTCGCGATAGTAAGAATCCCCGTCAATTACTACCGCACGTCCGTCTTCAATAACGAACATGAGCGTGGTCGGAGTAGAGGAAGGCTCACTTTCTTCCGTCTTTTTTCTGCCGAATCCGGTAATCGTAGCCCAGGTGACCACGCCTCCGACAAGAAGAACGCCGGCCACGATCGCCAGGATCTTGGATTTGGTAAGTTTCTTTTCCCCGGAAGACTCGCCTTCTTCTCCCTCTTCACCTTCTGCTTTTTCAGGCCGGGAAGCTTCTTTTACAGGATCCGGGTCGGCAAACGGGTCCGGAAGAGCGTCAAGCGGAATCGGCGGAGGAAGTTCCGAAGACATATCCTCCACGGGGAAAACATCCTGTTTATTTTCTTTCCAACCAGACTCTTCCGGCTTTTTCATAGGCCTTCCTTAGTTTCCTTTTCTTACTTCAATGACGTCACGGATCGCTTTAATTCTTCCTAAGACACGGTCCAGCTGCTCCTGGTCCTTGACCTCGATAGTCATGGTAAATCTCGCCGTAATGTCCTTCATGGCCGCCATCTGGGCAGAGGTGATCGGAATTCTTTCTTCCGCGATAGCATTGGAAATATCCGCCAGGAGGTGACGCCGGTCATGGGCGATGACCGTAAATTCAACCGGATAAACAGCTTTACTGTGCTCCTGGTTGCTCCAGTACACATCGATCAGACGGGATGCACGTTCGGCAGCCTTGGCCGAGGCCGTGGCATTTCTGACGATATGACGGATATTACTGCAGTCTTTTCTATGTACGCCCACGCCGTTACCGCGGGTAATGTATCCGATGATATCATCTCCCGGAAGCGGGTTGCAGCAGCGGGACAGATGCACCAGACAGTTGTCGATGCCGGTGACTACCACGTTGTTTTCCGGACGGTCCTTCGTCGGAATATGCTTTCCGGAATGGCCGCGCTCCTGGTTGCTGGCCAGTACCGCTGCCGGGGTCGAGCCGATATTTCTTTCGTCCAGGATCTCCTTGGCCAGAGGCTGGTAAACGACCTGTCCGTTTCCGGTCACCCGGTAACCCAGTTCAAACCTTTCGTCCTCCGGAAGTGCCTTAATATATTCATCACGAAGACGTCCCACCACTTTCTGGGCAGTGATCACGCCGTAGCCGATGGCCGCATACAGGTCATCGAGCGTATTCTGGGCAGTCTTTCGCAGGATCACTTCCACGTGATCTTTCTGCAGAAGCTGCTGAGGCGTAAAGCCCAGCTTCTTCATTTCCCGCTCCAGGGATTCTTTACCCAGGAGAATATTCTCATCACGGGATGCACGCTTAAACCAGGAGTTGATCTTACTCTTGGCAGCAGAAGTCTTTACCATCTTCAGCCAGTCACGGGACGGACCCTTGATCTGCTCGGAGGTCAGGATCTCGATAATATCGCCGTTTTGCACCTCATAAGAAAGAGGTACGATACGGCCGTTGACCTTGGCGCCGTACATGCGGTTACCGATGCCGCTGTGGATCGTATAGGCCAGGTCGATCGGGCAGGAATGAAGAGGAAGGGAAAATACATCGCCCTTCGGAGTAAATACAAATACTTCTTCTGCCACAAGGCCGGTCTTCAGGGAATCCAGATACTCGCCGGCATCTTTGGATTCGCCCTGCCAGTCAAGGATCTGACGGAGCCAGGAAAGCTTGTTGTCGAAAGACGTGGCCTTACTGTTCTGGCTGGAGCCGCCCTCCTTATATTTCCAGTGGGCCGCGATACCATATTCCGCCGTACGGTGCATGGCCAGCGTTCGGATCTGCACCTCGAAAGGCACGCCTTCTTTTCCGATGACCGTGGTATGCAGCGACTGGTACATATTCGGCTTCGGCATGGCAATATAGTCCTTAAAACGGCCCGGCATCGGGTAATACATCTCATGCACCAGGCCCAGTACCGCATAGCAGTCGGATACCGTGTCCACAATGATGCGGCAGGCGAAAATATCGTAGATCTGATCCAGGTGCTTATCCTGGTTCTTCATCTTGTTATAGATGCTGTAGAAATGCTTCGGCCGGCCTTCGATCTCGGCTTTAATGCCCATCTGGGAAACACGGGTCGAAAGCTCGTCGACCACGGTGGCCAGGAACTTTTCTCTTTCGGAACGCTTCTGGGAAATGGCGCCGACCAGCTCATAATAGGCATCCGGATCCGTGTAACGAAGACAGAGGTCTTCCAGTTCCCACTTGATCTTATAGATACCTAAACGGTGCGCCAGAGGCGCGTAGATATCCAGTGTCTCTTTCGCGATATCCTTCTGCCGCTCCGGATTCTGGTGCTTCATGGTACGCATGTTATGGAGACGGTCGGCAAGCTTAATGAGGATAACGCGGATATCCTTGGCCATAGCCAGGAACATCTTACGCATGTTCTCCGCCTGCTGCTCTTCTTTCGAAGAATAGGCGATCCGGCCGAGTTTAGTGACGCCGTCTACAAGGAGCGCCACATCTTCACCGAACACTTCGGTAATGAGCTCAATGGTCACCTGGGTGTCTTCCACCGTGTCATGTAAAAGAGCGGCCACCAGCGTATCGGCGTCAACTTCCAGTTCCGTCAGGATCTGGGCTGTGGCGATGGGGTGGATAATGTAGGGCTCGCCGCTTTTTCTCTTCTGCGAGCTGTGGGCTTTATAGGCAAAAACGAAGGCGCGGCGGATCCGCTCCGACTCATCTTTTTCCGACGAATAGGATCCGTATTTCGTGATTACTTCCTCGATCATGTCCAGGATATCTTCTCCGATATCCTCCGGCCATGTGCCGTCTCGAAGCGAGGTGAAAAACGCTTCGGTCTCCGGCGAAAGTTCTTCCGTTTTCTTATTATCTGCACTCATCTTCTTTTTGTCCTGCTCCCTATACCCATTGTCCCCTCCAGGTCTTCTCTCCCTTACGGCGAAAGAAGAGCACGATAGGTGGCTGTCTCTTTCAGTTTACCCTCGCTAAAGCCATCGCGCAAGGATAACCACACCCTTGTGTCACTAAAGCGTTCCAGATGGATCTGGCCGGCTTCGTTCAGCATGTCCAGGATCCGGGAAAGCTTGAAGGCGTGGATCGATTTTTTCTCCGCGCCCGAAAGGAACCGCGCCATCAGCGGAAGGTCACAAACCGAGGTGCCTTCCTGGCAGCGGGTCCTGATAAAATCATATACAGCGGAAACCTCTTCCATCTTCGGACAAAGCTCTTCCACAGTGCATTTACCGACGATGGCGACCTGGCGGAGCGGAAGCTTGTTTCTGTAAAGGCTCTCCAGCGCTTCCGGCTTATCCCAGATGTTTTTCCCGATCGGCGAATAATGGAAATCCACTAAAAAGAGTTCCACTTTCTCGGTCTGGTTCCAGGTATTCACATTCATCCGAAGGACCACGTCGATCTTTCTTCCGCGAAGGAACATGGGGGCCCGGTCCGCCTGGGAATATAGGATCACTTCCGTCATGGCGGGAAGCTTTCGTCCCACCGGCGGATCCTCCTCCGGGTCGTCCGCATACTGGCGCTTGGCCGCCTCCACTTCTTCTTCCGAGATCAGGGAGATCTTCAGATGGTTCTTCTCTTTACCGAAATAATTGCCGCCGGCGATAAACTGATTCCGAAGAAGGAAAAGCGGTTCCCGGTTTCCCTCTCCGAAAGGCGCCAGCGACAGGATCTCTTTGGCCGAAGAAAGGGTCAGATCTTCCTTTTTCACTTCGGCATCGATCTTTATGTAGTTGGTATCCATTTCCGTTCCGGAAGTCTCGGAAAAGTCCCGAAGCTTCTGGATAAAGGCAGTAAGATTCTCCTCCGGAAGATCCAGTCCCGCCGCTCTTGCATGACCGCCGAATTTTCCAAGCACCTCTTCACAGGCGCAAAGGGCGGAAAAAATCGGGAAATCTCCGGCGCTCCGGCAGCTTCCCCGAAGCACGCCTTTGTCCTCCGGAAGACGTGTCAGCACGATGGCGGAATGCTGGAAGCGGTCCACCAGGCGGTTGGCCACGATACCGATGACTCCCGGATGCCAGTTATCTCCCACCAGTACGATGGGCATGGACGGGATCTTCATGTCGGAGATCAGTCTCGGATCCGACTGGATCTGGGACACGGCCTCATTTACGATCCGGGCTTCGATCTCTTTTCTCTGGGTATTCTGGGAGTCCAGTTCCTGGGCGATCTTCGCCGCCTTTTCCGGTCGTTGATTTATCCGATGAATCACTGCTTCCGGAGGAGGATCCAGATGATGATCCGGA
>CADBGD010000137.1 GCA_902794115.1 Oscillospiraceae bacterium
GTGCTTTTGCCAAAGAAAAAGGAAAGAGGAATGTGCTATGCCGGATCCGAGTCTGGAGAAGAAAAAACTGAATCTTCGGGAAATGGGAGTCAAAGGGGCCGCCATTCATCTTTGGACATACTACAAATGGTGGGTGATCGTTCCGGTCCTGGTGATCTTTGCCGCCACATCTCTGATCCGGAGTTATATCGAAGGATCGAAGAAAGCTTACCTCAATATCGCTATGGTCAACTGTGACTATCAGAACGTGGAAAATCTTTTTACGCCCTATTCGGAAAAGGTGGGGAAAGAGATCGTTTTGGAGGCGACCTATTTTGCGCCGACAAATGAGGACTCCATCAATGTGAGCCAGGAGATGATCGCCAGTAACCAGAAACTGACCGCCAAGATCACCGGCGAGGTCACAGATATCGTGATCACCAATGCCCGCATGATCCAGGAGTACGGAGAGAATGGAGTCAAGGATCTTCGGATCGTACTGGATCCATCGCAGATCGCGGAACTGGAAGAGCGGGGCGTGATCTATTATCTGGATTTTGAAAGTGAGGCTCATGTTCCGGTGGCCATTAATGTATCGGGAATGGAGTTCTTCGAACCCGCCTACCATGACTCGGAAGAGAAGCATTATCTGTTCCTGTCTGCATTTACCGACAAAAAAGAAGAAGAGAAGCTCATTTTGGAGTATCTCTTCTTCTCGTGATCATTCATTTCGCTTTTATGTGAAAAGGTCAATCGTCTGAATCCTGTTCAGGATCTCCTTCCTTTTCCAGCTCCCGCATTTCCTCTTCCGTGACTTCCATAAGGAGAAGATCGTCTTCATCCGGTTCATAGTCATCCGGGGTGGATCTTTCAGCAGATTCTTCAGTTGCTTCTTTTGCATCTGCGGCCACTTCAGCAGTTTCTTTCTCCGGCAAAGCCACTTTGTCCGATTCGGTCTCGTGCTTTTCTTCCGCTTCAGGAAGAACTTCCACGACGTCTTCATAAGCCAGTTCACTGACTGTGCCGTCACGGTTGGTCTTGAGCTTGGTCAAGCCGAAAGCCTTATGCAGGAACAAAGAGCAGAAGAGGACACGGAGCGCCAGGTTAAAAAATACCTCGAATCCCAAAAGACCATAAGCGAAGTCCGGAAGTGTATTGGCCAGAAGGGGAGTGAAAAGCCAGATCGCGATCAGCATGATCGTGATCATGAAGTTCTTAATACTTAAGAGGATGGCATTCTTAATTGTTTTCAGAAGAGTGTTTTCAAAAGTTGCCAGAAGCGCAAATCCATAAAGGAAGACCTGCACGACCAGAAAGATCATGACCCAGACAGGATACTGAAGAAACGAAAGCTTCTCGCTGATCACATCATGACGGAAATATATATAATACAGTTCCATACTGAAGAAGGCGAGAAGGCCGACGATCATGACCCAGAGGATCGTGCCCTTCTTGAAACTGCTTTTAAATTCACCAAAGTAAACTTTATATACCATGATCTCATCGCCGCTGACGATTTTCAGACAGACTTTGTAAAGTGCACAGAGGGAAGGACCAATGGTAATGATCGGAATGCAGGTAAAGATAAACAGAAGGTTTACCCAGAAGATATTAAACATATTGGAAAGGAACCGCATCGCCGGGTTTTCGTATCGGAAAATCTCGTTCATATATGTACCTCTTTAGGCATATTTCATCAAACAGATGACCACTTCAAAAGATTATACCAACAAAGTGAATAAAGAAAAAGAGCGAAACGTTTCGCTCGTCAAATAGCAAAAAACGTCATGTTTAGATGTGGGAATCCGCAATTTTTGTAAAGAAAGAAGTGGGGTCAATGGTTATTATGTACTTGTAGTTACAAAAAACGGGCGAAGTTTTCGTCAAAAATCTACAAATATCAGGAGGACGATATGAAAAAAGTAATTGCAAGTGTACTTTGCTTTGCGATGTGTGCTGGTCTGATGACTGGTTGCTCCGACAAGAAGGACGAGACAACTACATCTGCAACTGGCAACGGTGGCGAAACAACAACAACTGCTTCCGAGGGTGGCGAGACATCTGCTGAGGGTGGCGAGACATCCGAAGAGGGTGGAGAGACTTCCGCTGAGGAAGGCGAGACCACAGCTGCTACCGATGAAGAGCACGCTCTTTCTTTCGGTGAAGGTGACATCGTAATTAAGGTATACGCTATGTCCAACGAAGTTCCGAACATGCTCGGTGCTTTCTTGGAGAAGAACCCGGACCTCAAGGCTAAGTACAAGATCGATGCTATGTACTGCAACAACGATGGCCAGGGCTACGAGACAAAGCTGAACGCTGCTCTGACAGCTGGTGGCGACACCGCTCCGGATCTCTACGTTGCTGAGGCTGACTACATTCTGCCTTACACAACTGGTGATTTCGCTAGCTTCGCTGCTCCGTACGCTGATTTCATCGACAACGTTGATGGAAAGATCAAGGACGCTGAGATCGCTGGTTACACAGTAGAGCTCGGTACTAACGCTGACGGTAAGGTTCAGGCTCTCTGCTATCAGTGCACAGGTGGTGCTATGATCTACAGAGCTTCCATCGCTAAGGAAGTATTCGGTTCTGATGATCCGGCTGCTATCGAGGAAGCTTTTGGTGCTGGTTCTCAGAACTGGGATAAGTTCTGGGAGGCTGCTGATAAGCTGAAGGCTGCTAACGTAGCTGTTGTTTCCGGTCTCGGTGACATCTGGAACGTTTCTGAGAAGGCTTCCCAGACACCTTGGGTTGTTGACGGCAAGCTGAACATTGACCCGCAGAGAGAAGCTTACATCGAAATGGCTAAGAAGCTGATCGATGGTGGTTACACCAACGATACAACAGCTTGGCAGCCGGCTTGGAACGCTGACATGCGTGGTGAAGGCGACAAGAAGGTATTCGCTTACTTTGGACCTGCATGGCTGATCAACTACGTAATGGCTGGTCAGTGCGAAGGCACAGACGCTTACGGCGACTGGCGCGTATGCACACCTCCGGTAGGTTTCTGGTGGGGCGGTTCCTGGCTGCTGGCTAACAAGAACGTTCTTGACAACGCTGACAAGAAGGAATTCGTTTCTAAGTTCATCGAGTGGGTAACTCTTGATGCTTCTGAGAATGGTCTGCAGAATGGTTGGGCTAACGGTACAAGCGGTATCGCTTCTGCGAAGGATACTGTTTCCTCCGGTAAGGTAATGGCTACTGCTAAGGGTGACATGGAGTTCCTCGGCGGCCAGAACCCGTTCGACATCTTCGTTAAGGCTACATCTTTCGCTTCTGCTAAGTGCAAGTGCGAATACGATGCTGACCTGAACGGTACATTCCAGGATCTCGTTAACCAGTACGCTCATGGTAAGATCACCAAGGACGAACTGATGGACAAGTTCAACGATACAGCTGAGGCTAAGGACATCGAGGTTTAATCCTCTCCTGAGTTTTTGGTTGAATCCAAAGTAGATTAAGAATTGGGGGCGGACGAAAGTGATTTCGCCCGCCCCTTTCTTTTTTGTAAAAAAGTGAACGGTGGTGTAAATATTTTGAAGCAGAAAAAGCTTGTTAACTATTCAAAATTTGGATACCTGTTTGCTATTCCCTTTTTTCTTACATTCCTAGTTTTTACGTTATATCCAGTAGCTTATACGCTTGTGATTGGTTTCACCAACCACGAGGGTGCTATCCCTCCGAAGCTCAAGTTCTTAAAGGATCCGCTTGCGAACTTTAAATACTTGTTCAAGAGAAGAAGCTCCGGCGCAAAGAGTTATTTCCTGGAAGCTTTGATTACTACATGTAGAATTTGGATAGTAAACTTCCTTCCGCAGCTGGGTCTTGCCCTCCTGCTCTCTGCCTGGTTTACTGATAACCGTGTAAAGGTTAAGGGCCAGGGTTTCTACAAAGTTGTATTCTATCTGCCGAACATCATTACCGCAGCTACAGTAGCTATCCTGTACAATACATTGTTCAGCTACCCGAAGGGCCCGGTCAATGATCTTTTGATGCATTTGCATATTATTAAGGAACCTTATTACTTCTTGCTGAATAAGCGTCCGACACGAATGATCGTAGAGTTCATCCAGTGCTGGCAGTGGTACGGTTCCACTATGATCACCTTGATTGCCGCAGTTATCGGTATTAATCCTGAGATTTTCGAAGCTGCTGAAATCGACGGTGCATCCAGATGGAAGAAGTTCTGGTATATCACGCTCCCGAGTGTTCGTCCTATCATGTTGTTCACCCTTGTTACCAGCTTGATCGGTGGTCTGTCGATGTTCGATATTCCGCAGTTGCTGGCTTCCGGTGGACCGGATAACGCAACAACTACGATCGCGATCTACATCTATAACACGGCCTTCAAAAAGCCGTATAAGTACAATCGGTCCGCGGCCGCTTCGGTTATCTTGTTCTTAATCGTTATCGTCTGCTCCGCAACTCTCTTCTTTATCATGAGAGATAAGGATGCTGCGAAGATGGCGAAGTTGAAGAAGCAAGCTATGAAGAAGGCTAAGCTTGAACAGAAAGGAGCGTAAGCGACACTATGGCAACGAATGATGAAGTAATGCGCTCCGATAAGAACAAGAAGGACAGTCAGGTTGCACTGAAGTCCAGAAAGAGAGACTCGATCGTCTTTCTGACAATTATTTACATTGTTTGTACGTTCTTGGCGCTCTTAAGCTTGTGGCCGTTCATCTGTATGCTGATCAACTCCACAAGATCCACAGAAGCTATCCAGAGCAACTCTATCAGTTTGATCCCTGGTAAGAATCTGAAGAAGAACCTTGATATTTTGAAGAAACTGAAGACCTTTGATGTAAAGACAGGTCTTAAGAACTCCCTGATCATCTCGATCTCGGTAACTGTTCTTTCGATCTACTTCTCCAGTTTGACTGCATATTCGATCCATGCATATGACTGGAAGCTCAAGAAGGTGTTCTTCGGCTTGATCATTGGTATCATGACCCTGCCGGGTACCGTAACCCTCATCGGTTTCTACCGTACCTGCTATCAGCTCCATCTTACCGATAACAAGCTGATGCTGATCCTGCCTTCGATGGCCGCTCCGATGACTGTATTCTTTATGAAACAGTATCTGGAAGGTGCGCTATCAATGGAGATCGTGGAATCCGCCCGTATCGATGGTGCCGGCGAGTTCCGTACCTTCAACACGATCGTTCTTCCGATCATGAAGCCGGCTATGGCGACCCAGGCAATCTTTACTTTCGTAGGTTCCTGGAACAACTACTTCCTGCCGTTGATCCTTTTCAACAAGCAGAAGAACTACACAATGCCGATCATGGTAGCCTTGCTGAATGGTGATATTTACAGACGTGAGTATGGTTGTATCTATCTCGGTCTGTCCATCACAGCTCTCCCGTTGATCGTTGCTTACCTGTTACTTTCCAAGTACATCGTAAGTGGTATTGCACTCGGTTCTGTAAAGGGTTGATCCCAAGCCGAAAAGTTTCCGGGATTGCGGAAACTATGCAAAAACAAACAAGGGGTTGTCTCAATGTATATCACATTGAGGCAACTCCTCTTTTATTTCCCGATTTTGTGATATGTAGATTTTGCAAAATGGAAGATTAGAA
>CADBGD010000138.1 GCA_902794115.1 Oscillospiraceae bacterium
GAAGCATCCAGGCCGATGACATCCTCGATCTCCTTTTTCACTTCCTCCGGCTGGGCCGACGGAAGGTCGATCTTATTAATGACCGGCAGGATCTCTAAGTTTGCATCGACAGCCAGATAGGCGTTTGCCAGTGTCTGGGCTTCGATACCCTGGGCCGCATCCACGATGAGGATCGCTCCGTCACAGGCGGCCAGGGAACGGCTTACCTCGTAGTTAAAGTCCACGTGGCCGGGGGTGTCGATGAGGTTTAAGATATACTCCTCCCCGTCCTTCGCTTTATAAAGCAGACGCGTGGACTGCGACTTGATCGTAATGCCACGCTCTCTTTCGATATCCATGTTATCCAGGATCTGGTTCTGCATCTCACGGGATTCCACCACACCCGTATTCTCGATCAAACGATCGGCCAAAGTGCTTTTGCCGTGGTCAATGTGGGCCACGATGCAGAAATTACGTATTTTCTCTTGTCTCTCCATACCGTTTCGAACTAATCCTATCAGTAGAATTTCATTTTATTAAAGGGATAGATCCGCATCAGGACCTTCGCCTCGATCTGCTTTTTCTTAAAGGGTCCCATACGACGGCTGTCGTTACTTCCGCCGCGGTTATCGCCCATGCAGTAGTACTCGTCCGGACCTAAAGTCACTTCCTGGTAGCCTCTCGCCTGGCCCTCGGCACCGACATAAGTCTTGGTGCCCTCCGGAAGATAAGCGGATTCATCCAGAAGCACTCCGTTGATATAGACGTTTCCGTCTTCGATCTTAATGGTCTCGCCCGGAAGACCCACGATACGCTTAATGAGGTTCTCCTCGTGGGAATAGCCTTCCATGCCCTTGGCATCGATGGTCACGATGTCACCGCGACTGAAGTTTCCGGTATACACGGAGATCATCTCCACAAAGACCGCATCGCCGCTGTGCAGTGTCGGCTCCATGGAACTTCCGTATACATCATTTCTCTGAATGACGAATACCACCAGAAGAATACCCACCAGAAGACCGATGGCCACATAGCGCACCGTATCGAAGATGGTATAAAGAAGGCTTCTTTCCTTGGCGGATTCTTCCTTATCTCTCTCCGAATGCTTGTCAGCTTTCTTCTTTACAGATTTGCCGGCAGCGCCTTCGTCTTCCTCGTCCTCTTCTTCGTCGTCATCTTCCTCTTTGTCGTCTTCTTCGGAATCTTCCTCAGATTCGTCCTCATCATCTTCGGACTCTGCCTCAGATTCTTCATCAGACTCATCGGACTCTTCTGCCTCGTCGGTTTCTTCGGCTTTCTCCGGCTCAGAATCTTCCTTTTCTTCGGATTTCTCCTCTTCCGAAGTATCCTCAACTGGTTCAGTTTCTTTCACTTCGGAAACTGCCTCCACGGCCTCTTCCGCCTCCGGGACTTCCACAATCGTTTCCTCTGTTTCCTCGGTAAATGCACTGTCGCCGGAAACTTCCTGCGAAACTTCAGACACTGCTTCTTCCACCGCATCTTCTGCAGTAGTAACTTCTTCCGCCACTTCTTCTGCCACTTCTTCTGCCGCTTCTTCCGGCTTCACATCAGAAACTTCCGGCACATCCACGTGATCCACCAGCTGCGCCGCCAGCGCATCGATCGGATCCAGTTCCGGCTTTTCAGATACCGCTTCACTTTCCAAAGACGCGATTGCCTCTTCGGCACTCCCGCTTACTGCTTCTTCCGGAATATCATTTTCGTGAATGTGCTCTTTATCCATCAGTTCCTCCAGTTACGGATCTCATCAGCAAGATCAGATAACGCGATCTCCTTTTCGGTACCATCCGCCATTGCCTTCAGCTTTGCTTTACCGGATGAAAGCTCATCTTCACCCAGCACCAGAAGGAACGGGATGTCCTTCTTACCGGCGTATTTCATCTGGGCACGGAAAGATCTGTCCATCAGGTCGATCTCGCAGCCGATACCCTGCTTTCGTAAAGAGAAAGCCAGCTTCTGGGCTTCGATCTGTGTCTCCGGGGAAAGGTTCGCGATATAAAGCTGCACCTTCTGATCCTTTTCAATCTCGATCCCCTGGGCTTCCATTTCCAGAAGGAAACGCTCTGCGCCCATGGCAAATCCGATACCCGGTGTCGGCTGTCCGCCGATCTCGGAAACCAGTCCGTCGTAACGGCCGCCGCCGCAGATGGTACCCTGGGATCCGACATTTTCGGACTTAAACTCGAATACGGTACGTGTATAGTAATCCAGGCCGCGTACGATACCGGAATCGATGGTGTAGTTGATGCCCAGCGCTTCCAGGTTTGCCTTTAAGCCCTCGAAATGCGCCTTACAGTCATCGCACAGATAATCGATGAGACGAGGAGCATTGGCCGCAATGGCACCGCACTTTTCTTCCTTACAGTCGATCATACGAAGCGGATTCTTCTCAAAACGGGACTGGCAGTCCTCGCACATCTCCGAAAGATGCGGACGGAAATAGTCCTTCAGTACCTGGTTATAGGCCGCACGGCAGGTAGGACAGCCGATGCTGTTGATGCAAAGCTTGGTCTTCTTTAATCCCATGCGGTCGAAGAAATTCACCAGAATGCTGATGATCTCGGCATCGATGGCCGGACCTTTGGCGCCGAAAGCCTCAACACCGAACTGGTGGAATTCTCTGTATCTGCCCTTCTGCATCTTCTCATAGCGGAAGGCGGTAATGTTATAGAACAGGCGTACCGGGCTCGGAAGCGAGCTCATGCCGTTCTCCACGAAAGAACGGACCACACCGGCGGTGCCCTCCGGACGAAGCGTAATGGAACGTCCGCCCTTATCTTCAAAGGTGTACATTTCTTTCTGCACCACATCGGTGGTGTCGCCGACCGAACGCTGGAACAGGTCGGTCTGCTCAAAAGTCGGGATACGGATCTCCTGATAACCGTACTCCTCACAAATTTCCGCAAAGGCTCTTTCCGCCTTTTGCCACTTATAGATCTCTTCCGGGAGAATATCTTTCGTTCCCTTCTGACAACTGTATTTCATAGGATGACTCTCTTTCCGAATTACTTAACAATTCATTATACACTAAATCAGTTCGCTTCGATAGACCAACATAGCCAAAACCGCAGGAGCGGCCGTCTCCGTCCGAAGGATGCGTTTGCCGAGGGTGCCCTTTTTGGCCCCCATCTTCTCTGCAAGCTCCGCCTCTTCTTCGGAAAATCCACCTTCGGGACCGATGAAAATGCCGATTTTCGGGCATTTTTCAAAGTCCACGGAAGCCAGGATCTCTCCAAGTTTTCCATCTTTTTCTTCTTCCCATGGAAAAAGCACCAGATCGCAGCTTTCTTTTGCCTCGGAAAGGGCATCCGAAAAACTCATAGGAGAAGCAACTTCCGGCACGATCCCCCGACCGCACTGCCGCGCCGCCTCAAGGGCGATGGACTGCCAGCGGGATATCTTACTGTCCTTTCCGTCCTTGATCTTCACGATGGAACGGCTGCAGGCTGTGGGCACATACTTTGCCGCCCCCAGCTCCACGGACTTCTGGATCGAAAGGTCCATCCGCTCGCCTTTAGCCAGTCCCTGATAGACCACAGCCTGGAATTTCGGCTCGTTGGTGTTGGGATGTCGGTCCGTAATGGAGACCGCCACATGGCCCTTACTTACCGTCTCGATACGGCACACATGATCGATCCGGCCTCCGTCACAGAGGATCAGTTCCTCTCCCGGACGCATCCGGAGCACATCCGAAAGATACCGGGCATTCTCATCCGTAAACTCCCAGGTACCGATCGTCTCCTCGATCTTTGTGTCGATAAAAAGCCGTGTCATATGCTCTCTCCTACTGATTCGAAAATAGGAAAAGAGCCCTTTTTCTGAAAAGACTCTTTTCACTTAATGCTATTTTACACTATTTGCAGGTAAAATCAGCGTGCTGTAATATGACCTGCAATGAGGCTGGCAACCGTGCTGATCGGCATGGTCTGGATCCAGATACGGCCGGGGCCGGTAACCTTGGTATTGAACATTCCCTCACCACCGAAGAAGATGTTCTTTACGCCCTTGACCATCTCGATATCCATCTGGACCGTCTCATCCATCATGGCCAGATAACCGGTATCCAGATACATGCTCTGGCCGGGCTGCAGCTGATACTCGACAACCGATCCGTCGATCTCGACGAATGCAGTACCGTTACCGGAGAGTTTTTGCATGATGAAACCTTCACCGCCGAAGAAGCCGGCACCCAGTTTTCTTCTGAAATGTACGCTCAGTTCCACGCCCGGTTCCGCTGCCAGAAAAGCACTCTTCTGGGCGATGATGCTGTTTCCGGGAGTGATCTGGATGGCGCGGATCTCACCCGGGAAAGAAGAAGCAAAAGCGATCAGGCCCTGAGAGCCCTCAGCTGTGTATTTATTCAGGAAAAGAGACTCACCGGAGAACATACGGCCCAGTGCTTTTCCCACACCACCGGCCTGTGTCTCCATTCTCATATTTGTAGTCATCCAGCTCATGGCGCCACGCTCTGTGATCATGGACTCGCCCGGATTCATTGTGCAGACGACGACCGGAAGCTGATCGCCCTTAATTTCATATTGCATAACTCTACCTCCCAGAAGATTTTCGGATGTTTTTATTCTACCATAAATGCACTGTCGCCGTGCAAAGAAAAGATAAGCGGCGGGTCCTTGCCTGCGCTGAAGGGGGGCGCGCAGTAAGATTCCCACCGCTTATATATTTTCTCCCTTGTTCCGAGAGAGCCTAGTTCGGATTTCATGCCGCGTCATTCACGCGGCGGAATATCTTACACGTTGGCAAGTCTCTTGAAGTTCTCGGCCATCGGAGCATACAGATCCTTGTAGATCTGATAGAAAGGCTCGTACTGAGCGTGTACGTCTGCTCTGGCATCCATGGAGGAAGCGGAGAAGATCGTCGCACCGCAGGCTTCCTGGATCGTCGGATATACGCCGGCAGCAACAGAAGCCAGAAGAGCGGCACCCAGTGCACCACCTTGGTCGGAAGCGCAGGTATTGACTGTGCAGTCAAATACGTCAGCCAGCATCTGTCTCCAGAACTTACTCTTGGAACCGCCACCGCAGGCATACATGGAATCGATCTTAACACCCAGGTTATTGAAGATGTCGATGGAATCACGGAGAGCATACACAACGCCTTCCATAACGGCACGGAGCATATCCTTTCTCTCGTGCATCGCGGACAGACCGAAGAATACACCACGTGCATTCGGATCCAGATGCGGTGTTCTCTCACCCATCAGGTACGGGAGGTACAGAAGACGGTTGGCACCGATCGGTACTTCCTGAGCGATCTCATCCAGCAGCTGATATACATCGATACCGCGCTTTTCCGCCTCGATGACCTCAGCGTCGCAGCAGGTATTCTTGAACCACTTCAGGGACAGGCAGGCAGCCTGGTGAACACCCATTACGTGCCAGCAGCCCGGAACCGCGGAGCAGAATGTATGAACACGGCCCTTTGGGTCGACCTGCATA
>CADBGD010000139.1 GCA_902794115.1 Oscillospiraceae bacterium
CAGCGGAGATATCAGGAGTGCATTTTCACCACTTCCGGCGACTATCTTTTGTACCAGCAGTCGGACAGAGAACGATCCAATACCGGCACCAGCGATACTCCCTACTATTTGGACAGTGAGTGCTACGAATATGTCACCGACGGAAACGATGCTTTTTCCCGCACCGATTTTACGGTAGTGTATTACCCGGCGGACAGCTTCGCCGGAACCTATACGCCTGTCCCTATCGGAACACTTCTTTCCGAATCCGGCAAATTCATCAAAGGATACGAAGCCACTTCTTCCTCCGGGAAATGCTCTTTGGAGATCTACGATCTTTCCGGCGCCACCTGGTATCTGGTGCTGTCTGAAAGCGGCGAGATCGTAAGCGGCTGGTGTGCGGAAAACGGCACGCTTCTGGTCTTCACTTCGCTTCTGAATTACGACACGGAAGATCCGGAAGCGGACGTTAAGGAAGTCATCGAGTTTGCGAAGAACAACACCAAATCCGTGAAGGAAAAAGAAGCCGAAGACGCGAAGAAAACAGACGCGGAATGGCGAAAAGAAGATGCCCTTGAGGCAGGTTTTTTCGATCTGGGCGAAGATCTCATCAAGGGAGATCCAATCGATGGATCTCCGGTGGTGGAAAGTCTCATTTCGGAAGCTCTTTCGACTAAGACCTACACCATCGAGTTTTATTCCTATGGAAACTATCGTCTCCGCGAGTATCTCATGACTGCGGACGGACAGGATTATTATGCCTACCAAAAGACGCAGTCCCACGACAATTCTTTCGATTACGATATTACGAATGTGGTGGTCGGGGATTCGATCTACCAGTACTCCACCGATTCGGATATCATGGTCTTCCCGAGAGGCGCGGAATATACTGCCGAGGACCCGCTCTTCAGCCTGCCGGAGATCTTCCAGCCCACCTCTTCCCCTGAATTCCACAGCGCGTATAAAGCCACGATGGGCGGCGAAGAATATGTGGTGGAAGAATGGCTCGAAAAAGGTTCTCTTTACACATGCTTTTGCAAGGACGGAAAACTCGTCGCCATAAAGTTTATGGATCAGGGAGGTCTCTACTTCGGTTACTTTACCCGCTGGGAAAAAACGGCGGAAGAAAAATTACTTAACGCTCCTGATACTTGACGTCTGCTCCGCTGCGTGATATCATGTTTCACGATGATATCAGTTTGATATCACTTATACATCATTCACGTCGGACCAAAAAGGTCCAGAAAGGCGGACTCAAATGAAAGACAAACAGATTACAGAGAAAGTATTACGTGGAAGAAAGATCGGAGGCCTGGTGCTTTTCGGCTATATTCTTCTTTGTGTTCTTGCAGTATTCGGTATCATTTACTGCGTCGGAAACGGAACAGAGGAATCTCCGGAACCGATATGGCTTTTCGCTCTTTGCATCGCCCAGTTCGTACTCGGCTGGATCCCGCTTTGCGGCCTTAAGGTCTTAAAGCCGAATGAAGCTTTGGTTCTGACCCTCTTCGGTAAATACGTCGGTACCCTGAAGGGTGACGGTTTCTTCTATGTGAACCCCTTCTGCACAGCCTTTAACCCGGCAGCCGGCACACACCTGGGACAGAGCGGCGATGTCAGCCAGAAAGGCAGCTCGCTTCTGGTAACTGCGGCAACGGCAGCCGCTTCTTCCGGCACATCTGCAGCAACGGCCACCGAGCTTGCTTCCCGAAAGATCTCTTTGAAGGTCATGACTCTTTCCAACAGTAAGCAGAAGGTCAACGATGTACTCGGTAACCCTGTTGAGATCGCTGTGGCGGTTATGTGGAAAGTTTCGGATACCGCGAAGGCAGTCTTTAATGTAGATAACTTCAAAGAGTACCTCTCCCTGCAGTGCGATACCGCAGTCAGAAACGTAGTTAAGGTTTATCCTTATGATGTTACCGATAACGTAGATACCACCGGTGACGGCGAGGCCGATGATGGTTCCCTTCGTGGTTCCACCGAGATCGTTGCCAACCGTATCCGTCAGGAGATCCAGAGCAAAGTCTCGGATGCCGGTCTGGAGATCGTAGATGCCCGTATCACCTACCTGGCCTATGCACCGGAGATCGCCGCGGCAATGCTGCAGCGCCAGCAGGCTTCCGCGATCGTAGATGCCAGAAAGCTCATCGTCGACGGCGCCGTGGGCATGGTGGAAATGGCCCTCGAAAGATTGTCCGAAAAGAATACAGTCGAGCTGGATGAGGAACGCAAGGCGGCAATGGTTTCAAATCTTCTGGTCGTACTGTGCGGCAACAAGGAAGCGCAGCCGGTCGTGAACTCCGGCAGCCTCTACTGATAGAAAGGATCTCTCGTGGCTGAGAAAAAGCAAGTCCCGCTGCGGCTTTCGGCACAGCTTTACGATGCCCTGGCCGCATGGGCGGAAGACGACTTCCGTTCCGTCAACGGACAGATCGAATACCTTCTGACCGAATGTGTCAGACAACGGAAAAAGAACGGGAAATATGTATCCGAGGAGATCGATAAACCCCTCGATCTGGATATTAAGTAACACCGGTTTCCGGTACTGCAAAAAGAAGTATGAAAAAGCTTCAAGCGCAGTGCCGGAAACTTTCTTTTTTCGCATTTTTCTATCCTTTACCACTCGCATTTTCTTCTCACCTTCCTCTTAATATTCAGAAGAAATAACTGTATACTAAAAAAGCATAAGAACAAGGAAACTATCCTCGAAAAGAGCAGAGAAAAAGAGTTCGAAGAACGGATTTCAAGAAAGAAAAGCGAGGAACGGAAAAAAGGAAACAAAAGGAAATGGAAACGAATACAAGTTTTTGGAGAAGGAGTGAATCCTGGGAACATGAATTTCTTCTTCAGCGTCTCATAAAGAAAACCAATTATGGCATCTTCGGCTACATCTGCGGCGGATTTACTCTCTTCTTTCTTCTGGGTATCATTTCTTCTGTCAATAATGGTGAAGCAAAACAGATCGCCCTCTATGGCATGCTGGCATTTGCCATGGCCTTGTTCACTTTTGCCGCTTTCTATCTGACCAAATCTATACACAAGAAACTGAAAAACAGAGATTACTTTGTGCAGGAAGTTCGTATCACGGCAAAAAACATGAATAGCACACAGTCGGTCATTACAGTAATCGCGGACAACGGAAAGACCACGACACTCATCGTGAATTGCCGTTTTGCCCAGGAATTATTTGTCGGCGCACGAGGTATGTTTGTTGCCCTCCCGGACGTGAATACAAATGTTATCGGTCCCAATTCCTATTTCTTTTTCCGCGAAGGTGAGTATGCGTTCTATAAAGAAAATGCTCTCCGTTTTTCCGCTTCATCTGAACTCTCTGATTCTGCGGAACTTTCCAATGTGGCCGATCCGAAAGCTGATCTTTCCGAAAAGTTTTCCGAAGATTTCACAACGCCTTCTCTTTCCGAACACGAGCGTCTTCTCCCCGCACTTCGACAAGAAGCCCGGCCCTGGATCTTTCTCTGTCTCATTCCTCTTCTTCTGGGAAATGGATTGGGAATGTATTACATATTGTTTATCAAACCCAAAGAGCTTCTCTTTCTGAAAACCATCAGTGGGGTTTTGGCGGTTATATCTGCAATCCTTCCATATTATTGGTCCCGCCGTCTCCGGTCGAGCAGCAACTTGAATCGTACGGCACTCGTAGCCGTCCTTGCCAGCTTAGGAGAAATATTTGTGGGCATTACCCCGCTGATGAAAAAAAAGGAGCTTTCTACCCATGTCACCTTTATTCTTATCACCTTTTACATCATCGTGACCATCTTGTATGTCATCTCATTACTGATCCTGACCGAAACAAAGCGTCATCTTTCCCGTGTCGCAAATAACCGGGATTACGAGATCCTGCCAGGTTATGTATACGAATTATCGAATGCCCTGATCGGTTCCGGCCGGTCTTCCTTTAGACAATACTATCTGCATATCAAGTGTACTAACGGAAAAGTCTACCGCCTTATTTCCACACGCGCAAAAAACGACAAAATGACAGTAGGCGAAAAAGGCACAATGATTCGTGTCAGAAAAGAAAAAGATCCCGCCAGGGAGCCGGACTACTACTTCATCCCTTAAGAGAAAAAAGCAGCTCCGAAGGAAGGAACAGCAGAGGAACGATCATTGAAAGCAAGAAGACAGATTCCGATATCCGATATAGACGCACATGCATGTCTCCCCCGGTTTTATTCTACGTGCTTATACCCGTACCGGCCGCTCTCTCCGCCATATTTTATACCACGCGCCGCTTCTTCTTCCGACGGCTTACAATAGATGTGATAAAAGACACTGCTGCAGGATTCATTTCTGGTGAAGTGATGTCGGACCTTATCAAATTCTTTCAGAGAATCATATGTAAATTGCATGATCTCTTTTCTCTCTTCATCGGACAGTTCCCGCTCGGTCCGAAAATCGATCGTCGGATTATAGAACATATAGAGCCCTTCCGTATTGGCAGGCTTCGGAGGATCACAAACGATCTCCAGGTCGTATTTTTCCACGAGTTTCGAAAAATCTGTTTTTTCCAGAAATACAAGAAGATAGTGGTAATCAAAATCCTCACTCAGATAATTGGCTTCCGGATTGCGGGAAGACGGAAGCTTGGTATAGTACGCTTCCACCTGATAGGTAAAACCGTACTCCTCATCTTCCAATGTAGTGACAACAACTTTCGAACCATCTTCGTGCTCCACCGCGGTAAAGCTGTCGATCTCTTTACATGGGCCGCACCAGACATCCGCATATTCCTTCGCTGTCTTATACCCATATGGCTTATCATCTTTCTTGCCGTACAGATCCCGAAGCGAACAGGCTGTCAGGACTGATACCAAAGCGATTGCCAAGAGGACAAATAAGAAATTTTTCACTCTGCTTCTCCTTACATGGGACACATCGGATCATGCCCCGGGCCTTGCTTTTTTTCTATTATACTACGTTCTTGATTCCGCCGTGTGAAGACATCTTTTTTACCAGAGATCTTTCCTATACTGACGGTTGAATGACGGTGCTTTTTCCTATGCTATAATGATCGAAAAGGCATCGAAGGAGGCGTCTATGGAGCAGTTTCACACTTCTTTTCCAACCGTTCCGGAAGAGGGCAACATTACTCTTCCCAACTACGATCAATGTCTGGTCAATTTAGCGAATTCGATGCTTTCTCATTTCGGAGCAGAAACCTCTTCTCCGACGCTTCCAATGGCAGATCAGTATCTTTCCAAAAACTACAAAAATGTGGTGGTGCTTCTTTTAGACGCTATGGGCATTTCCATCCTGGAAAAGCATCTTTCTCCGGATGGTTTTTTCCGTTCGCATCTGGCCGGATCGTATAGTTCCGTTTTTCCGCCTACGACTGTGGCGGCGACCACAGCTGTCTTAAGCGGAAAGTATCCTTCTGAAACTTCGTGGCTGGGGTGGGATGAGTATTTCCCGCAGCTGGGAAAGAATGTCAC
>CADBGD010000140.1 GCA_902794115.1 Oscillospiraceae bacterium
AGAGAAAGGTTTCCCAGAACCCCCTTCAAGGCGTGGGCAGATTCAAACGCGCCGGAAAGATCGTGTTCAGAGATCCGTTTCTTTATAAGATCAAAGTCAGGATGATCTACAGCTTTCGAAACCAGCCGGAAATACAGATCCTGATTTCCCATGCATCTGTTAAGTCCTTCTTCCGTATCGGCACCAAATTCTTTCAGTTTTTCTATCGTTACCATGCGTCCCTCCGGATCATGAGATCTCTTTTTCTATAAACTGCTCGAAATCCTCTGCCGGGACCGGCTTGGAGAAATAATAGCCCTGTATGACTTCACAGCCCATTTTCTTAAGCGTATCGAGCTGCGATTGTGCCTCGACACCTTCTGCGACAACAGGCACATTCAGGAACTTTGCAATGTCGATGATCAGTTCCACAAGTTTCATGCTCTTTTCGTCTTTCTCCATATTGCGCACAAACTTCATATCGAGTTTGAGGACATCGATCGGAAGTGTCGTGATCATATTCAGTGAGGAATAGCCGGATCCGAAGTCATCCATTTCGATCAGGAATCCGGCGTTTCGAAGACTCTCTGTCACTTCGACAAGTGTATTTGCATTATCCGCATAGGCCGATTCCGTGATTTCCAGCATCAGCTCATTTTCAGCAAGTCCGTTTTCTTTCAGGATCTCCTTAAGCTTGTCCTGAAGTTCCGGATCGAAAATATCGATCCTTGAAACATTCACAGATACAGCAATCGAGTAATTATACTTTTCCTTCCATTCCCGGATCTGCTTCGCTGCTTTTTTCCATACATAATGATCGACTTTCTGGATCAACCCGTTGCTTTCAAAAAGAGGAATGAAATCTCCGGGACTGATCATGCCCAGTTCAGGATGCATCCACCGGATCAGGGCCTCTGCGCTGCGGAGTTTCGGGATATCCGATGTGATATCGTATTTCGGCTGGAAAAAGACCTTGAAATCTTCATTCGCGATCGCTTCTTCCATATCTTTGATCAGCCTTTCATGGTAAATGGAACGCTGATACAATTCTTTGTCATAGTACGCAACATACGTGGAATAATCACCACGGATCCTGTCACAGGCGATCTTCGCCCGGTCAAATCTCTGTTCCGCTTCCATGTCCGGATCCGCTTCCTGGAAAATGCCCAGGCGAAGTCTGATCTTCGAGGACCCGGATACATTACCGAGTTTTTCCTGGATCTTTGCGATAAGAGGCTTGTAGTCTTCAATATGCGCACAATATACATAGAACGTATCTGCCTCTGCCCTGCAGGAAATGATCGCATTGGGTCTGAGGACCTCCTCCAGCGTTTCCGCAACATGCCTTAACGTGGCATCACCTGTATCTCTTCCGTACATCTCGTTGACCAGATGAAAGTGATCGATATTGAAGACCAGCGCGTCGATCCGGTTCTTGAAATGGGCTTCGATCTGCCGGATATATTCGAAGAAGTAGTCCCGGGTAAAAAGTCCTGTAACTGCATCTGTTTCAGTCGAACGGATCAGCGTTGTCTCCTCGGACAGTTTAATGATCCTTTCGCATCGTGCCAGGATCACTTCCGGCATATCATACGGTTTCGTGATAAAGTCTGAGGCTCCCTGCCTGATACTCTTGACTTCCGCTTCTTTTTCCGATGTCATGACTATGACCGGAATGCGTTTCAGTTCGTCATCTTCTTTCAGTTTCGAGATCAGTGCAAACCCGTCCATGACCGGCATCAGAAGATCCAAAAGCAGAAGAGAGATATCCTTTTCTTCTCCATGCAGAAGGTCCCATGCTTCCTGTCCGTTTGTTGCAAATACGACTTCGTACTCGCTTTCCAGGATATTTCCAAGCATCAGCCGGTTGATCTCTTCGTCATCGACGATCATCACCCGTCTTTTGTACTCGTTTGCAGAAATAAATCTATCCATAGGTCCCCCCTATTTCTTCAAAACGATATGTTCACGGCAGAAAATACCTCCTCTTTCTGCCGGGATAGCTACAATAACTCAACTATATTTTATCATTTTTCCGTTGCAATGGACCAGTGTATTTCAGGCAGGACAATATTGCCAGAAAAAAGAGAACTCCGAATGGAACTCTCTTCTCTGCATGTATTTCGCACAGTTCTTCCTATCAGATATATGCCTCTGCTTCTTTGTGATACAAATACAGTGCTTTTACCAGATTGGGCAGTGTTTCATCCTCATGATCTCTGCCGACACAATTCGCTATATAGTTCAGAGGACTATATCTGACCATACCCTCGTTACCACCGCAAATGACCTTCATTTCGAAGACCTCGTCGATGTCGGAGGCACGGATCCCCCGGATCCGCACGACCTGGTACCCGTTTACTTTCGATATCTCCAGCTTATTGTCATGATCGCAGGAGAAGGTCAGTTTCTCACTGCTTGTGAAATACAAAGACAGTGTCGTCTCCGAATTGAGAGAGAGCGTCGCACCTTCATAGGTCACACCCGGGATCTGATCAAGAAAAGCCGCACTCGCCGGTGCTGACGCCTTCAGTTCCTGAGCGGTAACAGAATCGAGAGCATCGCCATACTTATAAGACGGGTCAATCAGCGCCTCGTCAATATCAAAGTAACACTGGGCCCACGTACAATAGCAGACCAGTGCATTTACCAAAGATTCCGCCTTCTTATACTCCGTTTTATCGTTGGCATGGGAAAGGATATACTCGGCATACTGCTTCACGGAATAGGAATACTTCTTACCGGTTTTTTCGCCATCGACCAGCTGTGCATCGATCACCGGCGCAAAATCCTTCGCGGCTACCTGGCACTTAAATACGTGGTAGGTCTTATTTCCTTCGGAAACCGTCTTCGCGATGTTTCTGTCTTCACCTGCTTTCGCCTGTACATAGACCTTCTGGGTCTCGGTCTTGTCACCGGAAGGAACGGTAAATTCCATATACGCGTCTTCGGAAAGATCTGCCGAAGAAAGGTCCATATAGTAATTCATTCCGATATCACCGGACAGACTCAGGTTTATGCCGTAAAGAGACTCGCCCAAGTCCCCGGAACCGCTTTGGGACGACCAATCGGAAAGCGCCTCTACAGACGGTGTCCAGGAGGGAGCCGTCTCGCCGTTTTTCAGCGGGATAAACGCCACTGAGATCGTGGTGTCTTTCGTATTCGTCAGATGCACGGCCAGCTTTCTGAAATCGTTATTCGCCGACGCGCCCGGTACCTTCTTAGATGTCGGAAGCGGTTCTGCTTTCATCACGGTAAACTGACCGTCCTCGCTAAGAAGCTTCACCCATAATCTTTCAGAGCCGACGGTTACGATCGCACTTTTTCCGTCAGAAGCAACATCGATCTGTCCCCTGCTGTGCGCGAACCAGTATATCTCACCAGGAGAATCCAGAGAGATCTCATCCTGGATGATCACACATTCTTTGTCCTTGATCATCTTCATGCCGCGGACCACTTTATTCGCCCCGCTCGGCGCATACGCTTCGGTCAAGTCCGTGATGGCGTATGCTTCATTTCCACTTCTGTACCCGGTTATGGGACAGGTTATATTATCCGCCTGGTCAATTCCCTCTGTCGGATTGATGACCAGTGTATTGTGTCCCTCCGCTTTGATCCGGTATGAATACTTACGGTCCTTAAGATTATAGATTGGTTCATTTCCCACATCCGTAAAGAACCGTTTTTCGTTTGCTTCGATATAGAACGAGCCCAGATCGAAGTGCCCGTGATAATGGTAATCATTTTCGCCGGAATGAAGTGCCGCCACAAGACCGCTCTTATCCCATGTCGTTCTAAAGCTTGCATTCGACGAGCCTACAAATCCCCAATCGGTTTCTCTATTGACTTCCTCACCGGTCTGTTTGCTCTCGTCGATCCACAGAACATCCAGATAATTGAAGTCAGGATCTTCGGGAATATATCGAAGGCGTATAGCAGACAACTCCGGTGAATGAAGCTGCTCGCCGAGCCACAGAAAGACTGCCCATCCGGTATTTCGGTCCACACGGTCATCCCCGAAATTAAAAGCTGTCGGTGTGTTGGAACTCATATAGCGTACAAAATCGGCGGATCTCGCTATGCCCTCATAATCAGCAAGACCATAGTCGGTTCCTGCTGCGCTTTTCAGCGCGGAGGATTGAAGTCCGACATAATAGGTAGCATAATCCCAATACCCGAGTCCCTCTTTATACGTTCCATCCGATCTGCCATATCCGACACGGACACAGGAATACGCTCTCTTGAACCCATAAGTCAGAACCTGCGAGGCAGTCTCTCTTGCATCTCCTTCATCTCCGATAGCAAGGGCCGCCAGGTTCGTACCTCCGGTGCAGACAAACTGCCAGTTGTCTCCTTCATTAGCCAGATACCAGTAGTATGTGCGATAGAATTCTTCTTTATCCTTCGTATAATCCACTATAACCTGTTTCAGGCCTTTTTCGATCATATTGGTTCGGAGAAGCTCCCGCTGTTCCGGGCTCAGCCAGTGATAGAGCCAATCATAACCATATGCAAAGGCTGTACACATTTCCGCTGTATCTAAGAAATGTTCCGGCATCCAGTCCGAGAAACCACAGGCAGCCTCCAGGTCCGCGTAAGCCTGTTCGGCATATTCTACCTTCCCGAAAATATTGTATGCCAAAGCAAGGGTCGCCACGCCGCGCTGCACTTTTTTCGATGTTTCGAGAAGGTGACCCTCGCTGTCTAGTTTATACGTTATGGGCTCCTTTTTTCTGGATTTAAGAATCTCGTCCGCTTCCCCACGGAGTTCTTCAAGAAGAATACCTGTCACCGTATCTTTTCCTTCTTGTGCTCTCAAGGCCGCAAACTTCTCTTCTGACATGATGATTCTCGGATGCGCATTCATGCCGCTTGTTTCAATGATATCGTTGATAAGCTGATCGCCATCAATAAAACTTCCGTACTCATCCGAAGGCAGCCGGCTACTTGCAAAAACGCAGGTCGGCACCATACCGATCAGCATTACAAACACCAGAAGTACACTTAACATGGATTTTTTCATACTACTACCTCAATACCTGAATCCGCAAAAACATGTGCTGATGTTTCAGCCTTTGTCTAATTCGTGAAGCTCGTTTTCTTCCCAGTCCGAGCTTGTGATGACATCCCTGTTTTCAAATCGAATCATCTCAATTTCAATTTCTACGTATTTTTCCCTCATTTTCTTTTCCTCTTTTATATATAGTTTGTCCGTGGACATTACCTTAAAAAACTCAGCAAAAGTATCCGAAAGCAGACCAAAAATGGCCCGATACTGACGCTCCGACATCGACAAGTGCTTTTTAAATATGGGAATAATCTAACTAAGAACGCAGCCGTTAAAAAGCCGCACATCCGGACAGATGTTGCCTGATCTTCTTATCGTTCATATTTCTCTCCCCAAAACGCA
>CADBGD010000141.1 GCA_902794115.1 Oscillospiraceae bacterium
ATGTACGCGGCGGCACTGAATCTGAATTTTATCGGTACCGAGCATGTGCTCCTGGCCTTGTCGGATACGAGCATGACGCCGGTGGATGAGATCATGGAGAAGCATGGTGTCAGCCAGACGGATGTTATGGAAGAGATCGTCAAGATCACCGGGCGGGAGCCGGGTGCATTTACCGAAAGAGAAAGCGATCCGAACGAGATCTTTACCCACTGCACCAACCGGACAAAGAGACTTCTTTACCTGGCGGAGTTCCTGACAAAGAAGACCGGAAGAAACGTGGTGGAACCGGAACATGTGCTTCTGGCGATCCTTCGTGACGGCCAGTGCACGGCATTCCGGATCCTGGCTTACCACGACTTCGATGCCAAGCATGCGGCGGAAGATCTGATCGAGATCCTGAAAGAGCGGGCGAAGAGCGAGAATTCCCGTTTCGACGATGAAGGCGACGAGGATGAGGAAGATATCGATCGCGACGATGAGGACGAGCTGGATGACGGCGATGTGGAGGAAGCCCAGCAGAGACGTCTGGAGCGCTATATGCGCGGTATGTCCGGCAAGAAAGAAAAGAACGGAAAGAAAGACGGCGATAAGGACAGCAAGACGAAAGTCCTGGATAAGTTCTGCAAGGACCTGACGGCGGAAGCGAAAGAAGGCCGGATCGATCCGGTGATCGGACGTGAGGAGGAGATCTCCCGTGTCATGCAGATCCTGGTAAGAAGAACCAAGAACAACCCCTGCCTTATTGGTGAGCCGGGTGTTGGTAAGACCGCGATCGCAGAGGGCCTGGCGCTGAAGATCGTCAATAACGATGTGCCGGATCTTCTGGCCGGAAAGAGAGTTATGTCTTTGGACCTGGCCTCGATGGTGGCCGGAACCCGTTACAGAGGTGACTTTGAAGAGCGCTTTAAGAAGGGCCTGGAGGAAGCCACCAAAGCCGGCGATGTGATCCTCTTTATCGATGAACTGCATACCATTATGGGTGCCGGAAATACGGAAGGCGCTATGGATGCGGCCAATATGCTCAAGCCGCTTCTGGCCCGTGGCGAACTGCATGTCATTGGTGCTACCACACTGGATGAGTACAGAAAGCATATCGAAAAGGACTCCGCACTGGAGCGCCGTTTCCAGCAGGTACTGGTCAAAGAGCCGAGCACCACGGATGCGATCCTGATCTTAAAGGGTATCCGCAGTAAGTTCGAAGAGCATCACGGAATCAAGATCCCGGACGATGCCATCGATGCCGCGGTTATCCTCAGCAGCCGTTACATCACCGACCGTTTCCTGCCGGATAAGGCCATCGACCTGATCGACGAGGCGGCCTCGAGACTGCGTATCAAGTCTTCTACGGAACCGGAGGAGACAAAGAAGATCGGTGAGCGGATCAACGAGATCATGCGTCTGAAGCAGGAAGCGGTTTCCAATCAGGATTTCGAGACTGCCCAGAAGCTACGTGATGAGGAGACGCTCCTGGAAGAAAAACTCAGTACGCTCCGTCAGCAGGTAGTCAGCTCCAAGGAGACGCAGGAACTGGCGCTGACGCCGGACGATATCGCGGATATCGTGGCCAATTGGACGGGTATCCCGGTCAAGAAGATCACGGAAAGCGATGCCGAGCGTCTGAAGACACTGGAAGAAGAACTGAAGAAGCGTGTCATCGGCCAGGACGAGGCGGTTACCGCCATCGCCAAGGCGATCAGAAGATCCCGTCTGGGTCTGAAGGACCCGAAGCGTCCGTCCGGCTCCTTTATCTTCCTGGGTACTACCGGTGTCGGTAAGACGGAACTGGCAAAAGCACTGGCCGAGGTCATGTTCGGAAACGAAAATGCCCTGATCCGTGTCGACATGTCGGAGTATATGGAGAAGCACGATGTCAGCAAGCTCATCGGTTCGCCGCCGGGCTATGTGGGTTACGATGAGGGTGGCCAGCTGACCGAGAAGGTCCGCCGCCAGCCGTATTCGGTAGTGCTTTTCGATGAGATCGAAAAAGCGCATCCGGAGATCTTCAACTCCATGCTGCAGATCCTGGATGACGGCCGTCTGACCGATGGCCAGGGCCGGATCGTAGACTTTAAGAATACGATCATCATCATGACATCCAATATCGGTGCCCGTATGCTGACCACTTCGGCCGGACGTCATATCGGCTTCTCCATTCCCAGCGAGAAGAAGGACGATCCGTTCGTGGATGAGGCAGATGCAGGACGTCTTTATGGCGGCAAGTCCTATGCCGAGGCAAAGGAACTGGTCATGGAGGAACTGAAGAAGGCCTTTAATCCGGAATTCATCAACCGTGTGGATGAGATCATCTTCTTCCGTATGCTGGGCAAGCAGTCGATCCTGAAGATCGTGGATCTGCTGACTGTTGGTCTTAGTAAGCGCGTGAAGGAGCTGGGTATCGATATCGAGCTGACCGACGAAGCCAGAGAACTCCTGGCCAAGCGCGGCTACGATCCGCAGTATGGTGCCCGTCCGCTCAAGCGTGTCATCCAGTCCATGGTGGAAGATAAGTTCTCCGAAGCCCTGCTGGACCGTACGGTGGAAGCCGGTTCGACGGCACTGGTGGATGTGGAAAACGACGAGATCGTGATCCGCAAAAAAGAAGCGCGTGTCGCTTCACTGCATGAAGTAGAAGAATAATTGAAAGTCACTGTTTTCCCCGCCTTTCGGGGGAGACGGTGACTTTCCCTTTTTTACAGGGAACGGGTTCATGGAAGAAACGAAGAAGAGTAAGAAGAAAAGTGCGGTTTCCTATATCTGGGAAGTGATCGGACGGCAGCGCTGGAATATTGTGGCGATGACGGCGATCCAGATCCTGCTGGCTGTATTTCTGACATTGCAGGCAGGCGTTCTCCGGAATGTGGTGGACCGTGCCTCTGAAGGAGACAAAGATGCCTTTGTGAAGATGGCTGTTCTTCTGGTGGCCCTTGTCCTGATCCAGGTCATTTTACGCGCCATCATCCGTCCCCTTCGCGCCTATGTGACCGGCGCCATTGAAAATTCATTTAAAAGACGGTTATTCCATACCCTTCTCTGGGACGATTATTCCTATGTGGCGGGCGTGCATTCCGGCGAGTGGATGAACCGGCTGACATCGGATACGAAAGTCATCGCCGACACCATCACGGAGATCATCCCGGATCTGACGGGCATGCTGTTCCGTCTGGTCGGTGCCTTGATCTACATGATGATCCTTTTCCCGATGCTGGTTTATGTGATCTTCCCGGCGGGCGTGATCGTATGCATCGTGTCCCTTCTTTTCCGCTGGAAAATGAAAAAGCTCCACAAGGGGATCCAGGAGGCGGACGGCGATCTTCGCGTTTATCTGACAGATCATCTGCAGAGTATGGTGGTGGTCCGTTCCTTTGCCCAGGAAGACTGCGTGGAAAAAGGTGCGGAAGAGCGGCTTTCCAAGCATCTTCACGCCAGAATGGTCCGGGCGCATTTTTCCAATCTTTCCCAGATCGCCTATGCTTTCTTCCTGAGAGGCACCTATCTTCTGGCGGCAGTGGTCTGCGGCTACGGGATCCTGGACGGATCGATCTCCTATGGTACCTTTACTGCAATCCTGGAACTGACTGCCCAGATCCAGTACCCGATTGCGAATATGTCCGGATATCTTCCGCGGTATTACGCCATGCTGGCCAGCGCCGAGCGTCTGATGGAGGCCGAGGCGTATCTGACGGAGCGTCCGGAGGAGACGAAAAAAGAGTTTACCGGCCTGGGCCTTTCGAACGTGGACTTTGCCTATAAGGGGGAAAAAGAATCCACTGTATTTACGGACTTCTCGATTCATGTCAAGCGCGGGGATCACGTGGCCATCACGGGCCCTTCCGGCTCCGGCAAAAGCACTGTGCTCCGGCTTCTGATGGGTCTTTACCATCCTGAAAAGGGAAGCGCCTACCTGGAAAGCGGAGACGAAAAGATTCCGCTTGAGAAGGCGAGAAGAAGTCTTTTTGCCTATGTGCCCCAGGGCAATCACCTGATGTCCGGCACCATCCGGGAAGTGCTCTGCTTCGGGGATAAGAACCGTATGCAGGACGAAGAGGCGATGTGGAATGCACTCCGGATCGCCTGTGCCGAGGATTTTGTGAAAGAAACCGAAAAAGGGCTGGATACAAAGCTGGGTGAGCGGGGCGCCGGTTTTTCCGAAGGACAGATCCAGCGGATCGCTATTGCCCGTGCGCTTTTTTCCTCCCATCCGATACTGATCCTGGATGAGGCGACCAGTGCTTTGGACGAAGATACAGAAGAAAAACTTCTGGAAACATTGCGGAGCCAGACAGACCGCACGGTCATCATCGTGACCCACAGAAAGAGTGTATTGAAGATCTGCAACCAGGAGTACCATATTCCCGAACGGGGATAAAAATCACGCATATAGCATATTGACAGGAACGAACGTTCGGTATTACAATAGCGCCATAACCTAAAAGACGAACATAATTTCGCGAAAGAAAGGGGCGCGTATCATGAACGATGATCTGGAATATATCTATGACGGTACTTTTGAGGGTTTTCTCTGCTGTGTGTATGCCAGCTTTATGAGAAGGGAAGTTCCCGGACACATCTATGTGGAAGAAGGCGTGCCGCTTCTTGGAGAAACGGCGACCTGGATCCCGACAGACTGGAAAGCGGCCCAGAGTGTCTATGTTTCCTTGAGCCGGAAGATCGGGATGGAAGCCCAGGATGTGGTAAAAGAAGCCTTCCTGACCCATATCCCGAATAAAGAGATGATCCTGTACCGGTATATCTGCCTGGGGTATCGTCTCGGAAGACTGGTGCTTTCCGAGGAAGACTGGCAGGCAGAGACTTCGGGACAGAAAGCCGTGCCGGACCTGTGCCAGAGAAAGCTGATCCGGACTGTGCTTTCGGCGGTTGCATTATACCGGGCGGAGGTCAGAAATGTGGAAGGAACCATCCGCTTCCGTTCCTTTTCCGATGTCATGATCTCCTGTATCATGCCGAAGAACCGGATCCTGCCCAGCCTGGCGGATCATTTTGAACGGCGGTTTATCCGGAATAATTTCCTGGTCTACGATAAGACGCATCAGATGGCGGCATTACACCGGGAAGAGGGGACCATGGTCACGAGGATGGATCACATGCAGCTTCCGGTTCTGTACGATGAGAATCACGTCTATGCGCATCTATGGAAATCCTGGTACGATCACATGCAGATCAGAACCCCGGCTGATCCGAAATATGCACTGAATGAGATGAAAGGAAGGCTCTGGTGGGAGATCCGGAGCGGGGAGGGCGCATGAACAGAGAGAAATCAGAGTTCGGCTTCCGCGGATTCAGTACGGGAAGCTCGTATTTTCTTATCCAGCTTAAACAGGAACTGCAGCGCAAAGGGAACACTGGTGGCAAAGGACAGGAAATCGCA
>CADBGD010000142.1 GCA_902794115.1 Oscillospiraceae bacterium
GGCTCGATGCCCTTTTTCACCAGTTCCTGGTACATGCATTCGGCTTCGGAAATGGTCTCGTCGGGACCCTGTCCGCCGGAAACGATGCAGGGGCATTCAGGGTGGGCAACCAGATAATCGTAAGCTGTGTCGATGCGGCTCTGTAAAAGGGTGCTGGGCTTTCCGTTTCTGGCCATGCAGCCCAGAACGATCACCACCGGAGGCCGGGAAGACGAAGGTGCTTTTTTATGAGAATAGATCGCCATCAGGATCGACTCGGCGATGACGCAGAGAATAGCCAGGACCAGAACGACACATAGTCCTTGAAGGATATGTTTTCCTGCTCCGCCATGGTGCCAGACGGCACGGATCTTCTTATTTACCTTTGGCGCGAAAAGGGAATAAAGAAGGAGGAGAAAACAGAAGAAAAGGCACACCAGGGCACCGATATTTCTGCTTCCACGCCCAAGTAACACTGTTACAAATCCGATGATTCCGGCGCCGGAGAAGATTCCGAGAAAAATGCGGAAAATGAGAAGTCCCATATGCTTTTCCAAGTGATCGATCCTTTCTTTTATCCCGTCTGACCCGGAAAAAGCACCGTGATTTTATACGGAAAACTTTCCGGGAGAGTTCTTCTTATACTACCATAAAAAAGGAAATGGGAAGAGCCGAAAAGAGAAGAAGTGAAAGACGATTCCCCTATTATTGCTATAGGTAATGAAAAATGCTACAATGACCACGATTTTAGCGATGGGGGACGCTACTTGGACAAGGAGGGTGTCTATTATGTTTGGAAAATCGAAAAAAGAAGAAGTGGAACAGATGTCTGTGGAGGAAAAGCAGAAGCAGACTGAAGCGGCCAAGCGCCGGGAAATGATCCTGAGCATCGCCTGCGGCGGTATCTGCCTGGGCTTAAGCTTCGTTCTTTCCCAGATCACTCTTTTTAAAATGCCGCAGGGCGGATCTGTTACACCGGCTTCCATGCTGCCGATCCTTTTCTTCTGCCTGGCATTCGGCGCGAAGAAGGGTTTCGTCGTGACTTTCGCATTCAGCCTTCTGCAGCTGATCGGAGGAGAACTTGTCAGTTTTCCGCAGGTCATGCTGGACTATATCGTTGCCTTTACCGTAGTCGGCGTCGCCGGTATCTTTGCGGCATCGGCCAAGAAGAGAGAACAGTTCAAGAACCCGATCAAGAGACTGAAACTGGTGCCTTTCTGGAGAATCGGCGTGGCCGTATTCTTCGCCTTCATCCTGCGCTTCATCTCCCACGTCCTTTCCGGCGTGATCTTCTGGAGTGAATTTGCCGGAGACCAGAATCCCTGGGTATATTCCATCCTTTATAACGGAACATTCCTTGCAGTGGAAGCGGCGATCACCACCGTGATCTTAGTCGGTGTGGCCGTATCTCTCGGCATTTTGAAGGTGGACATTTCCTTAAATAAAAACAAGTGATTTTCCCGCACTTTCGGGGGAACAGAGAAACATCAGACATGCAAGTAGACCAGTTGCATGATAAGTTTCGCCAAACTTTCGAAAAAATAGGGAAATCGCCATGTAAAAGGGCTACCAAAATCCTTCCTAAGTATGATATGATTTAGTGAAATATTTTCTAATGTAATCATATGTACAAAGGGAGGATTTCCATTTATGGCGAAGATTTTTGAGCAAGAATCACGTACATTCAGTGAGTACTTACTGGTGCCCAACCTTACTACGGAGAAGAATACACCTGATCAGGTCGATTTGTCGGCTCCGGTGGCAAAGTATAAGAAAGGGCAAGAGGAAAGTAAGCTCAAGATCAATATCCCTTTGGTATCGGCAGTCATGCAGGCCGTTTCCGATGACGGCATGGCCATTGCCCTGGCCCGTTCCGGCGGTATGTCCTTTGTTTTCCAGTCTCAGTCAGTGGAATCCCAGTGCGAGATGATCCGGAGAGTAAAGAAGTACAAGGCCGGAATTGTTATTTCCGACAGTAACCTGACTCCGGATAACACCATGGAAGAAGTTGTGGAGCTTCGTGAGAAGACCAACCACGGTACTTTCCCGGTAACCGAGAACGGTAAATCCGACGGAAAACTTCTTGGTATCGTCACATCCCGTGACTACCGTGTGACCCGTATGGATCCGAAGACCAAGGTTTCCGAGTTCATGACTCCTTTTGAGAAGCTCATCGTGGCCCGTGAGGGAACCACTCTGAAGGAAGCCAATGACATCATCTGGGAGCATAAACTCAACCAGCTGCCGATCGTTGACGAGAACGACTGTCTCGTAGGTCTGGTCTTCAGAAAAGACTATGAATTCCATAAGGCCAACCCGCTGGAGCTCCTTGATGCCGATAAGCGTCTCATTGTCGGTGCCGGTATCAACACCCGTGACTACGAAGAGAGGGTTCCGGCTCTCATCGAGGCCGGTGCGGACGCTCTCTGCCTGGACTCTTCCGACGGATTCTCCGTATGGCAGTCCCGTGCACTTGAGTGGATCAAGAAGAACTATCCGGACGTGATCGTCGGTGCCGGTAACGTAGTTGACGAAGAAGGCTTTAATTATCTGGCAGAAGCAGGTGCCGACTTTATTAAGATCGGTATCGGCGGCGGTTCCATCTGTATCACCCGTGAGCAGAAAGGTATCGGCTGCGGCCAGGCTTCCGCAGTCCTCGCAGTTGCCAAGGCCCGTGATGCTTATTTCGAAAAGACAGGCGTATATATCCCGCTGTGCTCTGACGGTGGTATCGTACATGACTACCACATGACATTGGCTTTGGCTATGGGCGCTGATTTCATCATGCTGGGCCGTTACTTCGCAAGATTCGACGAGAGCCCGACGAGAAAGCTCATGGTCAACGGTACTTACGTAAAAGAGTACTGGGGTGAAGGATCTAACCGTGCCCGTAACTGGCAGCGTTATGACGACGGCGGAAAGGGCGGCAAGATGGCTTTCGAGGAAGGCGTTGACTCCTATGTACCGTATGCCGGTAAGCTCAAGGACAACCTGGATTCTTCCCTGGCCAAGATGAAGGCCACCATGTGTTCCTGCGGATCTTCTTCGATTCCGGAACTGCAGGAGAAGGCAAGACTGGTAGTCGTATCCTCCACATCTATTGTTGAGGGCGGCGCCCACGACGTTATCACGAAGAATAACGACTCGACGATCCGATAAGGAAAGCCGAAAATAAGGCAGGTCCCCTGCCGGTATAAGTGCATTTAAAAGAAAAAGAAAATAAAGGAGACCAAAAACATGGCAGAAGAAAATCAGAAGATCCAATTTACCGTCGAAGGTATGAAGCGTCTGCAGGATGAACTCGAAGAGAGAAAAACCGTCATCTCCGGACAGATCGCGGAGCAGCTGAAAGAAGCAAGAGCTCAGGGCGACCTTTCGGAGAACTCCGAGTACGATGAAGCCAAAGATGCACAGGCGAAAAACGAAGCCCGTATCATGGAGATCGAAGAGATCTTAAAGAATGCGGAAGTTATCGATGAGTCTGAGATCTCCAAGACAAAGATCTCCCTCGGTTCCAAGGTAACTCTCCGTGACGAAGAGACCAAAGAAGAGATCCAGTATGAGATCGTAAACGCAAAGGATGCGGATATCTTCAGTAACCGTATCTCCCAGGATTCTCCGGTAGGAAAAGCCATTATCGGAAAGAAGAAGGGTAACGTCATCGAGGTCACCACAGTCGCAGGTGCATTTAAGTACAAGATCATCAAGATCGGTGACTAATACGCATTGAAGAGCTCCTGCCCCCGTGGCGGGATCGCAGAAACATAGAAACTACAGCAGAAATCGCACACTCTTGTGCGATTTCTCGCGCATTTAAGAAAATGAAATGAGGAAGCAAAATGGCGGACGAGAATAACAACAACCAGGCACCCCAGCAGGACTTGAATCAACTTCTGAAGATCAGAAGAGAAAAGCTTTCTGAGCTTCAGGCCAACGGCAAAGACCCGTTCCAGATTACGAAATATGACGTGACGGATCACTCCCTCGACGCGAAAGCCAAGTTCGAGGAACTGGATGCGAAGCTGAAAGCAGAGCTTCCGGAAGGCCTTTCTGAAGAAGAGACAGCCGAGAAACTGAAAGAACTGCATGAGGCGCAGAAGATCGAAGTTTCCGTCGCCGGCCGTATGATGCTTAAGCGCGTCATGGGTAAGGCTTCCTTTGCCACCATCCGTGACCTCAAGGGCGACATCCAGCTTTATGTCACCAGAGATTCCCTGGGTGTAGATGACTACCAGGATTTCAAGAAGATGGACATCGGAGACATCATCGGCGTAAAGGGTTATGTATTCAGAACCCGTACCGGTGAGATCTCCGTTCATGCCGAAGAACTGAAGCTCCTTTCTAAGTCCCTGCAGATCCTTCCTGAAAAGCACCATGGTCTGACCAATACCGATATGCGTTACCGTCAGCGTTACCTGGACCTCATCGTCAATCCGGAGGTCAAGGACACATTCGTAAAGAGATCCAAGATCATCAAGGAGATCCGTAACTTCCTCGATGGCAGAGACTTCATGGAAGTGGAGACACCGATGCTGGTAAGTAATGCCGGCGGTGCAGCAGCAAGACCGTTCGAGACCCACTACAATGCACTCGACGAGGATGTTAAGCTCCGTATCTCTCTCGAGCTTTACCTCAAGAGACTGATCGTCGGCGGACTTGAGCGCGTGTATGAGATCGGCCGTGTATTCAGAAACGAAGGCGTCGATACCCGTCACAACCCGGAATTCACCCTGATGGAGCTCTATCAGGCATATACCGACTATGAGGGCATGATGGAACTTACCGAATCCATGTTCCGTTACCTCGCAGAAAAGGTCTGCGGCACCACCCTCATCAAGTACGGCGACATCGAGATCGACTTCGGTAAGCCTTTCGAGAGACTTACTATGAACGATGCCATCAAGAAGTACGCAGGCGTGGATTTTGACGCCGTGAAGTCCGATGATGAGGCAAAAGCACTGGCCAAGGAGCATCACGTGGAGTTTGAGGACCGTCACACCAAGGGCGACATCATCAACCTCTTCTTCGAGCAGTTCTGTGAAGAGAAGCTCATCCAGCCGACCTTCATCATGGATCACCCGGTAGCTATTTCTCCGCTTACGAAGAAGAAGCCCACAGATCCGGAAAAGGTAGAAAGATTCGAGCTCTTCATCAACACATGGGAAATGTGTAATGCATATTCCGAACTTAACGACCCGATCGACCAGAGAGAAAGATTCGCCGCTCAGGACGCAGCATTTGAAGCCGGCGACGAAGAGGCCAACCACACCGACGAGGACTTCCTCAACGCCCTCGAGATCGGCATGCCCCCGACGGGCGGTATTGGTTATGGTATAGACCGTCTGGTCATGCTCCTCACCGACAGCCCCGCCATCCGCGATGTTTTGCTGTTCCCGACCATG
>CADBGD010000143.1 GCA_902794115.1 Oscillospiraceae bacterium
GCCGGTAACAGTAACATGATATGTTTCTTCTTTCTGCTCATAATCCACTTCTACCAGGATCGGTTCAGAAGGAGCTTCTGCTACCAGTTCCGCGACTGCTGCCTGTACCTCTTCCGATGTGGTATAAAGCGTACCATTTACTTTCCATCCGGCAAAATCATAACCATCCAGGTATGGAGAAGCAGGAACCTCAAAGTCTCTTTCACTAAAGTCCTCGACGCGGACACTCAAAGGTGTAATGTAACCGTTGATGTCCTTCTCATCGATCTCCACCATGGTGTATTCTTTTTTCGGAAGGATCACTTCTTCCAATGTGGTTTCCACATACTCTTCTCCGCTAAAGAGATAGTATTTTCCATCAGAACCTTTGTAGTACTCGATGTTACCATCTTCTTCAAATGTCGGATCCGCAGCCTCCACCAGTGTGTATACGACCTTTCCGTTAATGTGGATAGTGAAGATCTCTGAATCAATATAGTATTCTTCACCGGTATACGCTGCTTTTATATCCGAGTCATAATATCTCTCAGAAGGATCTACAGCACGGATAAAGTAATCGTAGGTACTGTCGCCATAAAGCCCTTCAATGGTGTAAGTATAAGCTGCAATACCGGGTCCAACGCTTTCACAAAGATATCCCCTGATCTCCAACGGCTCCCACGAAGTTGTCTCATCTGCTCCGGAAGGACGACGATACAGGATCAGTTTCTTTGCTTCCGTAGACATATACCACTTGATACGGCATTCTCCATCGTAGACTTCTTCGAAATCTTCCGTATCACATGGGCCAGGCTGGACATCAAAACGGAAATCGGAAACAAAGATATCTCCTGTATTCCATTGTGTATAAGAAACATCATCTCCTTCCACATTATTGATCGTAGCCCCATCCAGATAAACGGGAGAATAACCATTCGTGATGCATTCCGTGATATCGTAGATGAGCGTGAACATGACTCCGGTGTTGGTAAAATCTTCTGTTGCCTCTTCGTCACCAAATACAACTTCGAGATTAGCGCCATACACATCATCCGTGTACTCATCCGTTATATAATCTATGCTGTATGTGATGAGCGGAGCAAAATCACTATTAAACTCTATATCCTTAAGTTTCAGATCTGACCAGCGTCCGGCCGGGAGTGAAAAATCCAGACTGGCCGTTTGGAAACCCGGGTTTCTGACAGCGTAGACCGGAACTTGTACCTCGCCACGATCCGAATACACATAAGTATTCTTATATGCCACGGTAAAATAATCCGAATCTTTATAAATGATAGCCGGGTACTCATCAAAATCAAAGCCCCAATAAGTTACATCTTCCCCGGCACTATTCACAAGTGACAGCGGTTCGATGATAATGGGAGAAGCACTGTCAAATTCATTATCAGAGTCCGGGTAATAGTTCAAATCGTATTGAGCATAATTGTCGTATTCTTCATTATATCCTTCCCAGTACTCCTCTTCAGTTAAGTCACCATAGTACTTTCTTTCCCTATTTTCCCAGAACTGATCCCAGAACTCATCATCATGCTCGACATCATAAAAACCTTCTTCGTCTCTCTCATCAAAATACCGTTCGAAATACAAGGTAAATACCGGACCGGTCTCTGCATTATTCATCTGGGCATCCGGGTCTCCAAGATGGATAATATAATAACCCCACAATGTTCGGAGCGGTTCTACATCCCGTACCGGGAAAACCTCATTATTATACTCGACTCTGACCAGATCAAAGAGCGATGGATTCCACTTCACAATGAAATCACCTGATGTAAATCCCGGATTATCGTTAATGACGATCGGAACCGCGATTTCTCCGGATCCTCTATCAAAGCAGTATCCTTCAGAGAAGAGCCTCATGCCTTCCCATCTTCCCATCATCTCTACGTTAAATTCATCTGAGTCAATGAAACTCTTCTCATCCTCGTTAAGCCAAACACGGATGAAGTAGTCATAACTCTCCCACTTATTCGTACCCTTAATATCATGGGTTGCTTCCGAGAACACCTCATTTTTACCTGTGATATCGAACTGATCCCACGGCATATTTTCATCAGCACCGGCAGGACGGCGGAATAACACAACGCGATTTGCAAAGTTCTTTGCGTTCGTCTCCCATCCAAGCGTCATCGTATCGTTATACCTGATCTTCCCTTCATAGCCTGTCCGTGGATATTTGTCTTCAGGCTGAGAGGTAAACTTGAATTGCTCAACATGGAAAGTATCACTTGAGATATAATCTGCCGCGCCTTCTCCATAGAAGGCAAGAATACGGTAAGTACCCGGTGTATAGATATCCAGACTGAACTCATTGAACATTTTTTCCGGTGCACTCAAATCGAAGGACAGGTTAAAGATCTCCATATCCGTATCAAAAGTTCTGAAATCAACGAATGTCCCATCCTGTAAATGCTGGAACACGACCTTATCCGGGTAAAACGCCGTCTTCCAGATTACTTTTCCGGGAATCTCCGCACCTACGTGGCAGACCTCATCCGTTGGCTGGAGCGTGAAGCGCGTATCCTTAGAAACGGTAAATCCATCGCTTATGAATGAGAAATACATGACATGGCCATCTACGGTCTGTTTGTGTTTGATAACGATACGGTATATTCCTTCGTCATGGATCTGGAGTGTATGATAATCACCCGGATCAGAGTTATTCGGTGAATACGTGACAAACTGATCGTTTTCGTTCAGTCTCTCAACATCGTATAAATCGCCTTCACTCATAGGAAAACCGAAATCGACATCGGCAACATGCCACACGTATGTAGTAAAGTCAATTTGCTCGTAATCCATTAAGCAGCTCTGCGGCTGGGCATAAAACGGCACCTCCTCGAAAACTTCGAAGAACTCGGAAATATATTGATCATCAGTAAAATATGCACGGAATTCATAAATTCCCGGGTCATTAACACCTATGCCATAATACGAAAGATCAGGATCCTCTCTCCCCATATAATACTCGCCTTCCAAATAGACTTCCCATTTTTGCGGAAGGAAATTCAAACTGACAACTTGAATAAAACACATTTTACCGTTCTGGTCGCTCAAGTAACCGGAATGAGGCGGCGTCTCAAACTTCAGATTATCATAATTTTCTACAAACGGATCCGATACGATGAAATCATACTCTCCTTCTCCGTAGTAGATCAGGAGGCGATATCCAACCCCTTTCTGCGGAAAGTAATCACTATCACTGATATGCAATTCATTATACTGATAGATCTCAGAGTAAGACCAAAGTGCATCCCATTCATGACGGTTTGCGTAATTGTAAGCAAGTGTAACCTTATACGGGACAAAGCTTTGAGACCAGATATACGTGTAATCTAACGGATGGAGCGTGTATCTGCCGGATAGGTCTAATGTGACACGCAAATTCGGAAAATCCTCCGTGATCGTATCAGAGGCGACATACTCATCATCTGTATAGTACGCAAGGACCTTATATTCCACGCCGATTTCCGGAGTAAAATCCGTGAACGTCATTTCATTTTTGAGATCGCTGGTGACATTCACATCCGTATCCCAGTCATATCCATCTTCCGTCCATCTGTAATTATGCACGATCTTGATCCGGACCGGTTTGAAATCGGTCTTCCAGGACAACGTATAATCAATACCCGGGTAAACAAACGGCTGATTGTAGTCACTGACCGGCTGCTGTACAAAACTGGCAGCAGTCTCTCTAGCAACGAATTCACGGGACTCCACACTGCGGAACACAGCATCCCCATTATCATCTTCCGCCAGGTAATCAGCCACGATCTTCAACTTACAATCTTTATAATCATACGGAACCACGATCGTGTAATTGTTTTGAACGTACGGAAGAAGTAAAAAGTCCGAAGTTTCTACGTACTCTTTATCATCCCCGTCATAGTACATCAGATGGATCGAAGAGGCAGGGAAAGTAAGCTGGAAATTTGTCTCATAATCCATGGTGGAAGCCTTGTACTGACCATCCTGCGGCTGCACCAGAAATCTGATACCACTGGGATTCTCCGCCCAGAAATAATTTGAATCGACATAGGATTTCTCATTCATATAGGCGCGCACATAGTAGTGGCTGCCGATCGCCGGTATGAAGCTGCACATCAGAAAACTTGAATTGCGGTTGTAAGTCGAGGAATAAATCACTTCATCATTCGAATATCTCTTTATCTCCACTTTGTATGGATTAAAATTCGTTTCCCAAGAGACGCTCACTTTCTTATTATCCATGTAATACTGCATATTCTCCGGCTGCTTTGTAAATTCCAGAGACTCATTCACACGGAAGTTTTCAGATTCTGTATAAAAACTATCATCCCAGTATGCCCGGATCGAATAGTTCCTTTTGCAGAGCGCGTCAAAGGAATAAGAACCATTCATCCCTGTCTGTGAAAGCGTTTCTTGCAGAATTCTGTCCGAATACAGCTCGACTTTAGTCGGGACAAAATTGGTTTTCCAATTCACATCCAGTTTACCTGTACTGGCATTATACGGAGCACTTTGTGGCTGCATTATAAAACGGTTATCCACATAAGAAATCGTGAAAAGCTCTGATTCAACATGATTGATAATCTGCGCATCCGGCTGGTTCAAACTATAGTACACGTAGACAACGTATATATAGTTTTCGGGTGCCGAAACGCGAAAATTGTAACCAAATTTATTGGTACTCCATTCATTTTCCAGAGTTGTCAGATATGACCGACTCCCATCCTTATGCACGCTATATATTTGCGAATTCCTTACTCGGTAATGCGGATCCACCTCCACACTCCAGTTCACCCCGACTTCATCTGTTTCAGAATCATACGTCTTGTTACCAGGCTGGGTTATAAAAGTAACTATATCCGAATCAGCTCTCTTTAGTGATGATTGAAACGGACAAATAAGTATGGCCATGATCAGTAAAAAACTGAATAGCCGTTTGGATGTTTTCCCCATAACTGGTGAATCATAAGCCTTCATACAAGCACCTCCACTTAACACAATTCTGATTGTTCCTTGCCCCTATAGATAATCTTTTCAGCGAATGATTATCCTCCACCGTGTATTTTACAAGAATTATTTACCTATTACAATTTATTTTTACTCTTTTATAATCCTCCAACCGGCAAGGCCGTATATTTCCTCGTATATTCCACGAAAAACCATTTCTGTTTTCATTCCTACGTCGGATATAGTAAAATGAGTTCTGGTTTGGTGGCGGGAAGAAAGAGGGAGAACTATGACAAATTCTAAGTCAGCTCTGATTATGGAAGGCGGCGCAATGCGCGGGATGTTCACCTGCGGCGTCATGGATGTCCTCATGGAGAATCATATCGACTTTCCCGCCTCGGCCGGTATCTCTTTCGGCTGTAATTTCAAATCCCGTCAGATCGGCCGCCCCATCCGCTACAATATGACGTATAGCCGGGATCCCCGCTATGGTAGCTTCCGTTCCCTTCTTCGGACCGGAGATTATTTCGGCGCCAAGTTCTGCTACGAGACCCTTCCCGATGAACTGGACCTGTTCGACCGGGAAACATTCCGGAAGAATCCCCATAAGTTCTATGTCGGCGCCACGAATGTGGATACCGGAAAGATCGAATATCACCTTTGCACAGATGGAAAAGAAACTGACCTTCTGTGGATGCGGGCTTCTGCCTCCATGCCGATCCTTTCCCATGTAGTAGAGGTAGACGGTCTTCGGCTTTTAGATGGAGGCATCGTTGACTCCGTTCCCTATGCCTACATGGAACAGCTCGGCTACGAAAGAAACCTTCTGGTCCTGACCCAGCCCCTGGGTTATCGGAAAAAGAAAAGCAGCTCTACGCTGTTTAAGCTTTTTCTTCGAAAATATCCTCTGGTAGCCGAAGCCATGGCTCACCGTCATGAAATGTATAACCGCCAGATGGAAGAGATCGAAAAGCGGGAAAAAGAAGGCAAAGTCTTCGTGATCCGTCCCCCCATGGATCTTGGCATCGGCCGCACCGAAAAAGACCCGAAAGAATTAGAGCGGATCTATAAGATCGGGCGAAGGGAAACCGAATCGCATCTTTCGGAGATACGGGATTTTCTTTCTATGTAAAAAGCACTTTTCCCGGAAGTCTTGGTTTTCTTTTCTCATTTCCTTACCACCAGTATGTGGTCTCCCCTATCCACCAGTGTTATTCTGTAGCCGGTTTATAGAAAGGAGTTTCACATGAAGTATTTTCGGACACAATCATTTCTCGCACGCACTTTGGCATTTGCCATGGTGTTCACTCTTTTTTTCACAACTGCCTGTAAGAAAAATGATAAAAGCGGCCAGGGCACACCGGAATCCACGATCGCCCCTGTCCAGAATGTAGACGACCTCTTCGTCAAAGGGGATAAGGAATACTATGTCCCCTTCCAGGATCCGGATCACAGTTACTGTACCGTAGCGGAAGGACTAGCCACTCCGGTCCGTTCCCAAGGATGGGGCGGCTGCTATGCCTATTCTGCCGTCTCCACGATGCAGTGCGCTTTTTTAAAAGCAGACGGCACGCTCATCGATCTGAATCCTTTGGATGTCATTCACCGTATCTACTCCGACGAGAAGACCGAGGAGTATAAAGAAGAAAAGTACTATCTTTCTTCGGACCCGGCAGAGGATCTGGGCGGCAGTATCGTCCAGGTAACAGGAGCTATGTGTGCCGATCCTTTAAACGGATACCTGATCACCGAGACGAACCAGTTCAGTTCTTTTCACGATCTATCCGAAGAAGAGATCAAGGACCTGATTCGGACCTACGGCTCGATTTCCATCGGTGTCAATTACCAGAAAAGCTGCAAGGATATGCACGGATACCGTACCCAGTACTACACGGAAGACGATATCGACCATGTGGCCACTTTGGTTGGATGGGATGATGATTTCCCAGCTGATGGCTTCCCCACCAAACCGTCCCGCAACGGCGCCTGGCTTGTACAGAACACCTTCGGACAGAACTGGGGCAACCTGGGTTACTACTGGATCTCCTACGATCAGTATCTTGAGGATTTCGGATCCTGTCAGGTTAGTACGGAATACACCTCGGCTCTTTCCTATGGCAGATTTCCGGATGCAGTGATTTATTCTTCTGACGCTGCGGAACAACTGAGCGCTGACCAGACTATTTTCGATATGGATGCCGATACGATCAACAGCTGGAATCATGTCACCTGTGCCACGGTCTTTGAAGAAAAAGGAGAACTGGCGGCAGTCGGTTTCTGGAGTCTGACTCCGAACCAGCCTTATACCCTGGAGATCCGTGATGGTGAATTCGGTGAAGTACTGGCTTCCTTTAGCGGGACATTTGACTATGCCGGATATCACACCATCAAGTTAGATACACCGCTTTCCATCAAGAAATGCACCGTGGTTCTTTCTACTGCCGGCGGCGCCCGCTTTGAAGGATTCCCCCGGGAAATGAAAAAATATACGGCAACACATAAGACACCTGTACACTATGAAACCAAGGTGGAGGAAGGGCGATCCTTTATCGAAATCGATGGCGCCTGGGTCGATGTGACCGATCCACAAATCATCAGTAAACTGGGTCTTTCGAAATTTCCTTTCTTCGAAGGGGCCACCACGATCGGTGATCCATGCATCACCTTGCTTTTCAAGTAAATGAAAGGGGATGTCGAACCGGCATCCCCTTTTCTCTTATCTTCTATGATCTCCGTAACGGCATCCGTTTCAGAATCCGACCGTTTCCAGAAGTGCATCGAGAAGTTCTGCATTCTTGATAGAGAATTTCGGAGAAACGTGAGGCGTTTCTTCCTCCCGGATGCAGCGTCCCAGCTGTTCCACTTCCAGCTGGTAGTTTTGCTCGACATGGACTTTTCTTTCGATGATCTCATCGCCCAGGAAGATCCTATACGAGAGATCTCCTTCCTGGTTATACTCGACTTCTGAGCGAATGGCGCCTTTGGTACCATGGATATAAAGGCGGTCATATCTTCCGAATCCGTTCACCCCAAGGATCATGCCCACATTAAATGAGGCTCGTACATTTCCTGGGAACTTCAGGATCGCACCGGAAAATGCATCGACGCGGTCATCGGAAGATGGCACTTGTCCGTTTCCGATATCTTCTGCTTCGTCAGACATCTCAGCAACGGCACGCACATAAGTCGGCTCCATACCTTTCCCTGCTGCTTTAAGAAGCGAAAGGATCATAGTCGTGCAGTAGCAGCCGAGATCGTAGATCATGCCGCCGCCCAAAGGCTTATGAAGGCGGAAATCTTCTTTATATCCCTGGGTGACGAATGCGGTATCGATATAAGCCAGATCACCGATGATGCCCGATGCAATATCTTTGCAAAGCGCCTCCACATATGCGCCATGCAAATAAGCATAGGCTTCCATGAGGACCACATTATTTCTCTTCGCTTCTTCGAACATCTCTCTGGCTTCCTGCGCATTCATCGCCATCGGCTTTTCGCAAAGCACGTGTTTTCCTGCCTGAAGCGCTTTTAACACCCACTCTTTATGAATATTGTTGGGAAGCGGAATGTAGACGGCTTCCACCTCCGGATCAGCCAGAAGCTTTTCGTAACCCACATAGCCGATCTCAAAACCAAACTTTTCTTTATACTGATTTACTTTCTCCAGTGACCTTCCGGCAATCGCATAAAGCTCACAGTTATTTGCTTTCTGCATACCCGGAATCGTTCCGTAAGATGCAATCGATGCTGTACCCAGCACACCCCATTTCACTTTCATAAGACTTACCCGCCTTTCTCATTCTGACATAATTTCATTGTACAAAAAAACGATCTTGCGAAGTATGCAGATTCTTCTGAAATATTTCACTATTCTGCCGACTTAAAAAGAGGGGCGGAAGATCCGCCCCTCGGTACGTTGAATAAAATGATACATTTCAGAACTGAATATAATCGCTTTTCGCGATGATGTTAGATTCAATGTATTCGGCTGTCCTTTGTGCTGCTGTGAGATATTTCTTGTCTTTGAAATATTTGTAGCCCATCACAAGGGTGGAAGTTGCCGAAGAAGTGCTCCGCGTACGCCCGCGCGGCCTTGAAGCCCTCCCGGCGGTAGATCCCGTCCATCCGGAAAAACCCCTTGTTGGCCAGCAGGATCTGCGCCAGCGTGAATTCCGCCACCGGCACGGCGTTCGCCGCCCAGGCGGAGAAGATGCGCACGCCCCGCGCCATATACGGCCGCGCGAATTTCTGCACGGTGCCGGCCGCGTAATAGATTTCCTTCAGGTTGGGAAAGACGCGGGCGATGGCCTCTTCGCTCAGCGCGGGCATGCCCCAGGTGGAGAAGATCGCCCGGCGCCTGTCGGAGGACCGGGGCATCGACCTCACCCTCCTGCCCGAAGCCCGGGAGACCCTTCTGCGCGCCGCGCTGCAGAACCTGTCCAACGGCGGCCGGGGCGTGGGCAACATCGTGGAGAGCATGCTCATCAACCCCCTCTCCCGCTGCCTTTTCGATCAGCATTTC
>CADBGD010000144.1 GCA_902794115.1 Oscillospiraceae bacterium
TACCGGAAACTTCGGAAACCGTAGTGAAAAGTTTGATTTTAAGGTGACCTTTGCCGATTCCAACAATGTTCCGTTCAACGGAGGAACAGTGAAGACTCGTACTCCTGCCGGAACGGTCGAACTGATTCAGCTGGACAATACCGGAAGCATGACATTCCAGCTGGCACATGGTGAATCGATCCGCTTCGCGCTTCCTGACAATACGAAATATACCATTGAAGAGACCTCGTCCGATTACAAGACGACCTGGCAGAAGAATATGGAGGCTGCGCAGGACGGAAGAATTGCGGCCGGAACACTCGATGCAAGCTGTACGATCACCTATACGAATGACAAATCCGGAATCCTCCCGACGGGACTGGATTTCACGATTAAGGCGATCCTCGGTGCGGGACTTATGCTGATGATGGGTGCAGGTGCTTTTGCCGTAGCAGGCAAGAGAAGAAGAGACGAAGACGATCCCGAGGATGACGGAACAGGCGTGAAAGGTATCCGCCGAGTATAAACTTCTGAAGTGCAATTGAAGATGCCTTCGATTTTTCCCATTCGTGAAGGCCTTTTTCTGCTATAATCCTTTAGTGTGTGAATACGAGTTTTTCATTGCATGGGAGGGTGTTATATGCGTGAGAAATGGTCGTCCAGAGCGACGTTTATTCTGGCTGCCATCGGTTCGGCAGTCGGACTGGGAAATGCGTGGCGTTTCCCGGGATTGGCAGCAAAGTACGGCGGAGGAGCATTTCTATTCGTCTATCTTCTGGCCATGCTTCTTATCGGTATACCGCTTCTGATGGTGGAGATCTCGGTGGCGCGCCATACGAAGCAGGGTGCGCCGGGTTCTATGCGCGCATTAAATAAAAAAGCGGAAAGTGTCGGATGGATGGCCGTTTCCAACGGTATCGGAATTTCCATCTACTACGCCGCCGTATTTGCGTGGGTCATCCTCATGTTCTTCATGGGATATAAATTCTCCGGACTTACCGGAGATCCGGAAGGCGCCAGTACACTTTGGATGGATACCATTAAAACTACCGGTACCACATCCGGATTTACCACTATCGCCTGGCCGGTGCTGATCTGCCTTCTGATTGCATGGGCACTCTGCTATTTCTGTATCCGAAACGGTACGACCACTGTGGGTAAGGTAGTCAAATACACTGTATCCCTTCCGGTCATCTGCCTTCTGATCTTGGCGGTAAGAGGCTTTACTATGCCCGGTGCGCTGGATGGTGTCAGCAGACTCTTTGTACCGGACTGGAGCGCACTTTCGGATTCCAATCTCTGGATCGACGCGATCGCCCAGGTTTTCTATTCGCTTTCCACTTCGATGGCCATTATGTTCGCCTATGGTTCTTTTCTGGACGAGAAGGCCAATATCGCGATCGATGCCATCATTATCGCGGTGGCGGATATGCTGATCTCCGTTATGGCCGGTATCGTTATGTTTACCACCATGGCCGGTGTCGGCATGCTGGATAATATGTCCGCATCCGGTATCTCTACCGCCTTCATTATTTATCCGCAGGCCATCGTTAAACTCTCGAATAACGGCACGGTGAATATGCTCTTTGCGTTCGTATTCTACTTCTGCCTGATTACGCTGGCCATCGACTCGCTGTTTTCCATTATCGAGGGTATTTCCACGGCGCTGTCGGATAAGTTCCATTTAAATAAAAAGAAGACGACCCTGACCATCTGTATCGTGGAAGGCGTCATCAGCCTGATCTTCGTTACCGGCGCAGGTCTTGCGGTACTGGATATCGTAGACTATTTCATCAACAGTTATACCCTGATCTTAACGGGTATCCTCGAAGTCATCGTGGCCGGATGGTTCTTTAAGACCACTAAGATCCTCGATCAGGTCAACAGAAACACCAAGGGCTTCCATATGCCGCAGTGGTGGTTTGTGTCATCGATCAAGTTCCTGTCGCCTCTGGTTTTAACCGGCCTTTTCGTCTGGAATCTGGTAAACCTCATCCGTGGCGGCGGTATCTATGGAGACGGGTATTCCCTTACTGCCAACATCATTTTCGGATGGTGTGTGATCGCCCTGATCCTGGTTTCGGGTCTGATCATCAAGATCTTTGTCAAGAGCAAAGAGAAGAGCGGCTACACCGAGGATGAAAGAAGCTGGGAAGATTTCTCTGACAACTAGAGGTATACTTTGCTTTCCGAAGTGGTTCGATTATAATAATATCGTTGTGTAATCAATGGAGATTATGGGAGGTCAAGCATATGGCAGAACGTAGAGTTGGTACAGTTTCCCGAGGCATCCGGTGCCCCATCATCCGTCAGGGTGACGATTTAAGTAAAATCGTGACCGATTCCGTACTGGAAGCGGCCGAAGTGGAGGGCTTTGCCCTCAGAGACAGAGATGTCATTGCTATGACCGAGTCTATTGTGGCGAGAGCCCAGGGCAACTATTGCTCCGTGGACGATATTGCTTCCGATGTAAAGGCGAAGCTTGGCGGCGAAACCGTCGGCGTGATCTTCCCGATCCTCAGCCGCAACCGTTTCGCGATCTGCCTTCGCGGTATTGCAAAGGGCTGCAAGAAGATCGTACTGATGCTCTCCTATCCGTCTGACGAGGTGGGTAACTGCCTGGTAAGTCTGGATAAGATCGATGAGGCCGGCATCAATCCGTATAGCGATGTACTCTCTCTGGAAAAGTACAGAGAACTGTTCGGCGAGAACAAGCATGAGTTTACCGGCGTGGACTATGTGGCCTACTACGGTGACCTGATCAAGGAAGCCGGTTGTGAGGTGGAGATCGTTTTCGCCAACCAGCCGAAGGCGATCCTGGATTATACGAAGAACGTGATCACCTGTGATATCCACACCCGTGCCCGGACCAAGCGGATCCTGCTTGCCGGCGGCGCAGAGAAGGTGCTGGGTCTGGATGAGATCATGAATGCGCCGGTCAACGGCAGCGGCTGTAACGAAAAGTATGGTCTTTTAGGTTCCAATAAGGCGACCGAGGAGCAGGTCAAGCTGTTCCCGAGAGACTGTAAGGATCTGGTCTTGAAGGTACAGAAGAATATTCTGGATAAGACCGGAAAGCACGTGGAAGTCATGGTCTATGGCGACGGCGCCTTTAAGGATCCGCAGGGAAAGATCTGGGAACTGGCAGATCCGGTGGTTTCTCCGGCATTTACCGACGGACTTGTCGGCACACCGAATGAATTGAAACTGAAGTATCTGGCGGATAATGAATTTGCCGGCCTTTCCGGTGAGGAACTGAAGAAGGCGATCTCGGACAGCATCAAGGCAAAAGATGCCAACCTGGTCGGAAAGATGGCCAGTGAAGGCACCACCCCGCGTCAGCTGACGGACCTGATCGGATCTCTTTGCGATCTGACATCCGGTTCCGGAGACAAGGGTACACCGGTAGTTCTGGTACAAGGTTATTTCGATAACTACACCAACTGACGGAACAAGTGAGAATTTTCCGGAAAGCCCGTGCCGGATGCGCGGGCTTTTCCTGCATATAGGGATAAAGAACAATCTGAATTTGAGGAGACAGTTAAGACCGACATGATAAAAAAGAAGATTCCGTGGATGATTTTATTTCTGCTTCTGATGGTGCTCAGCATCTGGGCCGTCGTATCCCGAAGCGGAAGTTATTCTCTGGCGCTTCTCAAAGAGACGATGGCCAACAGTAACCCATGGTGGCTTCTTGCGGCGGTCCTCGGCATGCTCTGTAATATCCTCTTTGAAGCGGCTGCGCTGGATGTGCTGGTGCGGGCACTGACCCGGACACCGGACGCTCCGCCGCTTAAGAGCTATGGTATTTTCTATTCGGCTGCAGATATTTATTTTTCTGCCATTACTCCCTCGGCATCCGGCGGCCAGCCGGCCAGTGCTTTTTTCATGAGCCGGGACGGGATCCCGATGGCAAAGTCTGCCGTTATATTAGTCCTGAATATGCTTTTTTATACCGGCGCGCTGGTCATTATCGGCATCATGGGCTTTACCTTCAGTCCGGATATTTTCTACGGGCTGGATACGCTTGCCCAGATCTTCGTGCTGCTTGGCATGTTCGTCCTTTTAAGTTTGTGCGTGATCTTTGTGCTCATTCTGAAAAAAGAGCGCTGGGTCCGGCATATGGCCGTTTTCTTTATCCGTCTTGGCGCAAAGATCCATCTGGTCCGCGATAAGAAAAAGCATATCGAGAAGGTGGATCACGCGATCCATCAGTATAAGGATTGTGCGGACCTGATCTTTAAGAATAAGCGTTCCATGGGCGTGGCTTTCGGGTTTAACCTTCTGCAGCGTCTCTCGCTTGTCAGTACGACAGTTCTGGTGTATCTGGCTTTCGGCGGTTCCTGGGATAACCTTCCTGCGGTCATCAGCGCCCAGTGCCTGGTGCTGGTGGGTGTCTATAGTCTTCCGATCCCCGGCGGCATGGGCGTGGCGGATTATCTTCTGATCAGCGGACTTACCCAGATCGAAGATGTGGCAAGCCCGGCCAATCTGGAACTGATCTCCCGTGGTATTTCCTTTTATTCCTGTATTGCCCTGACCATCGGAATCGTGATCTTCGGGTATATCTATCAGGAGAGAAGAAATAAGAAAAAAGCACTTCTTAAGAGCCAGAACGCCTAAAGGTCAGGCCACAAGTGCATTTCCATAAGTAAAAATCCCTTTTTCCAAATATCTGAAAAAATTTATTCACATACGGTTTTTCTTTTGGCAACTTTTGCTTGTCATAATGAGAATGTATAGTTCTACATCAAGTGAAGGGGGGATTATTCATGGATGTACGTAGAAAGAGGCTTTTGGCTCTGCTTTTGGTTTTGAGTCTATTCGGAGCGGCCTGTTCGCAGAAAGAAACCACCAAATCGAAAAAGAAAAAGGAGACGACTTATGAGAAACATAAGATGTCTACTACGGAACCCAGTGAGACTGAGGAACCGACGGAACCTTCCCAGCGGGATACCAGCGTACGTCCTGTAGCTACGCCCACTCCGACGCCGGAAGTCATTCCGATCCTGACGGAACAGGATATTCAGGCGATGAATAATAACAGCGCCATTATCGTCCGAAACGATGACGGATATGTCAGTACCATCGTGGGACGTTTCTTCCATCGTCCGGTCACTGATGCCGACGATGCCATCAATGCCATTAAAGGACTTCAGACACTTCTGGGCCTGGAGACAGGTTATTTCCCGTTTGCCGTATATGGCGCCACTTACGAAGGATGCACCTATTTTACCTACCAGCAGCTGAAAGATGACAGCACCGTTTTAAGTGCCACATTGAAGATCGCGCTGGATCAGGAAGGATATCCATATGTACTGCAGTCGTCCCTTGCGACAAATCTGGATTATACGATCAGCAGTCGTCCCTTGCGACAAATCTGGATTATACGATCACCCCGCCGACGATCGATGAGGCCCAGGCGGAACAGGTCGTTCTTTCCCGCATGGGAGACGGATATACTGTCTATTCCCAGTATACGAAAAAGACGTCATTCCAGTATGAGTACAACGCGGAGCACTGCTTCCAGGTATATACCAACAACCCGTCGGCAGGGATCTCCTTTGATATGCCGTACATCGTGCACTTCGTCGACTTTGACGGAAACTATATCCGTTCCTATCCGACCGGATTTTTACCGGATGACAGTCAGTTCGTCGACTATGGAAATGAGAGCTATTTCAAAGACATGCAGCCGACAGATATGACATTTACCATCGACCGTAACGGTGAGGATTTTACCTTTACCGTGCCGATCTCTTATAACCCCAATGACGGAATGTATTATCTGGCAGATCCGAGCAGAAAGATCATTATGGCGGACTTTTATGAGTTCGTATATAACAACGATAATCTGGTGTTCAAGTGTCAGGCATCCGCCAATTCCTGGCCGGATAATTACCTTGCCACCTACTACAACTACATTCTGGCCTACGATTTCTATAAGAAATTCAATATCGAGTCTACAGACGGATTCGGCATGCCGATATTGATCTTGATGGGCTATTGCGATCAGGACGGAACCCCTGTCAATAATGCCTGCAACATGGGCGTGACCGCAGGATGGTCCTTGTTCGGCGCGGCGGAATGCAACACCTACGGTTACAGCCTTGATATTCTGGGACATGAGTATACCCACGGCGTGACGAATTACTGCCGGCAGGGAAGTATCTACGCCAATGAATACGGTGCCATCAACGAAGCTTTCAGTGACATCATGGGCAATATGTGTGAGATGTATATGGGGGAGACCTCCGACACTACCTGGCTCATGGGCGAGACTTCCGGAAATGTCTGCCGTTCTATGAGTAATCCGTACGAGTACAACCAGCCCATGTATGTCGGTGACCAGAACTATCTTCCGCCGTCTCCTCTGGGACTTCGGGGATATCGGGATAACGGCGGCGTGCACGTCAATAACTCTCTGGTCTCCCACCTTTGCTATGTGCTTTATCAGTCCGGCATGCCGCTGGAAGATCTGATCCGTTTCTTCCTTTGTGCCATTGAAATGCACACGCCCTGGGCGGACTATGATGATATGTATGCCATTTTCGTGGCCGCTGCCCAGATGAGCGGATATGCGCAGATC
>CADBGD010000145.1:0-556 GCA_902794115.1 Oscillospiraceae bacterium
AAGAAACGCTGCTGCACCACTTCCTCTTCCTGTGCCTTTAATTCACCGTGGTATTCCCGGCAGAGATAAAGGACTCCGGCCACATAGATCTCATCCCCGTGAGGATAGGTGTAGTGGGTCGGCTCCCCCGATTCCAGATCAAAGAACTCCAGTTTATCGGCAATCAGTCCGGACTCTTCAAAGGCTTCTCTTCTTGCGCAGTCTTCAAAACTTTCGCCCAGCTCCATCGACCCGCCCGGATATCCCCACATATGGTTATCCGCCCGCTCGTGAAGAAGAATCTGGTTTTTCTCATTTACGAAAAGCACTGCCGCACCCGGAATAATGATCGGCCGGTGTCCCAGTACTTTTCGAAGATCCATAATATAGCCCATATCGTTTCCTTTCTCTCCTTATGTGCAGTATTCCTCTGCGAAAGCTTTCACATACTCGGTTTCTTCGTCACTCAGAGGATAGAAGTCATCCTCTTCCTTGATGCCGTGATACACCACCATATATCCCTGCCCGTCGATGATGTAGATCAGGTATCGGGAGGAAAAGGTATTATCCTCGTCCG
>CADBGD010000145.1:584-6793 GCA_902794115.1 Oscillospiraceae bacterium
AGTCATCCTCTTCCTTGATGCCGTGATACACCACCATATATCCCTGCCCGTCGATGATGTAGATCAGGTATCGGGAGGAAAAGGTATTATCCTCGTCCGTCCGGTAGAGAGTATAGGCGGCAGTGGCTTTAGAGGAAGGCTGGGGCACAGGCGTATCCGTGTACTTTCTGTCATATATCTGCCAGAACATATCCTCATCGAACTCGATGTCATATCCGTCTTTATTTCCGCCGTAAAGGAACTGGACCAGGTGATACTCCACCTTCTTATAGTCACGGAAATAAGAAGTGGCGCGGTCCAGATCTTTTTCCCGGCAGCAGACATCGCCTTTGATCCAGTAAAGATCCACATCGCATCCGCAGCTGATCTTTCGGACTTCCCAGCCGCCGATCTCCGAATCCGTATAACCGGAAAGAGATTTCTTATCCGGTGTCTCATACCCGAAAAGCGAGTCCACCTTATAGAGTGCTTTTCCCTCAAAAACATATCTTACCGTGGCATCGTTCAGGAAGGCAGCCGTCTCCGAGATTCCTTCAAAATCCCCTTCTTCGGCACGGCATTCTTTTTCCGAAGGCATCTCCTTCATATATTCCGTGATACGAAGTCCGGTGATCTTTTCGTCGCAAGTAATGGATGCCACATACATACCTTTTCCTAAAACTTCAAAGGGCAGAAAGACACGATTCGGATCCTTTTTATCCAGACGGATCGTGGATACGGTATCCCGATTGATCGAGCAGGCCAGGGTCGTAAAGGCATCTTTCTCCTCCGGGCTCATTTTCCCGAGAAGATCATCGGAAAGAAGAGATGACGGATCTCCAGTGATCCCCTCATCCGAATGCATGATCTCGATAAGATCCACGACAAGAGCTGAAGTGTCTGTCCACTCGGGAAGCTCGATTCCCGGAAGGAGGCTTCCCCGCTTTTCCTGATCTTCATCAGCTCGGACGATCCGGATACTCCAAAGGCCGGCTCTTTCTTTCAGTCCTTTGCAGCGGACATATTTCGCCCAGTAAATGCGGTATTCTTCCTTGCTCGTTTCCACAGTGCAGGAACCGTAAATGACCTGCGTAAGCCGTTGCGGCGAATTGATCTCGTTGGCGCCGAAATTGTAGTCGGACACTTTTTTGCTCTTTCCTTCATAGGTATCGAAAAGATATTCCACTCCCGCATCAAAGTCCGTGCAAAGCTCTCTGGATTCTTCCGAAAACAACTCCTCCAGTGCTTTTTCATCCTTCTTATCCAGGATCTTGACGATAGAATCCGAAACCTCCTTCGTCTCCTTCTCGATCTGATCCATGTTCATAAATGTGTTGAGATTATATGAATCTTTCTTCAGTTGCTTCAGAAAATCCGCGCAGCCGCAAAGATTCAAAAGAAGCACCAGCATCACAAGAAGACAGGATGTCCTGGAAAATATAGATCTGCGGTTCAAGCTGATGGTTTCCATAAAGTCCCCCTTTTTACCGGTCACTCCAGGATCTCCACCTGAATGTTGTTTTCAGAAATAAAGGACTTGATCTGCTCAAAGTTTTCAATCGGCAGGATAATGCCGGAAAGGTATGGTTTCTTAGGAAGGATCAGTACCGAAAACTTAAATACGCGGATGAAGTGTATCCCTTCCCAGAAATAGGAAACACTGTGGGTATCGTAACGGCTGGTCACGCCCTTCTGATCGATGTCGATCTGACGGCTTCCCTGGCTTGCGATCGTCATGGAAATGGACTTTGTAAAAAGAAGGATCCGCCAGATATAAAGAATGATCAGGATTGCAAGTGCGCCCACCAGACCGCAGAACATCGGATTCGTTCTGTCCCAGGCCAGAAGTCCGATTGCAGCCAGGATCATGGCAAGGCAGATCAGGATATGCACCAGGAAGTGATTTTCAAGTTTTCCCTTTGGGTCTTTATGAAGCTTCTGCATCTGCGCCGCAACATTGGCCGCTTCTTTGGCGTATGCCGCCTTATCCTTCGCCTGCTGATAAACCATGGTAAAGTCACTCCTTGCATCGGTTTTTCAAATCATTTCAAAACCGATTATACCATAGCAGGGAAAGCACTAAATGTGCGAAAAAAGAGAACATTCTCCGAAATACTTAGACTTCTTTAAACCACACCAGGAAACTGTCGCACAACAAGATGAATTCCGCGCTGCAGTCTGCACCGTATTCGTCCTCGCCGTTAAGAAGGACATCGTCATCTTCCAGAAGTTTATCGTAGGCGTCCGGATCGGCGGAGCGGGCGATAATGTGCACGATCTCAAGTTTTCGGAGTTCGTCGTCTTCGTGAGAATACATATAGGCGGTATCGCCGGCGACATTATCGTCTTTTTTTATGTAGTAATCGATCTGGCAGTCTTCCCCTTCGTTATAGGACGACACATCCCAGCAGTCTTCCAGATATTCCCGGCAAATATTTCCATTTATCAGGACATCCATGATGTCATATTTTGGTTCCGGATCCGGTTCCAGAGCCATCTCATTTCTTTTCTTCAGCGCCTTTTTCTTATCAAAGTCGGAAGTAATATGGTTATAGTATTTCTCGAGAAGGGAGACCACGGTCTTCTTTTCCTCTTCATCCATATTCTCGAACTCGACGACCAGCATCCAGCCCATGTAGCCGTTATAAAGCCTAAGCACCTTCTCACCGCCAGGTGCATTTCGATCGGCCAGGCGACCGGTACCGAAATTGTTTTCTTCCCAGTTCTCTTCGATGTCCCATGTGGAAAAAGCACTTAACAATTCGTTATTGAGCTCACTGACATCGACCTTATCGTACTTTGCGGCCTGATCCATATAGTTCTCATAGATGCAGAGCCAGAAAAAAGCGATGGTATCCTGATCACTTTCAAAAGCATCGTCGATCTTAAAGCAATATAATTCGTCACCAATCTTCTTTGCTTCGTTATCCGCTTTTTTCTTTGCCATTACCCAATCCTCCAGGGAAAAATTCCAGTTGATTGTAGCAAAATTATAAGAGCCGGTTTTTATCAAATCCTACATTTTTATAGAAATCCCGCCCTTGAAAGACTTACAGCTCGTGATAGTAGGGGCAGATATTTTCATAGTGCCCGTCCTTCATACGGAAGCCTCCGGGGATAGTTCCCAGCTGGGAAAAACCTAAACGCTCGTAGAGGTGCCGTGCATGGCTATTACTTTCCACCACCGCATTGAACTGAAGGACACGAAAACCCAGCTCCTTTCCCATCTTCAGACAATCCAGGACCAGCTGCTCTCCGATATGAAGGCCCCGGGATTCTTTTGAAACGGCATAACTGGCATTACAGATATGGCCGCATCTTCCCACATTATTCGGATGCAGGATATAAAGGCCCAGAATCCGGCCATTCTCTTCTGCCACACCGGTGTAGCTCTGACCGGAAAAGAACGCGCTTCCGCTTTCCATATCCAGGAGTTCCTCCTGCGGGAAAGCAATGCCGTCCTCCACCACTTCGTTCCATATTCTTATGATCTCAGGCAGATCCTTTTCAGTATATTTCCGAACGTTCATATCGCACCTCTTTGAAGCTTCTTCACGCCTGCTTTTTCATGATCCCCATCGAGAAACGATTATATATATTTCTTAGAAATTATGCCAGTCGGAAAAGCTCAGATCCTCTCCGTCGATTACCGCATAGGCGCCGCATAAGATGGCGCAGTCAAAATCATCCGAGCACTGAAAAGAGATCTCTCCATCATCCAGTCCGATGGTCTCGGGAATGATGTTTCCCAGGAAGCAGTCGAAGTTAAACATCGGAAAGTAAGATCGAAGCACACTCTCCAAATGTCCCTTGGGAACGCTGCCGTCATTCGGTGATTCAAGATAAGGCGCCAGACTGTTTAATCCCTGTCTTACCGGATTATAGATCTCCGCGATATCCTCTTCATTTCCGTACCGGAGATTCTCTTCAATAAATAAATCGTCGATCATCATAAAATCCGATTCGCAGCTGTCCATATCCGTAAAGGTATGAAGAAGGAACGTCCCGTTAATGTTCTCGATATTCTTCGAGATCCTCTCGGCAAAGTCATTAAAGTACTTATTCAAAAACGCGATCAGTTCATCGTCCGTGCAATCCTCATCCAGCTGTTCCTCCACAATCTCCCATTCCCTGATCTCTTCCAGAGAATCCAGGATCTCGATCTCCTCATCTTCAAATACACCGATATAACCCAGATCGATGTTTCCCGACACCTTCAGCTCGCCATCTTCCAAATAGATTTTAATCATACACAAACCCTTTCTGACAAAAAATGCAACCCCATGCATTCATTTTATCGTATTCCCCGCATTTTCTTTCAGCGGAGAAAGCCCAGTTGATTGTAGCAAAACTGGAAATGTCCGTTTTTTCAAACCCTACATTTTTATAGGATCGTACATGCCTTTCCACACTTGACAGAAAGGTATAAAATTATCTTGTGATTTGCCAGCGATAGAAATCGCTAAAAATCCAGGAGGCATGAAAAGTGAATAAACGGACAGAGAATCTAATCTCGTATTTGCTCGTATTTTGCATGATGGTAACAGTATTTTCGGCTTGCGACAAGAAGAAGAAAGACAAAGACGACAAGCCGTCCACTTCAGAGGAGACTATCACCGAGGAGACGTCCGAGTCTTCTGATGAGACAGAAGCAACAACAGTAGTGACACCGACGCCCACAGTTGAAGCCACGCCAACACCAGAACCGGAACCAGAAGACACGCCCACACCTACTCCGGAGCCGGAGAATACTCCAACCCCCTCTCCCGAGCCGGAAAACACACCTGCTCCTGATCCAGAACCGGAAGACACACCCACTCCTGAGCCGGAACCAGACCCGGAACCGGAGACCCAGGAGCATTATGCCATGGTTGAATATACTGTTGATGTAAACGTGATAGTATACGAACTCTTAAATGAAGACCAGAAAAAAACGTGGCCGCACGGCTATGAACATTTTGGCCTTGAGACCTACGTTGAGCAGTATAAGGTTCAACTGAAAGACGGAGCGGAGTACCACTCTACAAATCCAGATGATTATATGCTGGAAGGAGTTTTAGAGTCCCACAAACAAGAATTACAGGACAGAGCAATTAAATCTGCTGGAGAATTCTATAAAGTATATGATCACATTGAACTAATGGAAAACTATGATTTTGTGGTCACTGCCGGTCCAACGATCGTTGAGTTCTGTGACTAATGACCAGCTGATAAAATCCGTAAAAGGGCTGCCTGCAGGCAGCCCTTTTTTTCGCAGTCTTTATACCTCATCGATTCCGTAGATATACCGGAATTCAAGTAACGAAGCCGAATCTTTTTCCTGTCCTTCCAGTTCATCTTTCAGGGAATAGTAACGAAGCCGAATCTTTTTCCTGTCCTTCCAGTTCATCTTTCAGGGAATAATTCTTATCGATGATGAAATAAATGATCCGGCATCCGTATTCTTTTGCCTTCGGCATAAAATACTCTGCCACCCATTTCGTGTCCAGCGGATTATCTTCGAAACCATCTCTGGTATCCGCAACATAATTACAGCCGGAGTGCTCCCTTATCACCTGAAGTGCTTTTTCCAGAGGCAAACGGTACGTTTCCAGTTCACAGTATTTCTTCCAGTGAACCAGGACCACGTTCTTCTCCGGATCATAAAACACATCACAAAACTCGGATAAATAAATCATTTCCTTATTACTCATTTCGAAACTTCTTTACTCCTGCTCTTTCATGATTCCCATTTGAGAAACGATCGATGCGGAAACACCCACATAGTCATTACATTTACCACGAAGTATTCCTCGAAGTTCCGAACATTTCAGATGGTGAAACTTCTCGGTAAACCGTTTTTCAAACTCAGCAACATCTTCCTGCGTGCCGCCCATTTCCCGGATCGTCTGCTCCGCAGCCAGAACCGCTCCGCACTTTCCCTCTTCCGAACGAGGACGTGGCGCCACTGTCTTATGAGGATTATTCATCCCAAGAGCATCGTACACAGATGCCGAACAGTTCATACCGCTATTGTGGTTATTTCGCGCGATTGTCTCATAATCGATCATATACATCTCCTAGATATGACTAATAATATTGCAAATCCATGCACTTCATTATATCGCATTTCCCGCACTTTCTTTCAGCGAAAAAAGAACCAGACTGTGCAGTCTGGTTCTTCATTTTATCCGATGTTAAATCAATTATTCGACAACTAAATACAGATTTTCCTCGTCAAAACATATTCC
>CADBGD010000146.1 GCA_902794115.1 Oscillospiraceae bacterium
CTTCTGCACCGCGTAGTTTCTGCCGCGCCGGCCATCGATCAGATAATGCATCCGTCCATCCGTGCCGGAAAACCCCACCACCCCGGATGAAAGCAGCATAGAATTGACACAGTTTAGGATCGAACGGTCATCACAGGCGATAAAAAAGCCGTATTCGCCATTATCAACGGGACTTGGGATCTTCTTTTCTCTCTGGATCATCATATCGGTAGCCATGCTCATTTCTCCTCACCGTTCTTTTTCTGTATTAAAGCACGCGGGGAAGAAGCATTTCAATATGATATATCAGTAGTTACACGTCATTTTCCTGTTCTTCAACGATTTCAATAGAGTACGCATAATGGGCATAGGGTGTGTACTTGATCGTCACTTCATCGCCGACTTCATAGTCAAACTCGAACGGATTCACATAATACTCCTCTCCGTCCACGACAATGTGATCTTTCAGAGAGCTCACTTTATCTATGGTGCCGCCTCCGATACGGAAAGTGGAACGAAGCACGGTTGTGGAATCCAGCATGCGCGGCACCACAAACACTCCCACCTGCACCAGAATAATGACCATCAGAACGGTGGGTAAAACGAAAAGGAAACCGCGCTTCCAGCGGTAGCGCTGGCTGTTCTGCACCGTCCACAAAAAGACGATGAGAAGGATCAGGGTGATCAGCATATGTGCACCGAGATTCGCCCAGAAATAACTCATTTTCCTTCCTTTTCTCCTCTTATCTCACATTCAATAAATCTCTCCTGGGTCGCCACGGCGGAAACCCGCAGATCCCAAGAGTCAGAAGGCATCACATGTAAAAGTGCCACCTCCGGCACCACACCTATGGTCTCACAAGTCACGGCTCCGTCAAAAAAACGGTCGTAAAAGCCTTTTCCACGGCCGATCCGTGTCCCGTCCATACCATATCCGCAAGCCGGTATCAGCATGATATCGATCTGCGACCTCTCGACCGGAGCGGCAGCACCGGAAGGTTCCATGATTCCGAAGGATCCCTCCGTAAAGGTATCCGGATCCATCTCATAGAAAACGATCTTCTCGCCTTCCACCCGGGGAAAACACTTGCGTTTTTCGATTAAAGCCGGGCTTTTCCAAAACTCTTCCAGAGACAATTCGTCGGGAAGCGGCATATAGCCGGCAATGACCTGTGCCTTCTGTATCTTATCTTGCCACTTTTGCGGCCATTTCTCAATATCCAGCACTTTTCCGGCCATGCCTTTTTCCATTTTCAGCCGGTCCCGAAGCACTTTTCTCATCAGTTTTTTGATGCGGTTACGAGTTTCCATTACTCTCCCTTTGCTTCCTTTACCATCTGCTCAAACTGTTCTTCTGTCAAAATGGTGACGCCAAGGTTCTGGGCCTTCGTAAGCTTCGAGCCGGCTGCTTCTCCGGCCAGTACATAAGATGTATTCTTCGATACCGAAGAGGACGCCGTTCCACCCAGTGACAAAATGATCTCTGTCGCCTCGCTTCGGGTATACCGGGAAAGGGTTCCGGTTAGGACAAATACTTTTCCGGCCCAGGGATCGCCCAAAGAAGAGGAAGTTTCTTCCACCATATTCACGCCATATCCGGAAAGTTTCGCGATCAGTTCGCGGTTACTTTCTTTTGCGAAGAAATCCGCCACACTCTGTGCCGTGATCATACCGAAATCAGGAAGCGCCGCCAGTTCCAAAACAGTGGCATTCATAAGAGAATCCATCGACCCAAAAGACTTAGCCAAAGTTCTTGCCGCAACCACACCTACATTTCGGATACCCAGGGCGGCAATCAGACGGGAAAGCGGACGCGACTTGGAATCCTCGATAGCAGCCAGAAGATTATTGGCAGAGGATTCTCCCATCCGGTCCAGAACCATCAGGGCCTCCTTCTTCTCTCCCAGAGTATAGAGATCCGCCACATCGTGAATCAGATCGGCTGAAAGCAAAAGGTTTATAAGGCTTGGACCTACGCCATCGATATTCATGGCATCTTTCGACGCGAAATGCATCATAGCGCGATAGGTCTGGGCCGGGCACTGTTCATTGAGGCAGCGCAGCGCCGCTTCTCCTTCACTTCGGAATACCGGTTCGCCGCAGGCCGGACACCGGTCAGGCATTTGAAACGGCTTGGTTTCCGCAGGACGCTTCTCCACATTCACAGAGACGATCTCCGGAATGATCTCGCCAGCTTTACGGACAATGACCATGTCTCCGATGCGTACGTCTTTTTCCCGGATAAAATCCTCATTATTCAAGGTTGCTTTGCTGACTGTCGTACCTGCCAGATGGACCGGTTCCAGAATCGCCACCGGAGTAAGCTTACCGGTACGTCCCACAGTGACTTCCACATCCAGAAGACGGGTCTCCTTCTGCTCCGGCGGATACTTATACGCAATTGCCCAGCGCGGGATCTTGGCTGTCTCGCCAAGCTTATCCCGAAGGGCGATCTCATTCACCTTTATGACCGCGCCGTCAATTCCGTAAGACAAAGTACCGCGGGACTCTCCGATTTCCTCAATGGCGGCCCAGATCTCGTCATCGGTCTTACACTCCATAAATCCGGGACTGGCTTCAAAGCCCAGATCCGAAAGGAAACGCAGACTCTCCGCATGACTTTGGAAAGCCCGGCCACGAATCGCCTGGATATTAAACACGAAGATGGATAATTCTCTTTCCGCCGTGATCTTCGCATTCAGCTGACGAAGCGAGCCGGCCGCGGCATTTCGGGGATTGGCAAAGAGTTTCTCTCCGGAAAGTTCCGCCTGTTCATTCACCCGCAGGAACACCTCAAACGGCATATAAACTTCACCGCGCACTTCCAGATATGGGATCGACGGATCGATACGCTTCGGCAGATTCTTGATCGTACGGGCATTTTCCGTAATATCTTCACCAACCAGACCATCACCTCGTGTAGAAGCCCGGACCAGATTTCCGTTTTCATACTCGACAGAAACAGAAAGACCGTCGATCTTTCTTTCAACTACAAAGGATAGTTCCTCGGTGTCTACACTCTGGCGGACACGCTGAAGGAACTCCAGTACTTCTTCTCTGGAAAAAATATCACCCAGGCTCTTCATCGGGACTTCATGAGTGACTTTCGAAAACTTCTCATTTACCCTTCCGCCAACATGCTTGGTCGGCGAATCCGGTGTCGCATAAATGGGATATTTCGCTTCCAGCTCCTCAAGTTCACGAAGCATGGCATCGTATTCAAAGTCCGATATTACCGGTGCATCGTTCTCGTAATAGAGCTTGTTATGTTTCTCCAGTTCCTTTCTAAGGAACTCCATTCTTTCCCAGATTTCCATACTCCCCTAATCCTTCCAGAAAAATCAGATGATCGCGGTTATCGCTTGATCCTGCCTTCTTTTCGTCCGCCGGACGTATAGATGACCGGCAGAAGCGCAATGATAAAGAAAAAAGTTCCCCACGCCACCAGCGGCACACCAAGAAGGTCGCCGACTTTCGAGAAGATGCCGGATTTCGGCACCACGATAAACGGAGAGAACATATAAATATCCGCTTTCAAAAGACGGTACAGCGGATTTAAAACACATTCATAACACATGGACACCGGAAGCGCCATAATATACGCATCCGCGATATAGCGCGTCCATTCGGTCTTGGAAAGAAGGACCAGGATCAAAGAAACAGCGAGGATCAGGGCAACAAAGATCGCATCTGTACTAAAAGAACGGGAGGTAAAAACCTTGACACTATAGAGGATGCTTCCGAGAAATGAAAGCCCTAGGGCCAGATGTTCACTGATCTCCATCTTACTTCCCAAAAGGCCGACACAGGTTATGCCCATGACGACTAATAGGATAAAAACAGCAGAAGCAATGGCAGGCAAAGATAATTTGCCCACCACTGCTTCTGTTCCATTACTTATCAGATCGGAAATAGCCCGAAACGGATACGTCAGGCCCGTGCCCCACAAAAGGAATAACAATATGGAGACCACCAACGCCCGGATATCACTTCGCACGACTCTTCACTTCCCGATACCAAAAAGACTGCTTTCCAATAAGGATCGAATTACTCTTCGAACTCGTACGGATCGTAATCCGCCAGAAGCTCCTTAAGAACGGCAACTTCCTCTGCTGTCAGTGTGATACCCTTACCGGCACGCTCATGTTCCGGAGCCCAGTCACGGATGTCCAGCTTCGGCTTACCGTCATTCCAGCGGATAATGTTTACTTCACGGTTCCAGTTCGACTTACTGGTGGACAGGATACCGATTTCTTTTACTACTTCAGACTTAATTTCAGCCATCTTCTACTCTCCCTTCGTTTTGCACATTCTCTTGTACATGTACTAAACAATTCCACATGATTATATCATATGGTATCATGTTTTTTGACTACAATTTAGGAGGAACAAATGGAAATCGCTACAAAGGCACAGTTTTTTCTGCTTCAGCTGGGAGTATCCCCCTTAAAGATCCTTCTAATACTGGCATTACTGGGTGTAGCGTTTCTTCTGTTCATGGTTTTTTCCGCCGCTCATGTAAAGGTGGATAAAAGAGATATCTTCCCTCTTCCAAAAGAGAAAGAAACAGGAAAGACCGTTACTATCGGTTTCTTCTCTGACACCCATGGATTCGGCTGTCTCCGCTCCCCTCAGTGGGTCGCCGGCACCTTTTTAAACTCTAGCTGCGATCTGGTCTTATTCGGAGGCGACTGTGTACATAAGAAAACCGTTCGTCCATCCGACAAAAAGATGCTGACAGAGGTTTCTTCCCTTCTGTCCGGTAAAAACATCCCGCTTTACGCTGTCTACGGCAATCATGACTGGCTTTTGGAAGATGCGGATTTCAAGGAAATGGGCGCCATTCTTCTTCGCGAAAAATGTGTGATCCCGGAAAACTCCCCCGCTCCCTTCGTTCTTTGCGGCGTGAGTGATAACGAGCGTGGCCTTCGCTCCTGGGGCTACATGCCGGACGAATTCAAAAACTACGATGGCTTCCGCCTTCTTCTGGTACACAATCCGGATTTCCTTTATACTCTGCCGGATCGCGAAAAGGAAAAAGACGCACCGGTTCCTTTCGATTACATGTTAGCCGGCCATCTTCACGGCGGTCAGGTACATCTTCCCTTCAACCTGGAATTCGCCCTTTTCCGCGAAGACCGGATCGTACGTGATGCCGGCATACTCGGCGGTCCCTTCAC
>CADBGD010000147.1 GCA_902794115.1 Oscillospiraceae bacterium
ATCTTTGCCATAGTTCTTCAGATCTGGATGATCGTTCTTCTTGGAAAAAGCGGAAGTTCGCTGATCGCTTATTCCAATCTTCCGGTTACAGACGATGCGGAAACCGGTTCCCGCTCCAGATCTTCCCGGAATAGTGCGAATGTTCCAGGCAGCTGGGTATGTTCCTGCGGAAAAGTAAATCCCGGCTATTCCCATACCTGCGGATGTGGAAAGACGCAGAGTCAGGTAGCACGGGAAAAAGCAGAAAAGAGAGTGGCGAATAGGAATGCGGATGAAGGCGGCAGGAGTGCACGCCGGGCTTCCTCTTTCAATGCATCGGCCGCTTCGGCAGTCGAAGCCAAGGCAGATGAAGGAAAAGAGGTTTCCGCTATTTCTGACAGCGCCCAGAAGAACGTGGAGCTTTTGAAGGAGCTGAAGGGACTTCTGGACCAGGGTGTCCTTACTCAGGAAGAGTTTGATTCCAAGAAAGCGGAGCTTCTCAAAGAGATCAAGTGACAAGAAAAGATGATTGAAATACGTAGAACTCTGTGATAAAATATCTATTCGTTTGACTAGATATATATTTATTATATGGAGGAGATACATATGTCATCTGTAGAGAAGAAGGAGAACAACATCGTAGTTATCTCGTTAGAGGCATCCGCAGAAGAATTCAAGGACGCTATGATGAAGTCCTTCAATAAGAATAAGAATCGTTTCCAGATCCCGGGCTTCCGTAAGGGTAAGGCTCCGTACAAGCTGGTAAAGCAGTACTATGGAGAGGGCGCACTCTATGATGATGCCATTGATATCCTCGTAAATCCCCAGTATTCCGCTGCAATCAAGGAGCATGACCTGAAGGTCGTTTCCCGTCCGGAACTGGATATCCAGGAGATCGGTGAAGATAAGGGCATGAAGTACACCATCACCGTTACTGTTAAGCCGGAAGTTGAACTTGGCCAGTACGAGGGTGTAGAAGCTACCTACCGTTTCATCGCTCCGACAGATGAGACTGTTGAAGCTGAGCTGAAGAGACTGCAGGACAGAAACGGCCGCATGGTTCCGGTTGAGGGACGTGCAGTTGAGAACGGCGATACCGTTACTATCGACTACGAAGGTTTCGTAGACGGCGTTGCTTTTGAAGGCGGTAAGGCTGAGGGCCACGATCTGAAGATCGGTTCTAATTCCTTCATCCCGGGCTTCGAAGAGCAGCTCATCGGTCACAACATCGACGAAGAATTCCCGATCACAGTGACTTTCCCGGAGGAGTATCACGCTGAAGAGCTCAAGGGTAAGGAAGCAACATTCCAGATCAAGCTCCACGCTATCAAGGTAAAGGAACTGCCGGAGCTCAACGATGATTTCGCTAAGGACGTTTCCGAGTTCGATACTCTGGATGAGTATAAGGCTGACATCAAGAAGACTCAGAACGAGCAGGCTGAGAAGGCTGCCCAGGACAGCTTCGAAAACGAAGTCGTAAAGGTCGTTACCGAGAATGCCAAGGTCGACATTCCGTCCTGCATGGTTGATACCGAAGTGGATAACATGATCGAGGAGCAGAGCTACCGTATGCGTTCTCAGGGTATTGCCCTGGAGATGTACCTCAAGTACATGGGTCAGACCATGGATGAGTATAAGGCTGGTCTTCGCACCATGGCTGAAGGCCGTGTAAAGACTTCTCTGGTTCTGGAAGCAGTTGGTAAGGCTCTGAACATCGAGGCGACTGATGCTGACGTTGAGGAAGAAGCCGAGAAGATCGCAGCTCAGTACGGCATGAAGAAAGATGATTTCATGGCCAGAATCAAGGACAACGATCAGTTCATCCGTGACAGCATCGTCGGCAGAAAGACAGTTGACGCGCTGACCGCATCCGCCAAGAAGGTTGAAGCTAAGGATGAGCCGAAGGAAGAGGCGAAGGAAGAAAAGCCGGCTAAGAAGACCGCCAAGAAGACAACAAAGAAGGCGGAGAAAGAGGCTGAGGCTTCCGAGGAGAAGACAGAGGAGTAAGTCTTCCTTTTCCCTGAAATTGATGGAACACAAAAAGGCTGTCTCGTATGAGACGGCCTTTTTTCGTTCTGATTCATTTCTTGAAGCAAATGAGACTGTTTAGTATGATATACAAAAAATATTTCAGATCACCGCGAACATTTCGCATCTGTTGCGTGTCTATAGGATAGATGCGGACAAAAGGAGGCAAATTCAGATGACCGAAAAAGAACTTGAAAAGATCTATAACGAAGCCTACCGCGCGGTGTACTGGACAGCATTCTCTCTTCTTAAGAATGAAGATGATGCTCAGGATATCGTTCAGGATACTTTTATTGCCCTGATCAATTCCTATGACAGCATCAGGGACAAGGATAAGATCCTACCATGGCTGAAAAAGGTCGCCGCCAACAGATCTCTGAATCGTCTTACGAGGACGAAGACGGACAATGTGGAGGACGAGTTCTTCGACACAGTCGAGACGGTTCCCGAGGATTTTCTGCCGGATTCACTTGTCGAATCGAAGGAGACAAGAAGGATCATCATGGATATCATTGAAAAATCGTTATCCGAAGACATCAGAAAAACACTGATCCTGTTCTATTTTGATGAGATGAGCACAAAGGAAATCGCGGAAATACTGGGTGTTCCGGATGGTACTGTCCGCCGCCGTCTGAATTTTGCCAGAAACAAAATCAAGAAGGAGGTCGAGAAGTATGAAGAAGATAATGACACGAAACTGTTTATGGTCGTACCATTCTTAACCAATCTGTTTACCAAAGAAGCTGAGCAGGTTCCCTTTAAGGCGATGCCCGCTTCACTTACCACTGCCCTGTCCGCATCAGGAAAGGCTCTCGCGAAAGAAGCCGCAACAAAATCTGCTGCATCTGCAGCCGCGAAAGGAACAGGGATCATGGCCAACAAATTTCTAATCGGAGGTATCGCTGCTGTTGTACTTGCAGGTGCAACGGCTGTCGGGATCCTCGTACTTACAAATCAAAAGAAAGAAAACAAAGAGACGGAACGGACGAAAGTTTCTGACGTACAGCACGAAGATGCGCCGGTGGAGATCGAGAAGGACCAGAGCGACACGACAGAATCTTCTTCTGATGAAGCTTCGGAAACCAAAGGTACAGTCGATCCCAATGCGACTGTTCTTATGAAATCCCCGAAAGTAAACGGGTATCCGATCGATGTGCCATGTACGGTCGGAGATCTTAAGTCGAAAGGATTTGAGGTCGAAGAAGTCGTGGAGGGTGAAATGGTCTGCATGGTGTATGACCAGCCCGACAATTACTATGCGCTGGACTGCTACCTGGAAGAGCCTGTGACGAATCAGGATAACATCAGTGATGATACTGTTGTTGTCGCTATCGAGCTGTTCATCATCGGAACAGACCTGGATTTCTACGGTCTTGAATTAGGCATGTATGAAGAAGATTTCAAATCAATTATGGGAACACCATACTGCATCGCAGGAAGGACAGTCGATCACGGGCGATACTACTATTACCTGGGACTCGGCGATGTGATCTACGAATTCTATTGCTCTGAACTTACAGAAGATCCGACAAAGCCGCAGCTTGTTTCCATAAGACTTGGAACCCAAGAGCATATGTACAAAAAGACCAGACTGGCGGATGTTATCTGAAGTCTGCGGTACAAGTATTACTCACAAAATGCAAAAGTAAGGAGAATCAAAAATGAAAAGTGTAAAGAAAATTGTAAGTGTAGTATTGGCAGGGATCCTGACGCTTGGAATGTGTTCCTGCGGTAAAAAGACCGGAAACGGAAAATCGGCAGAACTTACCGTGAAAAAGGGGGATACAGTCACATTCGGATCCTATGGCGGGAAAGAAATTGAGTGGATCGTGCTGGATACCGGCGATAATGGTGCCCTGATCGTTTCGAAAGAAGGCCTCGATGCCAAACAAGTCGATGATCAGACGGAGAATATAGAGTATCTCTGGGAAGATTGTGATCTTCGGGCATGGCTGAATGGGGAATTCTATGATAAGTCTTTCAGCGATGATGAAAAGAAACAGATCAATAAGTCGACCGTCAAGTTCGAGAAGAGCCCGGAAGAGATGAGCATGGCCAATACGGGAAACGATGTGGAAGACTACGTGTTCCTTCTAAGTTACAGCGAAGCGGAGAAGTATTTTAAGTCCGATGCGGACAGACAGTGCCCGATCTCTGATACTGCCAAAAATAACGGGGGAAAGGATTTCAGCGGAAATTGCCAGTGGTGGCTTCGTACAAGCGGAGTATACAAGAATTCCTTTATAATCGTGAAAGACGACGGCTCTTATCAGATCACTACCAGAAATACCGGAAGCCAGACTGAGGTCTGTGTCCGGCCGGCCATGTGGGTCACGATCTAAAATGAAAAGAATTAGTAATAAAAAATCGGGTAATCTTCATTGAAACAATGAGACAGTTCGGGTAACATGATAAGGTAAAAGTAAGTAGAGGGGGGCGCTTTCTTCTATAGGTGCGCCCCGGTTCAAGGAGTGTATATGGCCAACGACGATGTACTCGATTTTGATGGTATTATCCATTGTTCATTCTGCGGCAAAAGCGAGCAGGAAGTTTCCAGAATGCTTGCAGGCCCGCCGGGTATCTATATCTGCAATGAATGCGTCATGATCTGTGAATCCATCCTCGCGGAGGGTGAGATCGGTTTTTCCAATCCGAAATACACAAGTTCTGCCAATAAGGATCATCTGCCGACTCCGGCAGAGCTGAAGGCGGCGCTGGACGAGTATGTCATCGGACAGGAGCAGGCGAAGAAAGCACTGGCTGTCGCTGTATATAACCACTATAAGCGTGTTTTTTCCAAGTTCAGTTCCAATGATGATATTGAACTTACAAAGAGTAATATTCTGCTGATCGGACCGACCGGCTGCGGTAAGACACTTCTTGCCCAGACTCTGGCCCGTGCCCTGAATGTGCCGTTTGCCATCGCGGATGCGACGACACTTACGGAGGCCGGCTATGTTGGTGAGGACGTGGAAAACATCCTTCTGAAGCTTCTTCAGG
>CADBGD010000148.1 GCA_902794115.1 Oscillospiraceae bacterium
GTCTTTTCCGGATCGACCGGGAACTGAAGAGGCACTTCAGTCACATCAAAATACGGATCGGTTTCGGAAACCACGCGCCCGCTGACTTCTGTCCAGGCTTCCGAAGAGGGAACACTGGCCGGACCGGATCCGGATCCGGGTCCCTTTCCCTTATCTTTCTTACAGCCGGCAAAGCTCAATAAGATGGATATGCATAAACTGATCGCGAGAAGTTTCCGTTTCATATCCTGCTCCTTAGTCTCTCAGGACGGATCGCAGCAAATTACATAATGGTGTTGATCACGAACACCAGCACGCCGCAAACGAGGACAACGATGCCACGGATTCTCATGCCGGATACGGCTTTGGCATCATCACGAAATTCCTTTTTAACAGAAAGCTTCGGACAAATGATCATAAAAAGTCCAAGCAGAGTGATAACTGTTCCCAGAATTACATATGGCATAATACAGCCCTCCGATTTCTTTGTCTCAAATAGCGTGACCGGATACATCATTTCTTGCATTATAACATATGCGGCTTCATTTCATGCGTACAGCAGTTCATTCGGGTAGATCAGACTGTTCCGTTAACGTAGGAGACGATCGGAGCAATAAATTTTCTATCCGAAATATCGTAAGAGTGTGAGATCATTTCCGCCATGGCTTTATCTTTTTCAGTCGGATTTTTCTTGTGATTCATAATCGAAAGAAGTGCCTTCATGGCAAGCCTGGAACCTGCACTCATCCTGTCATAATTCAGACCGCCCTGAAGGTAAAAGCCCTGCATCTTATTCTTCATTTCTTCGGGGATCGCTTTATCCATCATGGTCTTTGCTTCCGGATTGTCTGCCGGACTTGCGCCCACCACAAACAATCCCAGTTTCTTACTTGTCCAGGAAGCTGCCTTTCCAAAGAACCATTTGGCTCCCGTAACCTTTCCGGCATTTGCCCATCCACCATAAAGGATAGCATCGTAAGACTGGAAATAATCCGCCTTCTTTTTCTTTGCCTCTTTCAGGTCAAGAACGTCTGCCGACGTTTCTTCTTTTATCCATTCCGCATATCTTTGGGTAAATCCTGTTTGTGATGTATAAATAACTAATGTCTTCATGTTTCTAAAATGTCCTTTCCTTGTCGTCGAAGAAATCCAGTGTGACACATTCTCTTTTCCCCGTCAAGCCGAGGTCTTAGTCACATATTTGGATTTGAATATATGTTTATTCATCATACGATACGCTGGAGATTTCCCCGTCAAAATAGGTAAAATCGCCATCCGGATAGTGCCATGTAGCCGAAAAAGAAGTGGGATAGGAAATCCCGTTTTCCGCCACCTGATACCGGTCACAAGATGCCGTCCACGGTATGTGTTCGATCACGCCATCAGAATTTGTGGCACTTCGGTCCTCTGTTGTAAAAGAGACAAACTCGTACTGTTCGTTAAAAGTAAATACACCTGACGCTGTCTGTCCGCCATAAGTGATCACTGCTTTTACATGATAGGCATCGATTTCTTCCCAGGTAATGTAGTCTGAAAGAAGAATAGATGGTGCAAAAAGACTTTCCGCCAGATACGTAACCAGGCATGCCTGATCCATTTGCGGTCCGGTTTCGTTGAAGATCGTGACCAGTTTTCCGACTACACCTTTCATTCCGCCTTTTCCGTCCAGATAGGAATCATATCCTTCAAAGGGAACACCGAACATACTGCTGTCAATAAAAGCCATACGGCAGGGTGTGGAAACAAAATCATACTGGGTGTAGTCGATCTTCAAAGAGGGACCGTCTTTTCCCTGTTTAAAATCCACATCATCATATGTCATGCATACCCAGTTCATCTTCGGATTCCCGATATAGCCGCAAGCCTCCACATACTTCTGGAGCGGCTCCGGAAGGCCGGCGAATTCATCCTTCGTAAACAGGTCATTCTTTTCATATATTGTCTCTTTCTGAAGAGAGCGGATATCCTTTTTAAACTGTGTTTTTAATGGAGAATACGGGATCAGAAACCAGATCACGATCAATGCGAGAATTGAAAGAAGAATAAGCAGGACCATCTTCCACCACCTCCTCTTCTTTTGCTTCAATTCCTTCATAGTTCACTGATGTTCCTTTCCATTTTCATGATCGTTTTGATCGTCGTCGCAAGACTTCGTTCACTGATCCCGTCAAAGATCCTGCCAATGATTGCCTGGCTTTGCTCGTCATTCTTCTTACAGAAACGGATACACTTCTTTGTCAAAACGATCCGCTGTTTTCTCTTATCTTCTTCATCCTGGATCATCTCCACAAAGCCCTTATCCGAAAGCTTATTGAGGATCTGCTTGACGTTCTGGTGAGAGCTGCCCATGATCTCCGATAATTCATTGAGCGTCGGACTCTCCTTACAAAGATTGATGCAGATGATCGCGAAGAACTGCTTCCACGTTATCTCCTTAAAGAAAGTATCCGCACTGGCCTGGAACCGGTTATCAAAAGCACTGAGAAGTCCGAGCAGGAACGGCTGCGGGGGCATGTCTCCAAATGTGACCTGACTGTTATTAATCATTTCATCGTAGTTCATATATCCTTCTCGCTTTCATTTCTTACAATACACAGATAGGTAACACATTACCTTTCTTGTGAGAAAGTGTAACATGTTACCTATCTGTCGTCAAGTGTTTTATATCTGATGTTTCAAAACCGGTGCTTCAAAACCAGCGAATCAAGCGATGATTTATTCCTTCAGTTCCAGCGCCGCGATCTCTCTTGTCGGCCAGAAAGCACAGAGGTGCAGCCTCGTGATCCTTCCGATCATCGGCCGGAAGCACTTTACGAAAGTCGGAAGCGCAGCATGCACGATCTCCGGATCATCGATCAGGATCGTAGTATGCGGAGTAAACCCGTACTGCTGCGGCACACCCATCTGGCAGGCTTCCTGAAGCTTATCCAGTTGCGGATTCCTATCCGGCGCCGCGAATAGCACAGATCCTCCGGCGAACATGCCGATGTGGCTCAGGTCTACTTCCACCTGCGAAAACTCTGCCGCCACTTTCCTGACCTTCTCGAGTACCTCTTCTTCCATCTCAAGAGGATATGTCGCTAAACTAATATGGTAAGGAAGATTCGGAGTCTGCGTTCCGGTAAAGCCCTCTTTCTTGATCTCGGCATACCAATCCGACATATTCTTCTGGACACCTTCATCCAGATCCGCCATCAAACACAGAAAACTCTCCGCCATTTTACTTCCTCCCTACAAATTCGATTTACGAATCACTTTTGTTCTTTAGTATAGAGTTTCTCTTATCTTCTGTCATTGTCCTAATAGTTTATAAAGTCTCACTAGGAAGGCGATCATTCAATAGTCATTCCACAATTATATCGGACCACAGATCCATTCGGATACTCGATCACGACTCTTTCTTCCTCAAAACCACTTTTTCGGTAGAATCCGATCGCATCGTCGTCTGTCTGCGCCGTGATCCTCTTGAGGTGCTCAGTCTCCATCACCTGGCAGACCATCTCTTTTCCGATTCCCTTTCCGCGCAGATCTTTTCTCACAGCAATCCCCAGGATCTCCGCCTCAACTCCCGTTTCTGACCCTTCAGCTGCTTCTATCTCTTTCATCACCAGAATACCGGTCTTTTCACCATCCATATCACACACGAATATCTTCACCGACGGATCCGATAAATACTTCTCCATCAGCGCTTTGTAATCCTCATTAGTCGGCTGATACATGCATGGCGCATAAATCGAAAACGCCTCCTCGGAAGTCAGCCAGTGCTTTTCCATACAACGTATGATTTCACATGTCTTTTTCATAGCTCACTTCTCGTATACTCTTGCCGCCAATCGAATCGTCTCTGACCTCGGATGCCAATTGAAATCCCATTCGTTCATAGAAATCTCTGGCATTCGTATTCTCTTCCAGCACCCAAAGCATTACTTTCTTATATCCCATTTGCTTGAGCTCGGCTAACGCTTTTTCCATCAACTGTCTTCCGTAACCGCGTCCCACATACTCCGGCAAAAGATAGATGGATATCACTTCACCATAGCCTGGGAACGCATCAAATCTCGATTTACAAAAACTGCTTGTTCCGACGATCTTTTCATCTTCAACACATACCAGTGTATGCCAACTAGGATTATCCACCTTCGCCGCCCATCTTCCGGATGGAATGCTATCCAGATAATCCTGCGGAATGATTCCCTTATATGCAGACTTCCAGCTCTGCTCATAGACATTGCTGATCTCCAGTCTATCATCTGTCTCATCGATATACCGTACAATACTCACGCCACACCTCCATCCATAACATAGTGCAATATTTGCGTTCCAATTGCAATGAAATATGCACAAACAGGGGGGATGACTGAAGATGCAAAATCTGCCCCAACTTGGGGCAGATTTGTGATATAGTCAATTTTCCACCAAGTTGGTGGAAATATCTAAAACAACCCAGCTGCCCTGATCGCACCAGACGCGTGGATCCGGACAACGCGGTTTTCATCTGTCTCAGAAAGCTTCTGCAGTTCAGGAAGGTACGGCCGCACAAACTCCGGTCTTCTTTTCCCGAGGACACGGAAGATTTCCGAGTTCTTTGTAAAGTTCTGATTCAGTCACGTCTGTTCTCCTTTTTTGAAGAGACTTTCGACTTCCGATCCGAACTTACAGCTGTTTCAATGTCTCTTTTTCCATTTCGATGATGTGGATCATGCGGTCGATGGCGCAGATGCCCGAATACGGGATCTTATGCGCCAGCATCTGCTCTTTATTAGCTTTCGTCCCGGCTTCGTATTCGTCCAGGATCGCCTGTCTCTTCTTCTTCTCGGCTTCCAGTTCTTTCTTAGTAAGCACATCCGAGAAGATCACGGCCAGGCAGAACCAGACAGAATCATAATCGACCCTCTCGAAAAGGTCGCAAATCGTCTTTTTCAGTTCTTTTCGACCGGCATCGGTAATGCAGTACACTGCCTT
>CADBGD010000149.1 GCA_902794115.1 Oscillospiraceae bacterium
AGTAGTCACTTCGCGGATCTGTACAGGACGCACCTGGGAAGAGGAATCGGAAGGTTCCTCTTTTTTGTTCCCGGAAGAAGTCTTTTCACTTTCATCCCGGATCAAGGTCGGCACGCTGAAATAATAACCCTGCAGATAATCCACTCCGGCCTCGGTGCAGGCACGGGCAGCGGATTCGTTCTCGATACCTTCGGCAACGGTACGGATCCCGTTGGCATGGGCAAAAGATACGATACTCGAGATCAGGGACAGCCCCCGCTTCTGGTTCACGTGGGAAGTCAGCTGGCGGCCCATCTTAATGACGTCGATCGGAATATCTCCGAGCATCGCCACAGTAGAAAAGACGGGGCTTAAGTAATCAACGGCGATGTGGATCTTGTGGGTGTGCAGGAACTTGATGTTTTCCCGTAAAACATACATGTCGTCGGGAAAATCACCTGTCAGTTCCACCATGACACGATCCGGATCAATGCCGGAATTTTCTACGGTGCGGACAAATTCCATAACGCTTCTTTCATTGAGTTCCGATGCGGAATAGTTGATGCTGAAGCGGTAATCTTTGTTTGCCGGAAGGGCGGCATACCGCATAGATTCTTCCGCCATAAAGAGCGTCAGCTTGTGGAGACAGGAAGTCTTTTGCAGGATCGGAACGAATTCCTCTGCAGTCATCTTTGTCCCGTCTTCGCGGATCCATTTCGCCAGGATCTCTACACCGATGGGCTCCCTGGTTTTTGCATCATGGATCGTCTGATAGGATGCCTTTACGTTTCCATTTGTAATGGCCGAGGAAAATTCACTGGCGATGCTTACGGTGCCGCGGTAATAGTCACGCATGGCTTCGGTGTAGCGGGAGATCTCCTGCTCCTTCAGGAAGGAATAACGGAGAGCCACATTTGCGTTTTGCATGCCCTCGGAAATGCTGCCGGACGGCTGGATCACAGTAAAGCCGATACGGAAAGAAATATAAACGGGAATGTTGTTTACGGTGATGAGGACGCCACTGAGATTGTGCATCGCCGCCAGAATATTTTCCAGACTTTCTTCGCCGGAAAAATGCTGGACTGTGATTGCAAAGTTCAGATCGGAACCTTTATATAAAGTGGCATTCGGATACGGTCGCAAAAGCTCCAAAAGCTCATCCGAGATACGCTTAACGGTGGCCTGATAAAAGTCGTTTCCGAAAAGACCCTGGATATCGCTGTCTTCGTTAAAGGAAAGCATCAGAAGAGAGAGGGCGCCATTTGATGGAATGGTGGCATCCGGAATACAGTTAAAGTTCGGAAGACCGGTCAGCGGATCGTGAGTTGCCATATACTCGAAGTGCTGCTCTTTTTTTCTGTTGTTGGTGGAGATCCAGGAAATGAAAATACTTAATGCGATGTAGACGATCAGACGGACTACCCAAAGCGCGCCGCCGAAATCTTTGTTGACCAGATATTCCACAAGCGGACCTAAGGCCAGGCCGCTCAGTGCGGAAAACAGAACACTGTGCCAGACCGGAGAATATAAAGAGGTCAGTACGATCGGGATCAGGATCAGATTCGAATAGATATTTGGGGAACCGCCGGAAACATAAACCAGATAAACGATGCCTGCCGCAACGATATAGTTGATCAAAAGCAGCAGTGAAAGCGGTGAAAAAGAACGGGTTTTCCGGTTAGTATTCATAGGATCAGCTCCTCTGTTTTTCTATACTGCAATTTTATATCAGTCGGTTAAAAAATCCTAGAAAGGTTTGACTTAATTTTCAGTTTGTTGATAATTATATTGTATAAGGGGGATTTTGGAGGAGAAACATGCGGAAAAAGTGGTTTCAATCGTTATTAATGAGACGCGCGGTGATCATTCTGATCCTGCTTGTCGAAATCGCTTCGTTCATTTTTCTGGTCGTGGCAGGAACACTTTATTCCGAAGTCGCATCTATTCTGTTCCGTATCATCTCTGTGATCGTGGCCCTCTATGTGGTCAGCAAAAATGACAAGGGCGGATACCGCCTGATCTGGGTCTTTCTGATACTGATGTTTCCGGTCTTCGGCGGCGTGCTCTATGTGTTCTTGAACTTCCAGATGAATAACAACCAGTATGCCCAGAATCTGGGAGAGATCGTAAAAGATACCGAGAAATATTTCCCGTTTGATCCGGAGGCAAAAAAGGAACTTCAGCAGAAGTATCCCCACTATGCGAAAAACGTAGAATATCTGGAACGAAACCTGCACTTTCCGATCTATAAAAACACAAAGACGAAATATCTTTCGCCAGGCGAAGAATTCTGGCCGGTCCTTCTTGAAAAACTCCGCGGAGCGAAGCGCTATATCTTTATGGAGTATTTTACGATCGATGATGGAAAGTTCTGGAATTCCATTCTGGAGATCCTGAAAGAAAAGGCCAGTGAAGGTGTGATCGTGCGTATCATGTACGATGACATGGGATGCTTTCTGAGCCTTCCGTCGGACTATCCGCAGTACCTGCATTCTCTTGGGATCCAGTGCAAGGTCTTTAACTCCTTCCGTCCCTTCTTTACCACTATCCAGAATAACCGTGACCACAGAAAAATCACTGCCATCGATGGTAAAGTGGCTTTCTGCGGCGGCCTGAATCTGGCTGACGAATACGTCAATGAAAAAGAAAGATTCGGCTACTGGAAAGACTCTGCCGTGATGCTGGAAGGAGAAGGCGCCTGGAGCCTGACCGGCTTTTTCCTTCAGATGTGGTCCAGTGATGAACTGGAAGCAGAAGAATTTACCGCCTTTTATCCCTGGAAGGATAAGAAATGCGAGATCCGGACAGAAGGATTTGTCCAGCCTTATAACGACATTCCGCTGGATTCGGAGCGGGTCGGTGAAAATGTCTATATGAACATGATCACCTCTGCGGAAAAGTCGATTTATTTCAGCACCCCGTATCTGATCCTGGATGAAGACGTGATCGCTTCTCTCTGCCTGGCAGCGAAAAGCGGCATTGATGTACGTATCGTGACACCGAGTAAATACGATAAGTGGATGATCCATCAGGCGACCCGTTCCTATTACCGTGAACTGGTCAAGGCCGGTGTGCATATTTATGAGTACACTCCGGGCTTTATGCACAGTAAGACCATGGTCGTGGACGATAAGGCCGCCATCGTCGGTTCCGTTAACTGGGACTACCGAAGCCTCTACCTGCACTTTGAAAGTGCGGTATGGATGGTCGGAACGGATACTGTCCACGATGTATACTACGATCTCCAAAAATCCTTTGAAGTATCGGATGAGCTTCTGCCGGAAGAACTGAGTTACCGGCGCGGCTGGAGACTTCTGCGTCTGATCCTGCGACTGATCTCTCCGATCTTGTAAGTCATCTATCCTGTAAGCACCACTTTTTAAAATCTAAAGATTTAGTTAACGTTTCCCCGAGAATAAGGAAACGCGTTTTCATGCGTGATAAAATGGACATATCGACAGTGGAACTGATCCGATGTCTTATTTTCCGATATCCGCCCACCTGAAATGCCATGTTCCGGCAAAGGAGGTCGTCTATGTTAAAGAGTGCTTACCTGAATGAGAAACCCGAGAAGGAAGAACTGAAAGCGCGTCTTAAGGAACAGCAGGATATCCTGTTTGCGATCCAGCAGAAGATCAAAGAGAAGAAACTCCCGGTAGCGGTCCTTGTGGAAGGCTGGGGCACGGCCGGCAAAGGCACTTTGATCGGCCGCGTCATCAATAATATCGATCCCCGTTTTTATAAGACCGCCACGTTTGGTGCGCCGACGGATCTGGAAAAGAGAATGCCTTTCCTCTGGAGATATTTTTCCGCGCTTCCGGAGGCCGGAAAATTTTGCTTTTATAACACCGGCTGGATGAATGAAGTGGTGAAGGGAAGAATCGACGGCAGTATGTCGGATGCTCTCTACGAGCAGCGCATTGCCAGTATCCGCAGGTTTGAAAGACAGCTTCTGGATAACGGCTATCTGCTTTTGAAATTCTTCATGCATATTTCCGAAGACGAGCAGAAGAAGCGTATCGATAAACTCAAGGGTGACGTGGATACCAAGTGGCGCATCAGTGACAGTGATATCTGGCAGAATAAGCATTATAAAGAGTGCGAGAAGATCTATGAACAGTACATGGAAGATACCGACACCTCTTCGGCACCCTGGTACATCATCGATGCCAAGTCGGAGAAGTGGTCCGAACTTCAGGTGCTGGAAAGACTGAACGAAGGTATCGACATTGCCCTTCAGAATCACTCGCTTGCCGTGCCTTTGATCCAGAATGTTTTCCCGTTAAAGAAGATGCCGAAACTTCAGGATATTCCTTTGGAAGGAAAAGAACTGACCGAAGAAGAATACCGGGAGAAACTGGATAAGCTTCAGGGAAGGTTGGAAGAACTTCATAACCGACTCTACAGAAAACGTGTTCCGCTTATTATCGCGTACGAAGGCTGGGATGCGGCAGGAAAAGGCGGCAACATCAAGCGCGTCACCGAAGCTTTGGATCCGCGTGGATATGAAGTGCATCCCATCGCCAGCCCCGAACCGCATGAGAAAGCCCGTCACTATCTGTGGCGTTTCTGGACACGTCTTCCGAAAAACGGTCATGTTGCGATTTTTGACCGCACCTGGTATGGCCGCGTCATGGTGGAGAGGATCGAAGGATTCTGTTCTGAAAATGACTGGAAACGCGCCTATAACGAAATCAATGAATTTGAAAAAGAACTGGATGACTGGGGTGCCGTGATCATCAAGTTCTGGGTGCAGATCGACAAAGATACCCAGTTGGAAAGATTTACCGAACGTCAGAACACTCCGGAAAAGCAGTGGAAGATCACCGAAGAAGACTGGCGCCACCAAGTTTGCACCGTGGCATATCCTGGAATCGGTAGATAAGAAATATGCCCGCATCAAGGCTTTGCAGATCATTGTGGATGAACTGGAGAAAAAACTGAAATGAGAGACTGGGAACTGGCAGGATTATCTTTCGGAAAATGGTGTGTTCTGCTGTTCTGGCTCATTTCCGGCGGCTTGATCACAGGATTGTTTGTATACAGTTGTGTGGATAGTCTTGAATCGATCGGAGAATCCACGAAATCATCGCCGGCCTATTGGAAAGCGGTGGTAGCCGTTATCGTATGTGTATTGATTCTTGTAGGAGTCACTGTTCTTCTGATAAAGGAAGGAAGGAAAAGTGCATCCGCCATGGTGGTGGAATGCGTGATTTTCGTTGCTTTATTTGCTGTCGTCAGCGCCATTGTTGCCTCTGAGATTGACCGCGAAGCATTCATAATCAGAATGGACAACAGGAAAAAACCATCGAAGATACAAGAGCACAATACAGCGTTGGTTCAAGTCATACCAGAACTCGATGCCACATAACCGGAGGAAAGACGAAATGAGAGAAAAAGCATCTGCCGGAAGATCGATCCCTTTTTGGTGTGCATACGCTTTGTGGCTTATTCTTTGCGGAATAATAACTATGCTGCTCGTCAATATGCAGGTTCAGTCAGAAGAACGAATCGGTGAAATCGCGCATTCGTCACCGGCCTATTGGCACGTGGCGATTACGGTTGTAGTTTGCTTACTGGTGTGGGCAGGCGGTATGTTTCTTTTGGTGAAAGCTGGAAAGAAATCCGTGCTGCTTCTGATTGTGGTGTGGATCATCATCACCATTCTGACGGGTTTAATCGGCGTGCTTTTCTTGTCGGATTTCGAAAGTGCACCGCACAGGGCCTGGCATAAATATAACGACGGGAAACCAATCGAAGGCAAGACTACTTCTATTGATGAAATTGCAACCAAGGAGCTCAATGTCTAAAATAATCCATGCGTGAAGGAATATGGATAACGAGGAATTAATCCCGACCGGTTTTGTGGGATTTCTTTTCCTTATACATCTTGGCATCTGCAATACGCAGATATTCTTCGGAATAGGCGCGGATCATTGCTTTTTCGGCTTCTTCTGATGCATCGTTTTCAGAAGAAGCTGCCTTTTTCTCCGGAGGGATCTTTATGCAGGTGCCAATACTGATGGAGAAGGTATAGTTCTTCTTATGCCGGGCGATTCTTTCGGAAATGTACCCTCGGAGGGTCTCGGCATAGGTGGCGGCCTTAGCTTCGGAATAGTTCTTTGCAAGTACGACAAATTCATCGCCGCCGGTACGGAGACACACTTCTCCGTTAATGGCCGAATAACGCATGCCGTCGGCAATGGCACAGAGGCTGTAGTCACCCTCGGCATGTCCGTAATTGTCATTGACCATTTTCAGGTCATCCATATCGATCATCATGACACCGATGGGAATGCGCTTTCTCTGGCATTCTTCAAAGAAATCCTCGAAGAATGTCTCGTATCCGTGACGGTTATAAAGGTTGGTCAGCATATCCCGGTTATAGAGGTTTTCCATACGCTGCAGCGCCAGATTCAGTTTTTGCCGGATACGCCAGTTCTCCAGCATGGAACCTAAGTTTACGATCCAGGATTTCATGAACAGAGATTCATGTGCATTATTTTGAGGCGAGACGATCAGATACCCCATGTAATACTGCAGATGGTGGATCGCGAAAATATAATACGGATTCGGATCTTTGAGAAGACTTGGCGGCAGAATATCCTTCTTTCTGAAGGTTTCGTGCTTGACCGGAGTAGAGCCGATAAAGCCGGCAACCACGGACATCTCTTCATCCTGCTTGGCGAAATCCTGAGGGATCACACGCTGGTTCTGCCAGTCGGGAGCCAGGCATAAAAGCATATCCGTAAAGCCGGATTCGATACCGGAGCAGCGGGTGATCTCATTAAAGCATTCTTCCATGGTCTGGGCATTGGAAATACTGAGGATCAGGCTGGTGGTCGACTGCGCCAGTTCCGACACGCGGTCAAGCCTGCGGATATACATGCTTCGTATATCTTCCACGTTATAGGTGTTCATGGATTTGCATCCGCAGGACTGGTTGCACACCAGTTCACAGTGGATCATGTGATTGACGCCGACATCTTCGCCGTCCCACATCCGCTTTAAAGTATAGAGGCCTTCATAGCCGGATCCATAGAACGGCTGCGAGCAGGTCGTGATGGAAGGATAGCCTTGAAATGCTTCCTCCAGTCCATCGTAGCCGGTCACGATAAAGTCACCGGGAATATCGATTCCGCGTTTGTGGCAGGCATCGATCAATCCGACAGCCGAATAGTCATTGGCACAGACAATGGCATC
>CADBGD010000150.1:0-4779 GCA_902794115.1 Oscillospiraceae bacterium
AAACAAAAACGAGCAACTTGGTTATAAGAATTTCTATCAGACCGTGCGTCAGAAGATCCGTGCAAGAGGTAGTTTCTATGAAAATGGCGAAAAATGAAAGACAGGAATGTATGCTTCGACTGGTCCGTGCCAAAGAGATCAGCACCCAGGAAGATCTGGCCAGAGCATTGGAGAATGAAGGCTGGCAGGTAACACAGGCAACCGTTTCCAGAGATATTAAGGACTTGGGAATTATCAAAGTGACGCTTCCTTCCGGAGGGACCAAGTATAGTGTACTGGACCGGACCGGGGATGTGGCACCGGGAAGACTTCTTTCTGTATTTGCCCACTCCGTTCTTTCGAGTGAAGTAGCCATGAATCTGGTCGTCATTAAGACTCTTCCGGGTATGGCCAATGCGGCGGCGTCGGCATTGGATTCCATCCATCTGAATGGCGTTGTCGGATCAATAGCCGGTGACGATACGATCTTTATTGCCACGCCAAGTAACGAAGATGCCCTGGCGATCAATGCCACCATTAAAGATATGAATAACCGCGCCAATGCGGATTTCTGAGGAAAGAAATAGTGCTGGTCTCCCTTACGATACAAGATTTTGCCATAGTGGAACATGCGTCCTTTACACCGGGGGCGGGACTGAACATCCTGACCGGTGAGACCGGCGCCGGAAAGTCTCTGATCATTGATGCGATCGGAGCGCTTTTGGGTCACCGGATCGGACGGGAGTATGTCCGTAAAGATTGTGATAAAGCCATCATTGAAGCGGTCTTTGATGATGTTTCTTCCGTGATCCCTTCGGAGATCATTTCCGAGTACGGGATCGAAGTCGAGGAAGACACGCTGATCCTTTTGCGCGAGATCTCTAAGGACGGGCGTTCACTTGTTCGTGTGAATGGACGGACGATGCCGGTCTCTGTTTTAAAGAGTATTGGCAGTTTCCTGGTGGATATCCATGGACAGCATGACCAGCAGACGATCTTTGATCCGACTACCCATCTTTCCATGCTGGATGCGTATCTGGGAGAAGAGATCAAACCGCATCTTCAGGCATTTCAGGATAAGCTTGAGGAGTATCGGGCGATCCTGACGGAAAGAAAACAGTATGAGACAGATCCGCAGAAGAGTCTTCAGATGCAGGATCTTCTGCGTTACCAGATCAAAGAGATCGAAGAAGGGAATTTCAAAGAGGGAGAAGAAGAGAGCCTTTCCGAAAAGCTTCGTCTTCTTAAGACAGCCGAGAAGAGAAATCTTCACCTGTCCTATGTGCTGGATGCGATCTCCGGAGAAGAATCTGATTCGCCGATGAGTGCACTTCAGAATGCAGCTTCCCATCTGGATGAACTTTCTTCGATGGATGACAAGTTCAAAGCTCCGGCAGAACAGTTCCATTCGATCCTTCTGGATCTGGAGGGCATGCATACGGATCTTCGGAAAGAAGAGATCTCACAAGAAGAATCTTATGATGAAGTGGAAGCCAGATTGGAAAAGCTTCGTAACTGTATGGCCAAGTACGGCGGGACATTTGAAGGAATGCAGTCGTTCTTAGATGAAGCTAAGAAGAAACTGGATTTGTTAAGTCATGGCGATGCTAGATTAAAGCAGCTGAATGCGGAACGTGTCCGGATCGAACAGGAACTTCTTGTCCTGGCGGATACACTTCATGCGATCCGGGAAAAAGCCGGGGAGAAGTTATCTTCGCAGATCGTGGAAGAACTTTCGGGACTGGAGATCCCGCATGCTTCTTTCCAGGTATGCTTTACCAAGCGTCCGAAAGAAAGGTTCTTCAGTAAGAGCGGATATGATGAAGTGGAATTCCTCTTTACGGCAAATAAGGGTGAGGATCTGAAACCTTTGGCCAAGACGGCGTCCGGAGGCGAAGCCGCCCGTATCATGCTGGCGATCAAGACGATCCTGGCCCGTGCAGACCAGACTTCGGTACTGATCTTTGATGAGGTGGATGCAGGTATTTCCGGAGAAGCTGCCAAGGCGGTATCTTTAGCTATGAAGAAACTAGCCAAGTATCACCAGGTGTTCTGCGTAACGCATATGGGACAGATTGCGGCTGCGGCGCAAGCACATTTCTTTATTTCAAAGGATCAGAGCGGGGAACGTACCAAAACCCGTGTGCAGAAGCTGGACGAGGAAGGACGGATCACAGAAGTGGCCAGACTTCTTTCCGGTAATTCCGGTGATGCCATGTCCCGTGTCTTGGCAAAGAACCTGATCGAAGAGAGAAGATAAGACTGATATTTAGCAGAACCGCTTATGCGTTTATAAGGTCCTGCATATCCTTGGGCATATCAGAATGAAACTCCATCCACTCATTGGTGATCGGGTGAAAGAAGCCGAGCTTACAGGCATGAAGTGCCTGGCGGGAAATATGTTCCTCATTTTCGATATGCGGCATTTCGGGATTGGGGAAGTCATTGGACATCGGACCATATAGACCGTCTCCGACTAAAGGGTGTCCCAGGAAAAGGGAATGCACACGGATCTGGTGGCATCGTCCGGTCTCCAGTTTGTAGGAGACGACAGACATATTCTTTTCAGGGATCGTGCGAATCGTTTTATAGTGGGTGACGGAAGGATGGCCATCCGGACGGACGATACGGATCATGATAGAGTTCTCGTCTCTTCCGATCGGCTGGTCAATGGTGCCTTCCGGAGGATCGAATTCTCCATATACTATACCTACATATTCTTTTTCCATCTTATTCTTGGAGACGGTGTTATGCGCGTAGCCGTTTTTGGCGATGACGATCAGTCCTGAGGTTTCTCGGTCAAGTCGCATGATCGGATGAAGCCTCTGGTCACAAAGCCGCTGAAGAAGCGAGTCGTCCATATGCTGCCAGGAAGGATGGGTGACCAGGTTTCCGGGCTTTTCACATACGATGATCCAGTCATCTTCAAATAGGATCGGGATATCTGTATCTTTCTTTGTGTGGATAATGCCTTCCGCGTCGTCATAGATGATCAGGATCGAATCTCCTTCCTTGACTTCGGCGATCATGCGGGCCGGAAAACCGTTCAGATAAAGTTCGCCGTAAAGACGGATACGTTTACATAAAAGATTCGACATCTGATATCGGTCACGAAGGATGTCGTAGATCTTTTTGCCTGTGTCTTGAGACTGGATCTGAATGGTTAACTGCATAGGTACTCCTTAAAATCGCTGTGTTTTATTCTAATCAAATCAGTAGGAAAAAGAAAGACAGAGTTAAATGATTTTCATTTGAAGAAGAAATGGTGACGAATTTGACATTTTCGAAAAATACTTGGGCAAATTCACAAATTCTTTATTGAGGGAAATTCGTTGTTATGTTATCCTACCATGTGGGAGGTGAGTCAACTGTGGGAAAACAAAAAATGACTCCGGAAGAAATGAGCGCAAAGCTCGATGAAGTTCTTTCGAAATACAAGGGCCAGGGCCAGAAGGCTTTGATGGCCACATTGCAGCAGGCTCAGGAAATTTATGGCTATCTGCCGCTTCCTGTCCAGAGAAAAGTAGCGGATGCACTTGATGTATCTGTTGCAGAGGTGTACGGCGTAATTTCGTTCTACTCTTTCTTCTCGCTGAAGCCGAAGGGAGAAAACGCGATCAGCGTATGCCTGGGTACAGCTTGCTATGTTAAAGGTTCGCAGGCCCTGCTCGATAAGATCGAGGATGTACTGGGCATTAAGAACGGAGACGTTACCAAGGATGGTAAGTTCTCGATCTCTGCGTGCCGTTGTGTTGGTGCCTGTGGTCTGGCACCGGTTATCATGGTCGGTGACGATGTATATGGTCGTCTGACACCGGATGAAATTCCCGGTATTATTGCAAAGTATAAGGAGGCTTAATCATGGATTTATTTCGTGCGCACGTCCTTGTTTGCTGTGGTACAGGATGCACATCTTCAAACTCCGCGAAGATTCTCGAGCAGTTTGAACAGCAGATTCCGGCTCAGGGACTTGAAAAAGAAGTAAAAGTAGTTCAGACAGGATGCTTCGGCCTTTGCGCCCAGGGTCCTATCGTTGTAATTTATCCGGAAGGTGTTATGTATTATCGTGTTACACCTGAGGATGTTGCTGAGATCGTTAGCGAGCACCTCCTGAAGGGCCGCTATGTAGAGCGTCTCATGGCTCCGAAGCACGATGGTGCAGCTCAGGCTGAGAAAACCTCTGCAAATGACAGCAACTTCTTCAAGAAGCAGATGCGTGTTGCTCTTCGTAACTGCGGTAACATTAACCCGGAAAATATTGATGAGTATATCGCTCATGATGGTTATCAGGCTCTTGGTAAGATCCTTACCGAGAAGAGAGATCCTGATGCTGTAATCCAGGAGATCATCGATTCCGGTCTCCGTGGCCGTGGCGGCGGCGGATTCCCGACTGGTCTGAAGTGGAAGTTCGCTTCCGGTAACAGAGGACAGGGCATCACCAAGTATGTTTGCTGTAACGCCGACGAAGGTGACCCGGGTGCATTTATGGACCGTTCCATCCTCGAGGGTGACCCGCATAGCGTAATCGAGGCTATGGCTATCGCTGCTTACTGCATCGACGCTCACCAGGGTTATGTTTATATCCGTGCTGAGTATCCGATCGCTGTTAAGAGACTGCAGATCGCTATCGATCAGGCTAGAGAATATGGTCTGCTCGGTGAGAACATCTTCGATTCCGGATTCTCCTTTGATCTGGATATCCGTCTTGGCGCCGGCGCTTTCGTTTGCGGTGAGGAAACAGCTCTCATGCGTTCTATCGAAGGTAAGCGTGGTAATCCGACACCTCGTCCGCCGTTCCCG
>CADBGD010000150.1:4799-6502 GCA_902794115.1 Oscillospiraceae bacterium
ACGTTGAGACATATGCCAATATCCCGGTTATCATCAACAAGGGTGCCGAGTGGTTCGCTTCTGTTGGTACTGAGAAGTCCAAGGGTACTAAGGTATTCGCTCTCGGCGGTAAGGTAAATAACGTAGGTCTCGTTGAGATCCCGATGGGTACTACCGTACGTGAGATCGTATTTGATATCGGTGGCGGTATCCCGAATGGTAAGGCCTTCAAGGCTGTTCAGACCGGTGGTCCGTCCGGCGGATGTATTCCTGCATCTCTCCTGGATACCCCGATCGACTACGATAACCTCGTAGCTGCAGGTTCCATGATGGGTTCCGGCGGTATGATCGTTATGGACGAAGATACCTGTATGGTAGATATCGCGAAGTTCTTCCTCGAGTTCACAGTAGATGAGTCTTGTGGTAAGTGTTCTCCGTGCCGTATCGGTACAAAGAGAATGTATGAGCTTCTCACAAAGATCACAGATGGTACAGGTACACTCGAGGATATCGACGCTCTCGAAGAGGTCGCACTTTCCCTTAAGAATGGTTCTCTTTGTGCTCTCGGCCAGACAGCTGCTAACCCGATCCTCTCCACACTCAAGCACTTCCGTGATGAGTATGTAGAGCATGTTGTAGATAAGAAGTGCCGTTGCCACGTATGTAAGGGCCTGACAGAATTCTACATCGATCCTGAGATCTGTAAGAAGTGTTCTCTGTGCGCTAAGAAGTGCCCGGTCAACGCTATCACAGGTGAAGTTGGTAAGGTTGCTTACTCCATTGATACAACAAAGTGCATCAAGTGCGGCGCTTGTATCGAGAACTGTAAGTTCAAGGCTGTTAAGAAGAGATAATTCAAGTGACGATTAAATTCGTAAAAGGAGTGTGAAACAAATGGATATGGTCAATGTAACCATTGATGGGGTTTCGGTACAGGTTCCTTCGAACTACACCGTTCTTGAAGCTGCTAAACAAGCCGGCATTAAGATTCCGACCCTGTGTTATTTAAAAGATGTCAATGAAGTTGGCGCATGCCGCGTCTGCCTCGTTGAAGTAGAGAAGGCCCGTGCTCTGGCTGCTGCCTGCGTTATGCCGGTAAGCGAAGGTATGGTCGTTCATACAAATTCCAAGAAGGTTCGTGATACCCGTAAGGCTACTCTCGAAATGATCCTTTCCGATCATAACCGTGACTGCCTGTCCTGTATCCGTAACAAGAACTGCGAACTTCAGACTCTGGCTGAAGAGTATGGTATCCGTAAGGTTACTTTTGAAGGCGTAAAGAGCCCGTCTGTATACGATGACAAGTCTTTCTCCATCGTTCGTGATGGCAGCAAGTGCGTTAAGTGCGGACGTTGCGTATCTGCTTGTAAGAAGCAGGGTATCGGTGTTCTTTCCTTCCTCAACCGTGGATTCAACACATCTGTTGGTCCGGCTTACGATATCTCCATGGCAGATGCTCCGTGTATCTACTGTGGTCAGTGCATCGTGGCTTGCCCGGTTGGTGCTCTGCATGAGAAAGAAGAGACCGATAAGGTTTGGGCAGCTATCCAGGATCCGAGCAAGCATGTTGTTATGCAGGTTGCTCCGGCTGTACGTGCTGCTATCGGTGAAGAATTCGGTCTGCCGATCGGAACCCGTGCGACAGGTAAGATGTTCGCAGCTATGAAGCGTCTGGGCGCTGATAAGGTTTATGATACAAACTGGGGTGCTGACCTGACCATCAT
>CADBGD010000151.1 GCA_902794115.1 Oscillospiraceae bacterium
TAACGGCCCTGGCTGTCGACTTCAAGGAGCTTAACCTTAACTACGTCGCCTTCCTTAACGACATCTTCCACATTCTCAACACGGCTCCATGCCATCTTGGATACGTGAACCAGACCTTCCTTACCCGGCAGGAACTCAACAAAGGCACCAAACTGCATCAGTCTGGTTACAACACCTTCGTACTCGGTTCCAACTTCCGGATCAGCTACGATACCCTTGATGATAGCCTTTGCCTTCTCAGCAGCTTCCTGGTCCGGAGTTGCGATATGAAGGATACCGTCATCATTGATGTCGATCTGGGCGCCGGTATCAGCGATGATCTTGTTGATGACCTTTCCGCCTGTACCGATAACCTCACGGATCTTATCAACCGGGATCTGCATGGTCATGATTCTCGGAGCATACTTGCTGAGTTCAGCACGCGGAGCAGGGATGCACGGCAGCAGCAACTCGTTGATGATCTGCAGTCTACCCTTATGTGTCAGTTCGAAAGCCTTTCTGATGATGTCGAGGGACAGACCGTCAACCTTGATATCTACCTGAATGGATGTGATACCTTCTGTAGTACCGGCAACCTTAAAGTCCATATCACCGAAGAAATCCTCGATGCCCTGGATATCCATGAATACGAGGAAGTCATTTTCATCTTCCTCATTTACGATCAAACCGGTGGAAATACCAGCTACCGGACGCTTGATCGGAACACCGGCATCCATAAGAGCAAGAGTACTTGCGCAAACGGAACCCTGAGATGTAGAACCGTTGGACATCAGGATCTCAGATACGGTACGGATCGCATACGGGAATTCCTCCTCGGACGGCAGAACCGGTACGAGAGATCTTTCAGCCAGAGCACCGTGACCGATCTCACGACGTCCCGGAGAACGGGAAGCCTTTGCCTCACCTACGGAATAACCCGGCATGTTGTAGTAGTGCATATAACGCTTGGACTGCTCCTCATCCAGACCGTCAATTGTCTGAGAGTAAGACAGCGGAGCCAGTGTACAAGTTGTCATGACCTGAGTCTGACCACGCTGGAACAGACCGGAACCATGTACTCTCGGCAGGAGACCAACACCGCAGGTCAGCGGACGGATCTCATCGAGACGACGGCCGTCAACACGAACGTGCTCCTTGAAGAGGTAGTTACGAACGACCTTCTTCTCCAGCTTATATACGACATCAGCCAGATACGGGAGATATTCCTCGTTCTGCTCTGTCAGATATGCTTCGATCTTCTTTGTGAGCTCGTCGATGTTGGCATCACGGACGGACTTATCCACAGCCAGTACAGCCTGACGCATATCGTCCCATGCAAACTCCTTAACGAGATTAAATACTTCTTCCGGTACATCGGCAGACTCGTAAGTGAACTTTTCCTTACCGATCTCAGCTACGATACCGTTAATGAATGTTACGATCTCCTTGATCGTCTCATGACCCTTGGCAATGGCATCCAGCATCTGCTCATCCGGTACTTCGTTCGCGCCTGCCTCAACCATGCAGATCTTCTTCATGGTACCGGCCAGAGTAACATACATACGGCTTTCTTTTCTCTGTGCTTCTGTCGGGTTGATGATGACTTCATCACCGATGAGACCGAGAACAACACCACCGATCGGGCCGTTCCACGGAATATCGGAAATCGCGATCGCGATAGATGTACCGATCATGGCAGCGATCTCCGGAGAGCAATCCTGATCTACAGAGCAAACCAGATTGGAAACAACAACGTCATTTCTCAGATCCTTCGGGAACAGAGGACGGATCGGACGGTCGATAACACGGGATGTCAGGATCGCCTTTTCAGAAGGACGTCCCTCTCTCTTAATGTAACCACCCGGGATCTTACCTACGGCATACATCTTCTCTTCGTAATCAACGGACAGTGGGAAGAAATCCACGCCCTCACGAGGAGTCTTCGAAGCCGTAACAGTAGACAGGATCGCAGTCTCGCCGTAACGGATCAGACAGGCACCGTTAGTAAACTGGGCAAGTTTACCAGTTTCGACGACCAGCGGACGGCCGGCCAGTTCGGTCTTAAAAATCTTTTCCATAACAAACCTCCAAAAATATTTTATAAGGAGGTAGCTTGTAGATTCATACTCCGTTCGAGACGGGATATCAATCTACCCACTACTCCCCTTAAAATCTTTGTTGATGCGCCTAATTACGCAACATATCTATATTAAAGATTAAAAAAAGAAAAATCAAGCATCGAAATGAAAATCACCATGATTTCAGAAGCAATAAAAATCCCTCCCGGTAAAACCGGAAGGGATCTGTTTCTTCCTAAGAAGCAATTCATTACTTTCTGATGTTCAGACGAGCAATGATAGAACGGTAGCGCTCGATGTCGATACGTGTCAGATAGTCAAGAAGACCTCTTCTCTGACCTACCAGCATCAGCAGACCACGACGAGAGTGGTGATCGTTCGGATGAGCCTTCAGGTGCTCAGTCAGGTGGTTGATTCTGGCTGTCAGAATCGCGATCTGAACCTCAGGAGAACCTGTGTCGCCCTCTTTGAGCGCATACTCTTTGATGATTTCTGCTTTGTTGATCTGTCCCATTGTTATTACCTCCATAATCCTGTAGCAAAGTATATGGTCGGAACCTTCCATAAACTGTGTCTACGGCAAAAATACTTGAAGATAATAGCACACGTTCGGGATCTTGTAAATACTTACGGGTGAGAAATCCGTATATATCTGGATTTTTCTCCGTATTCGATGGAATCCACAAGCTTAATGACCTCTCCTTCGGAGACAGGCGGATGGAAAGCTTCGATTCCGCGCCAGGTATTTCTTCCGGATGTCTTGGAAAGATACATAGCCTGGTCGGCAAGCTTCACATGATCATGAACACTGATACCTGTCGGCTGCTCATGGATCAGCGGGAACGGCGTATAACCGATACTGCAGGTAACCGGACGGTTCTTCCCTGCCCCCTGGCCGGTGATACGGACTTGCTTTTCAAATACCGCACGGACATTCTCGGCATACTCTTCGACACTTTCCGGATAATTCAGACAGACGATCAGGAGGAATTCCTCACCACCGTTACGGACCACCACGCCTTTTCCGGATACGATCTTACGAAGGGTCTTGCCGACAAGTGCCAGGATCTCATCTCCGTACTGATGACCGAACTCGTCGTTGATCCACTTAAAATGGTCGATGTCGATCATGAAGATGGCATATTCGTTAGAACCATAAGTCTTCAGTTCCCCGGCTTTCTTCAGGTCACAGAGCATTTCCGTCTTTAAGATTCCGGCCAGGACCTGGGAAAAGTACTTCCGGTTAAAACACCCGGTCGTCTCATCATAGTACTTCTCGTTTCCGGCCAGATTAATGTACCGGTCGATCGAATCGACCCAGGTACCGGTAGTGGCTACTTGAATGAAGGGGTTATCTTCGACCAGCTGACGCATTTCAAGCGGAAAGGCAGATGCCGCTTTTTCTGTTTTCTTCGCTATATCCTCAATGATCTGATTCGTCGGAGAAAAGATCAGCTTATCGTACATCCATACAAAGAACGTGCCCATAAGGAAATCGATCAGAAGCATGCCCAGCGTAATTGTCAGAAGCGTAAGGCCTTGTGCCTTCGGCATCGAACTAAATGACGTAAAGATCTGGAAATCCATGATGAAGCACAAAAATGAGTACAGGAATACACCGACAACAAAAAGGAAAAGTGTGGCGCAGATAAAGATAAAGGTTGCCGCTTCAGAAAGATTATCCCACTTCCCAACGCCGAAAACCTTCGACAAAAAACGTCTGGCCTTTCGTATGTTGTACTGTAATGTCATAATTTAACCCCAATTATTGCACTCTAATGACATTTTATCATTTGACAGGGAAGCAAAATAAAAACGAACTGTTAACAAATTCGGTTTCGATACCATAATTAGCAGATTCAAGCTGAATTTATCAGAAAAAATGTAGGTTTGTGCTCTTTACTTTATTAAAAATATGATTTAGCATTGACTAGTAATATAATTACCTGAAATCATTTGATAAAGGAGTGTTCTACTTATGAATCTTTCACCACTTCAGAAAGCCAGATACGAGTATCAGCCGAAACTTCCGGGCATGCTCAGAAACGGTATCGCAGATATCTGCGTAAAAGAAGGTGCAGCTACCGCCAGCGTAGCTGATCAGGACAAGATCAAGGCTCTTTTCCCGAACACATACGGTAAGCCGGAGATCACATTTGAAAAAGGAAGCAACACCTCTGCTGCCAAGAAGCAGGTCGTTGGTGTTATTCTTTCCGGTGGTCAGGCTCCGGGCGGACATAACGTCATTTCCGGTCTTTATGATGCCCTGAAGGCAACCAACAGCGAGAACGTACTTCTCGGCTTCAAGGGCGGTCCGGACGGACTTCTCAAGAACGACTATGTTGAGTTCGATGATCCTTTCATCGATTCTTACAGAAATACCGGTGGTTTCGACATTATCGGTTCCGGCAGAACCAAGCTCGAGACACAGGAGCAGTTTGCCATCGTAGCTGAAAACGCGAAGAAGAACGGTCTGACTGCTATCGTCATCATCGGTGGTGACGACTCCAACACCAATGCCGCTACTCTTGCCGAGTACATGGCTGCCAACAACACAGGCGTACAGGTCATCGGCTGCCCGAAGACCATCGACGGCGATCTGAAGAACGATGACATTGAGTGCTCCTTTGGCTTTGACACGGCGACCAAGACGTATTCAGAGCTCATCGGGAACATCGA
>CADBGD010000152.1 GCA_902794115.1 Oscillospiraceae bacterium
GATCGCATCTGAAAAATATTTCTAGCCGGGCTTTCTTTTTCTCCTGAAAATGCACTGCCGCTTCTTCTGAATGCGCATTCTGTTCAGAAGATCCGGCCCCAAATGACGGAAACGGAACCCTCCTCCCCCAAAGAGGAGCTGAAAAAGAAAGGAATCCCTCAAATATGAATCACGAACAGGAAAGAATCCAGCAGATCCTCCACCGCTACGATGAGATCTTAGCCTCTATGGCTGACCCGTCTATCGTCAGTGACGGTGCCCGCTACCTGAAACTTACGAAGGAATTAAGTGATCTGGAGCCGGTGGTCCAGCGGATCCACGATAAAGAGCGGGTCACGAAAGAACTTCAGGAAGCAAGAGAACTCCATACAGCGGAGCAGGATGAGGAAATGCGGCAGATGGCGGCGGAGGAAGTATCTTCGCTGGAAGCGGAACTGGACTCCATCAACTACGATCTGGAAGAACTTCTGGCTGTCAAAGACCCCAAAGACGAGCGCTCGGTCATTATGGAGATCCGGGCCGGCGCCGGAGGCGAAGAAGCGGCCCTTTTTGTGGGCGACCTTTATAAAATGTATTCTGCTTTTGCCTTGAGTAAGGGCTGGCGGACCGAATATATCGACAGTAACGACACGGAACTGGGCGGCTACCAGAAGTTGGTTTTCTCCATTGAGGGAAGAGGTGCATACAGCTGCTTTAAATACGAAAGTGGCGTCCACCGTGTCCAGCGTGTGCCGGTAACCGAATCCGGCGGACGCGTCCATACTTCCACAGCCACCGTGGCAGTGCTTCCGGAAGTGGATGAGGTGGAAGTCAACATTAACCCCAACGATCTGAAGATCGATACTTTCCGCGCCAGCGGCGCCGGCGGCCAGCACATTAACCGTACCGACTCGGCCATCCGTATCACCCACCTGCCCACAGGCCTTGTCGTGACCTGCCAGGACGAGCGCTCCCAGCATAAGAACCGCGCCAAGGCCATGGCCGTTCTTCAGAGCCGTCTTCTGGAAATGGAAGAGCAGAAGCAGAGCGGCGCCATTGCCGCCGAGCGAAGATCCCAGGTGGGAACCGGCGACCGCTCCGAAAAGATCCGCACCTATAACTACCATCAGGGACGGGTCACCGACCACCGTATCGGCCTGACGCTGTACCGCTTAGAAGAGATCCTGGGAGGCGACTTAGAAGAGATCGTCCGTCAGCTGACACTGGCTGACCGGGCCAATAAGCTGGGAAATGCATCTTCGGATGATGTCGAGGATATGTAATAAAACACGTTTTTTTGATACCATTTCATGCCCGGAGGGTGCTATACTACGTGGTAAAGTGGTAAAGAGGGATGTTGATAGTAGATGTTATTTGGTAATTCGAATAAGAATGAAGATAAGCCCATGGGGCTTTTAGCCAGACTGATGAAAGAGCAGCAGGATGCGTCCGGCGAGCGTCTTCCGTTCAGGGATGGCGAAGAAGAAAAGCAGGAAGAAGAACAGCTTCCGCTTCACGCCCAGAATAAAGGCGCCACCATTGTTTCTCCGAGAAATACGGAGATTGAATTTCCTGACGAATATTCTGACGAGTTTGTCGATCAGCTTGCGGAGATTTCTCCTTTTAAATCTCCGTTTAAGCCTCGTGGAGGTGCCCAGGTTCCAAGTAGAAGACCTTCCGCCGCCCCGGCTTCGAACAGTAAGCCTTCCGTAGAACCTTCTGTAGAGCATTCCGTAGCGCCAGCCTCGGTTTCTTCTTCTGAAACTTCTCCGGCTGCGTCTTCGTTTTCTGCTTCCAAAGGGAGTGAATCTACGGCCAATTCTGCGGACACGATCCCGGCACTGGCCCGTTTTACGGCACCCTCTTCCGATTCCATTCCCTCTCTGGCACGTTTCTCTGTTCCAGCGCCTTCTTCTGAGGTGAAACCGGCTGAAACGAAGCCGACCGAAGCGGCTCCGGCTATGGGAAAACCGGCCGAAGTAAAGCCGTCCCCGTTTGTCTCGCTGAATGCCTCTGCACCGGCTGCATCCGCGCCGCAAGTTCCTGCGCCGCAGGCTGAACCGAAGAAAACTCCGGTCCGTCCGGTTCCGGCTTCTGGAGAATATGATACGAAAGTGGTCCTTCCGGAGGAAGAATCTTCTTTTGCTTCTGCCGCCCGTGCGCTGGCAGAAGGGGAAGTGGTCGGTATGCCGACGGAAACGGTCTATGGTCTGGGCTGTAATGCTTTAGATCCCAAGGCGGTGGAGAAGGTATATATCGCCAAGGGCCGTCCGTCGGATAATCCGCTTATCGTCCATATTGCCGATACATCTAAGATCCCGGAACTGGTATCCGAGATCACACCGGTTGCCAAAGTTCTGATCGATGCCTTTATGCCGGGCCCGATCACGATCATCATGAAGAAAAATCCCATTATTCCGGATGTGGTGACAGCAGGAAGAGATACGGTCGGGATCCGTTTCCCCATTCATCCTGTGGCCCAAAAGCTCATCGCTATGAGCGGCGTTCCGGTGGCGGCACCGTCTGCCAACCTTTCCGGAAGCCCGTCTCCCACGAAGTCCGAGCATGTGGTAAATGATATGAATGGCCGTATTCCGTATATCGTGGAAGGCGGCGAATGCCAGGTGGGACTGGAGTCCACGGTGGTAGATGCGACCGGAACCTGGCCGGTGATCCTTCGTCCCGGCGCCGTATCCATGAACCAGATGGAAATGGCTCTTTCGGAAGCAGGGATTGCGAAGCCGGAAGATCCGAATGAAAACGAAAGATCTGACGATCCCAATGCCGCACCCATGGCGCCGGGTATGAAGTACCGTCACTATGCGCCTTCCTGCCCCGTAAAGATCATTGGGAAACGTGATTTTGAAAACTATCTGATCTACTATAAGGAAGCCGTGATGCGTTCTGTTCTGGATGAGACCACTCCGGTGGGACTCTTTATCAGTAATGATATCGCTTCCCATATCCGGGCTATGTTCTCCAATAAGCTTCAGGACATCAAGTTCTACGAATTCGGTGACACTGATGATGTGTATGCCGCCGCCCACAGTCTCTTTGATGGTCTTCGCACTTTGGATGAAGAAGGCTGCCATGTGATCTATGCGCCGGCTTTTCCGGAGGAAGAGATGGGCATTGCCTATATGAACCGTCTGAATAAAGCGGCCTCGGAAAAGAAGAAGCCTTCCGGTGAGGAAGAGGATGGAAAAGAAGTCAGAAAAGTCCTCTTTATCTGTTCCGGAAATACCTGCCGGAGCCCGCTGGCGGAAGCGATATTGCGGTATCTTTGGAAGGAAAGCGGTCCCCATACTCTGATGGACGACCCGAGCGTCGAGCCGAAGCTGGAAGTTTCTTCCTGCGGTATGAATGCCAACGAAGGACAGGCTTATACCCTTTATTCCGTAAAACTTGCCCAGTTCGAATATGATGAAGACATCTCTGATGGTACAGCCACGCAGTTTAAGAGCTCTATGCTGGAAGATAAGGACCTGATCCTTTGTATGACAAGAGATCAGTCCAGAAAGCTTCGCTTCGAGTACCCGGATGAATGTGAAAAAGTCTATTCCTTCCAGGAAATTCTGGATGACCTGTATATTCCGGGCATTAAGGGCGAAGTGACCGATCCGTATGGCGGAGATTACCTGACATACCAGAAGACCGGAAACCAGATCCACAAGATCCTTTCCGCTCTCCTTCCGGAGCTTCTGAAGAAGTGGAGGATCAACTAAGTTGCTGTATATTATGCGCCACGGGCGGACAGACTGGAACCAGCAAAGACGGATCCAGGGAAGAACGGATATTCCTTTGAACGATGAGGGAAGAGAAATGGCCCGAAAGGCAGCCGAAGAATATAAAGACGTGCATTTTGATGTGTGCTACTGCTCTCCTTTGATCCGCGCCAAAGAAACTGCGGAGCTTCTTTTGGCGGGCAGAGATGTGCCCATTATCTTCGATGACCGTCTCAAAGAAATGAGCTTCGGGATCTACGAAGGGGTGGCCAATTCTTTTAGTATTCCCGATTGCCCTGTAAATGAATTCTTCTTTCATCCGGAGGCCTATACCAAGCCTGTGGAAGATGGAGAAAGCCTGGATGAACTCTTTGCCAGAACCGGGGAATTCCTGAAAGAAGTGGTGGAGCCGGGCCTGAAAGAAGGAAAAGATATCCTTATTGTCGCCCACGGAGCCCTCAATTCCTGCATCACCTGTCAGGTGAAAAAGAGAGATATCTCCGACTTCTGGGTAGAAGGCATCCCCAACTGTAAACTCCAGACCCTGATTGAATAATATAACTCAAAAGTATATTTTCAGTATAGTGCAACGATGGAAAAATACTTGGACTTACTGAACAGATCAATATTACAGAGGCGATCCAAGTCTGGTGAAAGAAGACACATTTGAATCGCCGAAGGATAGTTAATTCTTGAATTTTATTGACTAAGGATAATAGGAAATAGTGAAAAAATAGTGAAAATTTAATGGAGCTTTCAAGGGCGTTCCGCTATAATATCATCGAGGTGAATTAAGATGATTAAAGTGGTTCTGACAAATGAGATATTAAAATATATAACCGAAATAGATAAAAACAGATACAAAGTTTCTTCCGTAAAACTACCAAGGTCTGTATCAAGCAGACTGCGGAAGAATTCAAAGAAAAAGAGTTCATATGCTTCAAATAAGATAGAAGGTAATCCCTTCCTAAAGCCGGAACAGGAAGTGCGCAATTATTTTCTTGCATTGAATTATCTGGAAGAAAAGGTAATAGAGAAAGAGCGTTTTTCTAAAAAACTGATATTGGATGTCCAGAAATACGTTGAAAAGGGAGCGTCTAAGGAAAAAATCGGACTAAGAGGAGCTATGCCTCCCGGAGTATTGTTTGCCGTTTATGATTCTCAGACCGGGAATCCTGATTATATTCCCCCAGAATACCTTGATATACCGGAGCTGCTTGATGAATTAGTCGAGTATGTAAATACCACTGATGATCACCCGTTAATAGTCGCAGCGGTCGTACATTATCAGTTGGTTACGATACATCCGTTTGAAGACGGAAATGGTCGAACTGCACGTTTGCTTTCCGGATATATTTTGGATATCAATGGATATGGATTTAATGGCATCGGTTCATTGGAAGAATACTTTGCATATGACATTAATGAGTATTATGAATCGATACAGATGGGTTTGCCGGTGCT
>CADBGD010000153.1 GCA_902794115.1 Oscillospiraceae bacterium
ATATGTCCCATCATAATGCCGACGGCTTCACCCATGGCAATGAAGGCCACGCCCATGAGATTCCAGAGTGTCGACTCGATATTCATGGCCGCTACGGAATCCAGGCTACGGTAAGAGTAGCACTGATTGATGGTGGTCATACCCAGAGACCAGAAAGTCTCGTTGGACATTAGAGGAAGTGCCTTGAGGAAGAACTTCATTGCCAGATCTTTCGGTACTTTGAAATTTTTGAAGGCGCCACGGATGAAGGGAAGTGCGTTGGCATGTCTTCCGGTATAGAAGACCAGGATCCCCAGTTCCACAAAACGGGAGAAGACTGTGGCAATAGCAGCACCGGTGGCTCCCAGTTCCGGACAGCCGAATTTTCCGTAGATCAGAAGATAGTTGCCTGCCAGGTTGACCAGGATCGCGCAGACGGAAGCAAACATCGGGACTTTCGTCCGGCCGATATCTTTGAGGGTGCCGGCATAGGCCTGGGTAAGACCAATGGGGATCAGGCTTATGAGAATCACGTGAATATAATCGATACCGATAGAAAGAGTCTCGGCAGCATCGGCCGGATCCCCTTCGCCCTGAAGGAACAGTCTGATCAGGAACGGAGAGCAGAATGCAAAGATCAGGATGCAGATAGAGGCAAGGATCGTATTGAAGATGATCTTAAAACGGAAAGTGTGTCGGATTCCTTCCGTATCGCCTTTGCCGTGATACTGGGCGGTAAAGATACCGACACCGGCAGTAGCACCGAAGATGATCAGATAGAACACGAATATCAGCTGGTTTGCGATCGCGACACCGGAAAGCGCATTGGTGCCTACCCGTCCGATCATAAGATTGTCCAGAAGGTTTACGAAATTCGAAATACCGTTTTGCACCATCATGGGGATGGCGATCATCAGTAATTGCTTTATATATTTTCTATCATCTTTATTGCTCTTAAGCATGAAGCGGGTACTCCTGTTTACGTCAGTTCATTTATGTTGCGAGAAGATGTATTCGCGGATGCTTTATATAAATATATTTCTTATATAAAGCGAAGTACGTTTGAGAATTGTACCAGATATAGGGAAGGGAAACAATATACCGGAGATCTACAAAAAAACGATTCGATTTAAGGAATAATTAAGAATCGCATAAGAGATAATTCAAGTAAAAAGTGAAAAAGAGAGATAGACTAATATCATGAAACAGAGCGGAAAGACCGAGATTTCAGACTCAGAAAAATTATTCGTAGAAAAAACAATATTGTGTTGACAAACAATATTATACGCCATATAATATAACCATCGATACAATATGAAAGGAGGAATAGTATGTTATTCCAATTAGGTTCTACACTATTGGATGCCTGTGTACTGGCCGTACTTCATAAAGGTGATGCGTATGGGTATACACTGACGCAGCAGGTCAAGACAGTGCTGGATATTTCTGAGTCGACACTTTATCCGGTTCTGCGCAGGCTTCAAAAAGATGGATCATTAGAGACTTATGACGAGCCTTACCAAGGCCGAAACCGACGATATTATAAGATCACAGATAAAGGTAAAGAACAGTACGCTTTTTATTTTGAAGAGTGGAACAAATACAAAGATTCCGTAGATACATTATTAGGAGGGGCCAATAATGAATAAGGAAACCTATTTGCAGGAGTTGAGAAAAGCACTGAAAGTCCTGCCGCAAACAGATAGAGATGAGGCAATCGAGTTTTATGAAGAATACTTCGATGATGCCGGAATCGAAAACGAAGCAAAAGTAATTGAAGAGCTGGGCGATCCGAAAGTGCTCGGCAAGAAGATCCTGATCGATGTGGTCGATCGTCAGTATGCTCCGTCCGGTGAAGTTCAGGAAAACGCCATGATGGCAGCTCCAGTGGCAGCTTCTCAGCAGAATTACCAGGAGATCCCACAGGGGATGCCGGTACAGAACGGTCCGGTTCCCGGATCCCAGCAGGGCTATGGTCAGCAGGGATTCCAGCAGGGTGCGCCGATGCCTGAGGTGCAGCCGAAGAAGGAGCCTTCTTCCGGTCTTACCGCTTTGAAGATCGTTCTGGCAGCCCTCTTTGCCATTCCGCTTTCACCGGTCATCTTTGCACTTTTGATCGTGACATGTGTTTTGATCTTCGTGATCTTTGTAACATTTGGATCTCTGGTCCTGGCAGGAATCGGCGTGATGATCGGCGGCTTTGTCACCGCGATAGCCGGAATTATCGCATTCTTTGTATCTCCGGTCGGAGGCATGATCGTTCTTGGTTCCGGATTGGCCTGCTTCGGAGTTGGACTTTTTATGGTAATCGGATTTGTAGCGCTGATGCGTCTGGTGGCAAAAGCTCTGGCTTCTCTCTTTGGCGGTATCGTACATAGAAAGAATAAGAAACAGGCAAAGAATCAGACCGCGGTCGTTTATTAAGGTATTGGAAACAGGAGAGATAAGAAAATGAAAACAGTTGTAAAAGTTGCATTAATTACAGCAGGTATTACCCTTTCTGCCGGGATCGCCATGGCGACCATCGGAATGATAATCAATCACGGCAAACCGGTCTATGTATATTATGATCACGGTTTCAAAGTTGAAAACGAGATGACGATCGTGGAGATGGAGAAGACGACTATGGACGATTTCTCGAGCGTGGATATCGATGTCAACCTCGGAAAGGTCAAGTTCATTGAAAGCGAAGATGATACTTTTGCTGTGGAATATAAACTTCAGAAACGCGGAGAGGATCCGACCTGCGAAGTGAAGGATGGAAAGCTGACAGTGAAGAACAGTGCAAATAATCACTTCTTCTTTAACTTTGGTATTGATTTTTCTAATGCCGACAAGGATCTGTTCCTGTATGTATATTATCCGCATGGAACATCATTTGAAGATATTTCCCTTGACACTTCCGCCGGATCGGTTGAGATCGAACAGGGCTTTGACTGCGAAAACTTTATCGTAGATGCTTCTGCCGGATCAGTGAAAGTCAAGAACGTAAACGGTAACTTTGATGTGGATATGTCCGCCGGATCCATCACTTGTGAAAACTGTAATATCGGGAAATGCAAGTTTGATATGTCCGCCGGTTCCGTGAAACTTCAGGATTGCACAAGCTCTGGCGGAAGTGTGGATATGTCGGCCGGCGATTTTGATGCATATGGTTTTACCTTGACCGGAGATATGAATATCGATATGTCCGCCGGTGATGTGGACATCGAGTTTGTTGATGGTCAGGATATCGGTTATGAATTCGATATGTCCGCCGGTTCTGCCAAGATCAATGGTGAGAAGAAAGGCAGCGAGTATGAAGACAAGAAGGGCCACGATGTGATCCTGAGTGTCGATGCTTCTGCCGGATCTGTAGATATCATCAATAACTGATCCCCTGATATAGACTTCCTGGCCGGGCACGGTCAGAAAAGACCGTGCCACGCCGAGTAGTCACCCCAAACTTTGTCAGATCAGACAACGCACATGTTCTTCTGAATCGGATCTATACCCTCCTACACACTTAGTAGATACGACTCATTTGTGCCAGATGTCTATCTGAAATATACCCCCTCCAATACCCGCCTTTTCCAAAGGGATGGGATGCGGCTCCCCTGCAGCCCATCCCAACGGAAAAGTGCTGGTAAACCACTGGTGCGCCCTATTTAGAAGGAAAAAATCATTTCCGGTACCACCATTTCAAAACGGAAAACGCATTGTTCGGGCGAAAGCGGATTTCCTCTTTATGAATTCCTTACGATTATCATAGTGAAACTTTATTACGCTTTAGCAGTTGCTTTAGTTTGTTTCGTTATGCTCAAAACATAGACAGGAAGTATGGATTTATGAACTATCTTCTTAATCTTTTAAAAAACAGGAGACAACCAAAATGAAAGTAAGAAACAAAATGCTTTCCGCATTGCTGGCCATGGGACTTTCGGCCGGTATGATCATGCCGGTAACACTGACCGGCTGCTCCGGGAAAAGCGGAAAAGAAGAAACTACGGTTTCTTCAGAAAAATCCACGGAAAATGAACCGGATGGAAAAAGCACCTCTGATAAGAATGCAAAGATCCGGCTGCAGGACGATTATTACGGATATATCAATGCCGATACGCTCCGTTCTGCTGAAATCGATCCCCGCTATGGCGTGTCCGGTTCTTTTGTCGGATGTGAACTGGTAAAAGAAGGGCAGCTGGATACAGTGATCGGGACGATCACTTCCTCCAATGAGAATTATGCACCTGGAAGTAACGAACAGATGATCCGTGATTACTATAATCAGGTGAAAGAATTTGATTCTGAGAAAAGCACTGCAAATGACGAAGTGGAAGAAGTGGTGAAAGAGATCTTTGCCATTTCTTCTTACGATGAACTGGTCGATATGACCGGAAAAATGATCCTTCAATATAACGTGGATCCTTTCTTCGGATTTGCGATCTTTGATTCCATCGATGATCCAAAAGAATATGCGATCGGATTTCAGGGTATCCCGGGTATTTTAGGAATTTCATTCGAAGATATCCGTGATGGCGAAGAGGGAAGAGTCAACGTGATGAACCGCGCATATGATCTTCTCCGTTCCTTTGGCTTCAGTGAAGAAGAAGCGGAAAAACGGGCCGAGGAACTGACGATGCTGGCAATCGATCTTTCCTGCAACTATAAGACACAGCC
>CADBGD010000154.1 GCA_902794115.1 Oscillospiraceae bacterium
CCTCTAGTGAATTCGTTTTATCGCTACGAATATAATTACGAAAAATCCGCCGTTTACGATCTTCAAAATTCCGTTCATACCCCACTTACGCTTCGCACACCCAACGGTTACTATCTTGCCATCCACGAGGCTGCGCTTTACAATTATGGCTCCATGACAATTAAACTAAACGCTCAGAATATTCTCAAGGCCGATATTACGCCTCTTTCCGATGGTACTAAAGCTCACTTGAGTCTACCTTTCCAGACCCCGTGGCGTCTTATCATGATCGCAGATTCTGCTACCAGTCTCACTACTAATCGCGCCATGCTCTGTCTTAACGACCCGCCCCGCCAAGATTTCTCCTGGGTAGAGACTTTAAAATTCATCGGCATTTGGTGGGCCATGTATGTTGGTGAATGGACTTGGGCGCCCGGCGACCGTAACGGCGCCACCACGGCTCACGCCAAAGAATATATCGATGCCGCAAAAATCGCTAAGGCGATGGGTTTTGAAAACCCGTATGGCAAGTGGTATGTGTTGAATGAAGATATGTTCATTAAAATCACCGGAAAATATACAGATGAAGATAATCTGGAAGCATGTAAGACCTGGCTGGCATCTGCATTTATTAATCAGTGCCAGGGTGTGCTTTCGGAAAAGCACAGCGATCTGAATCCTGAAATCCAGGAGAACACTATGAGTCCTGATGAGTATGCAAAAGATGCAGTGAAAAGAGATCTTCAGACTCAGCTTGGTGAGGTCTATGCCGAAACCTTCTACACGGAAGAAACAGATAAGGCCGTACAGGAGATGTGTGAACTGATCCGGGATTCCTACCGGGAAGTGATCTCGAATGCGGATTGGCTGAGTGAGGATACAAGAGCAGGGCTTCTTCGTAAACTCGAAAATCTCCGGTTTATTACCGGTCTTGGGAATCCAAGAAAGATCGATCCGAAAGATGCCGAACTTTTCGGAAATGATGCCTGGGAGACAAGAAAAAACCTGATCCGTCACGATTGGGAAATGAAGATCGAAAAACTTTCCTCCCCGCGTCCGATTTCGGGACAGACCATGTCTCCGCAGACAGTCAATGCCTGCTACTGGATGGATAACGTAGTCCGAATCACGATCGCCATCGTAAATGAACCGTTCTTTTCACCTGATGCGGATCTGGCCACGAACCTTGGCGGTCTGGGAATGGTCATTGGTCATGAGGTCGGCCATGCATTTGACTCACAAGGCATCAACTGGGACGAAAACGGATACTACAATCCGGACTGGATCCCGGATTCTGACCGGAAAGCACTGAATGAACGGGCGCAGAAATGCATCGACTACTATAGCGGCTACACCATCATGGGCGTATATCACGTGGACGGCGAGAGAACACTTGGTGAGAATTATGCGGATCTTGGTTCCATGCAGGTCATCACCAATATTGCCAAAACGAAAGAAGAGAGAGAAAGACTGTTTGAAAACTATGCTTTGATCTGGCAGGAGCTGGAAAGTGATATTGTCGGAATCGCTGCCTTGCAGGCAGATGAACATAGTCCTGCTATGATCCGGGTCAATGCGGTATTAAGTTCATGCGAGGCATTCTATGAGACCTATGACATTAAAGAGGGAGACGGTATGTATGTCGCTCCGGAAAACAGAGTAAGCAGGTGGTAAGAAATGGGAGTAGTATTAAAACACACTTTTAAAAATATCTGGTCGAAGAAGATCCGTACGCTGATGCTTTTATTCTGCATCATCATCGCCAGTTTTGTCGGCGCACTGGCCTTCGACATGACCAACTCGGTCAAGAACATCCTTCGTGCCGGATTTGCCTCCATGTTCGGAGACAGTAATGTGATCATTAATTATAACCGCGGCATCGATGAAGATGCTTTTTCCGGACTGGAAGGTTATGAATATGACCTGGTTAAGGTGGCAGCCCGTTATTCGGATGTTTATAAGCGTGATGATGAGATGTATGCCTACTATAACCAGAAGACGCTGACCACCTATGGTGCGGTACCCGAAGATCTGAATAAGCTTCATCTTCTGGCGAAGGACGAGGTGCTTTCAGACGGAGAATGCGTCATCAGTAAAAAATATTCTGAAGACTTTCATATCAGTTCTGGCGATACGATCACTATCTACGGGGACAACAGTGTTCCGGTTGAGTTTACCGTAAAAGAAGTCCTTCCTTATTTCGGTATCATCGACGGCGGATATGTGGCAGTTGTCAATGAAGAAGGCATCAAAAGCCTCAATCATGAGCACAAGATCTACTATAATCTGGCCTATATGAAGGCACATGATGAAAGCCAGCTCAAAGAAATCTGCCGTATCCTTTCCGGAAATATGCCGAATGCCCAGATCGAAAACCTGGTTTCCGGTGAAATGATGACTTCGCAGATTGGTTCGATCTCCGCACTTTTTTACTTCCTGTTTGCCATCTGTGTGCTTCTGGTTGTATTTGTTACGATCTCCCTTTCCGAGAGGATCATGGTAGAAAGAATGTCCACGATCGGTACGCTTCGAAGCCTGGGTGTATCAGTGAAGATGACGACAATGATCGTTCTTTTGGAAAATGCACTGTACGGCCTTCTCGGAAGTGCGATCGGTACCACGCTCTACACCATTTTCCGTGATCCGATGTTTAATGGCATGTTCTCCCTCAATTCCGGCTCGGATATTGCGCTGGAAATGAACCTGGGAAATGTATCCCCCTTCGTAATTGCCGGAGTGATCCTCGGCACCATCCTGATCGAGTGCCTTTGCCCGATCAAAGAACTTCTCCGTGCTGTGAAGACACCGATCCGTGACATTATTTTCGATAACAAAGATACCGACTTCAAGTATGGAAAGAAGAGCTTTGTGGCAGCAATCATCCTGGCCCTTATCGGTATTCCCTGTACGATCCTGGGTATGGGTATGATGGCGGAAAACATTCTGTTCGCCATTTTCGGGGCGATCATGACCATTGCCGCGTTGTTTCTTGGATATCCCCATATTCTCCGCTTTGTCTGCACCCGTCTTGCCAAGCACTTTGAAAAGAAGAATCATCCGATCGCCAAGCTTGCCTGTGTGCAGGTATGCACCAAAAAAGCTTCCGTCGGTAACTCCCGCCTTTGTGTTATGGCGGCGACGATCTGCCTTCTTTTGATCTCCCTGGTAGCGGGTTATCTGAAGATGGTCAACTGGAAAGAAGCCGAAAGCGATGTGATTGTGTCCGGTCTGACTTCTACCAGCGATCAGTACGCTTTCTTTAAAGATCTCCCGGGAGTGGAAGATGTGGAATTCGTCTATATGAGCTGGGGCTCAAACATGGTATTCGGATCTGACCGGATCGATGAATATATGGATACTGAGCGTTCCAAGAAGAATCCGGAATTTGATTTTGATAACTACATGATCGTGGGCGCAAACAGTAAATTCCGTATGTTCAATTGCCTGATCGATATGCCGGAAAAGGTCTCTGACAACGAGATCTACCTGTCAGATACATTGGCAAAGAAAAAAGGCCTTTCGGCAGGAGATGAGCTGACGATCCTCTTTAAGCCTACCGGTGTTATCCCGGAAAAGGAAACCTTTATCGTCAAAGGCACCTTCGATTCATCGCCGCTGAATTCCTCGAATCTGACGATCATGATCAGTGAAGATATGTATAAGAAGATCTTCTTTGACCACCCGCAGAATGCATATATCAAGTGCGAGGATCCTGAAAAGACAGTATCTCTGATCAATAAATACAGTTCCAGCATGATCGACAGTGCCATGACGATCGAAGACCGTATCGAGGAATCACAGCAGCAGAACGCCGGATTAACGACTCTTCTTTACATGATGATCATTATGGGTATCGGTCTGACACTGATCGCCGTATTCAGTAACCAGACCGTCGGATTCGAAGGAAGAAAGAGAGAATCTGCTGTTCTGATCTCCACCTCGATGAGCCGTGGAAAACTCAGTAAAGCGTTCATTCTGGAAAATATCGCGATGGCCGCGGTGGCGATCGTAACCGGTGTGGGTATCGCCCTTTTCCTGAACCGGGGACTGGTAAACATTGTCCGGGGTATGAGCATCAACCTTCCGGTGATCTATGACTTTGCCCTGATCGGAGCTTTTTCCGTGGCATTGTTCCTGGTATATGTCCTGACGGTGATCAACCCGCTCCGCCACTTAAGAAAAATGAAGACCGCCGAGCAGCTGAAGTACGAATAATAGCAATTAGAAAAGTGAGGTAATACTTATGGAAAACATGATCGAAGTAATCAACGTCAATAAAGTTTTTGGAAAGAAGAACAGTGTGCAGACCCAGGTATTAAACGGTGCCGACCTGACTGTCGAAAGAGGTGAATTTGTTTCCCTTATGGGCGCTTCCGGCTCCGGCAAAAGCACTCTCTTGTATCTCATCGGCGGTCTGGATAGAGAGTTTAAAGGAGATATCCGTATCTGCGGAAAATCCATCGGCAAGATGAAAGAGAAAGAACTCAGTAAGATCCGTCTTGGAAAGATCGGCTTTATCTTCCAGTTTTACAATCTGGTGCAGAACCTGAATGTGGAAGATAACATTCTTCTTCCGTCCCTGGTAGCCGGTAAGTCCCGCGCCTCTCTGGAAAAAGACTTAAATGAGAT
>CADBGD010000155.1 GCA_902794115.1 Oscillospiraceae bacterium
CGCCGGACTTCTGTATCTGGTCCTGGCCGGTCTGATCAAGGTTTTCGGACAGAAGAAGATCATGCGTTTCTTCCCGCCGGTGGTAACCGGATCGATCATTATCGCTATCGGTCTGACACTGTCCTCCACGGCGATCGACAGTTGCCGCAAAAACTGGCCGGTAGCGCTCTTAGCCATTCTCGTCGTGATCCTTTGCAACATCTATGGTAAGGGCATGATCAAGATCATACCGATCATCTTAGGTGTGATCGTTTCCTATGTAGCAGCCTGCTGTTTGAATATCGTGGATTTCGAACCGGTCAAGCAGGCAGCCTGGATCGGACTTCCTTTCAAGATGGAGGATACGGTATTTGAAGTATTCCGTTCTCCGGATAAGTCCCAGATCGTGACAGCCATTATCGCCATCATGCCGATCGCACTGGCTACGATGGTGGAACATATCGGTGATATCTCGGCGATCTCTTCGACCACCGACAGAAACTTTATCGAAGAGCCGGGTCTTCACAGAACCCTTCTGGGTGATGGTCTGGCCACCATGCTGGCCTCGCTTTTCGGCGCACCGGCCAATACCACTTACGGTGAAAACACCGGCGTGCTTTCTCTGACAAAAGTATACGATCCGCGGGTCATCCGTATCGCTGCCTATTGCGCGATCGTATTCTCTTTCTCTCCGAAATTCGCTGCCCTGATCGCCTCCATGCCGGCCGCAACGGTAGGCGGTGTTTCCCTCGTGCTCTATGGTATGATCTCCGCTGTCGGTGTCAGAAACATCGTAGAGAATCAGGTGGATTTCAGTAAGAGCCGGAACATCATCATTGCGGCTTTGATCCTGGTTCTGTCCATCGGTGTGAAATACTCCAGCGCCATTTCCGGAGACATCGTTGTGGAGATCGGTTCCGTGAAATTCGCACTTTCCGGTCTGGCTCTCGGTGCGGTAGTAGGTATTATTCTGAATGCAATCCTGCCTCTCGAAGAAAAGGAATATAAAGGCGCCAATAAAGCTTTTGCTTCTGAAGAAGGCGGGGAACTGACGATCTCAAGCCGTCCCCTTCGCGCGGACACGAAAAGAAAGATCCAGAATAAGAAGAAAAAGTAAGAACTGAAATAGTGCTTGAAATGAAGAGCCGGTGAAGAGATTTTCACCGGTTCTTTTTTACGCGAAATACGTGGAGATGTGAAACTTTCAGTGCGTTTTTGGGGGGCCTATAAAGAGTTCTGTGAATAAACTGAAATCCACACGGAATTCATATTTCTGATTTATAATGTCAGCATGAAGAGAATTTTGGTCGTGGAAGATGAACCGGATATCCGGGAACTTTTAGAAAACTATCTGACGCATGAAGGCTATGAAGTCCGTGCTGCGGAAGATGGTGTGGCGGCGCTGTCTCTTTTTTCAAAAGAAAGTTTTGACCTGGTGATCCTGGATATCATGATCCCGAAGATCGACGGGTACGGGGTGTGTGAAGTCATCAAAAAACAATCGGATGTGCCGGTGATTTTCCTGTCGGCGCTGGGAGATGAAAAGTCTCTTTTGAAGGGCTATGATTCCATGGCGGATGACTATGTGACCAAGCCTTTTTCCATGCCGGTGTTTCTTCGAAAAGTTCATGCGGTGCTTCGTCGGGGAGATGCGACTTCGGTGAATTCCGGAGCAGTCCTTTCTTATGGCCCGATCCTTGTAAACACTGACACGATGGAAGTCATGGCGGGAAAAACGAAAGTGGACCTGACCACGAGAGAATTCGACCTTCTAGTGCTTTTCCTGAAGAATCCGGGGCGTGTCTTTACACGGGAAATGCTCCTGGACATGCTCTGGGACTATAACTCTTTTGTGGACGAGCGGATCGTGGACAGCCATATCAAGAATCTCCGGCATAAGCTGGGAGAGGCCGGATCCCTGATTGAGACGGTGCGGGGACGGGGGTATAAAGTTGCGAAAGAAATTTCTTAACCGGCTGTCCGTCAAAGTCTTTCTCATTACGTTCCTGATGCAGATCCTGGCAGGGGGCGCGATCCTGGTCGTGCTGTATTTTGCGACACCGTCGACGTATCTTTCCAAAACAGATGAAGATTATATCCAGGTGTTCGATCTGGTGAACCGGCTGCAGCATGTGGATGAAGTCACCGGATCGCGCATGATCGACGAGTTTATTTCGGACACCGGCATCGATATTGCCATCTACGACGCAGAAAAATCCACGCCGGACAAAAAGGTGCTGGCCGAGACCCATTCGAAGCGTGCGCTGAAGACGGAGGAAGAAGTCCGGGCGCGGGAAGAGAAGGTCAGCGGTGACGATGAAAGCGGAACATTTACCTACTGGTATATGAATGAAGGCACCATCTGGCAAAGTGAAGGAAATACGCGATATGAGATCGCTTACTTTTTCAATACCGAAAAGCAGAATGTCCTGCCCAGGTCGGTCCGCACAAGCCTTCCGCTGATGGTGCTGGTGATCACGGGGATCTCTCTTCTTTGCTCGGTGATCTATACTTTCCTTTTCGCCCGTCCGGTAAAAAAACTCAGCGACATTTCCCACAATATGGCGGAGATGGATTTTTCGCAAAAATGCAACACAAAACGGGGCGACGAGATCGGTGATCTGGGGCGGGATCTGGATGCCATGGCGGAGAGTCTTCAGGAGAAGATGGGGGCTTTGAAGAAGCGGACTTCGGAACTGGAAGAAGAGGTGGCGCACCGCAAGGAACTGGAAAGCCAGAAGGATATGTTTTTCTCTGCGGCGTCTCATGAACTGAAGACACCGGTGACGATCCTGGAGGGACAGATCCGGGGCATGATCGAAGGCGTGGAACCCTATACCGATCACGAAGTGTATTTGCCGCGGGCGCTGGGCACGGTCAAGCGGATGGAGAGTCTGATCAACGAGATCCTGACTGCCTCCAGAATGCAGTCGGGAAAAGAGATCGTGGCTTCCCGGGTGGACATGGTGCAGCTTCTCGAGGAGAAGATGGAAGAGTGCGAAGATCTTTTTAAGTCCCGGGGACTTCGGATGGATCTGTCTTTTGAAAATGATCTGATCTTCGATGGAAACAAGGAACTGACATCGCTGGCAGTGGGCGCATTTCTCAGTAATGCGGCTTTTTATTCCGAAGAAGGCACGACGGTCTTTGTTGAGGCGGAGAGCGTGAAGGTTGACGTGGATCGCACGGTGTCCGAAAATGAAAAAGTGATCCGCGTGCTGATCCGAAATGCAGGGCATATCGAGGAAGAAGATCTCGCACATCTTTTCGAGCCTTTTTACCGCGCGGATAAATCAAGAAACAGAAAGTCCGGCGGCTCCGGGCTGGGGCTTTATCTGGCCAGGCTGATCATCGAAAAACAGGGCGGATCCTGCCTTATGAAAAATGACGGAAAAGATGTGCTTGCGACGATCGAGATCCCGGCGGCATCAGGTGAGAAATTGGAAGAAGATCATGCGGCATCAGGTGAGAAAGAGGAAGAGGATCGAGCGGCAGCAGGTGGAGAAATGAAACCGGAAGACGGCGCTTCGGAAAAGAAAAAGTGACAGGTGCATTTGGAGGAGAAAAATGAAAGAACTGGATCTTCATGGAATTACATTTATGCGGCCGGTGAGAGAAGGCACAGCGGAGTGGTATTATGCGATGGACTACGATAACGGCGACCTTTACGAAGCCCAGGAAATCTATCAGCACAACGGCCATGTGGACGGAAACCATCTTTACCTGATCCACTATCCGGATGCGACCGTGATCGAGCCTCTTTCTTCCTGCTCGAATAACGCCATCGGCGAGCCGGTTTATCAGGACGGGAAGATCTCTTTTATTTCCGTGGATTTTCCAAGTGACCTCATCACGATCCATCAGTTTGATTGCGAAAACCGGACCTGTCAGGAGCTGGATTCTTTTCCGCTTTCCGAGGTCAAGGACTGCTTTAACCTTCGCCTTTTCGAGCACCCGCTGACGCTGACGCGACAGGGGAATGACGGCACGCTGGAAATTGTGTGGCCGAAGAAAAACACCATCAAGATCTCCGAGAAAGAAAGCTTCTTTTATATGGAAGGAAACCGCCTTTACTTGAACCGCTGGTACGAAGATCCGGACTATCGGGAGGAGACCGTGGTCCGCGACATGGAAACCGGGGAAGTCATTGAGATCCTTCCCGGGGATATCCACATTATGCCCAACGGAGAGATGTGGCATCTGTACTAGGAACAGTTCACGGGCGTAATTGATGTAGCGTATCGCCGCGCAGGGACTTTCCCGAACTGCGCGGCTTTTTCATCTCCACATAAAATCCATATATCCTCCCTTAGAGATCCTTTTTCGAAGAGTACCATCTTCTTAAACACAACGAAGGGATGGTTATTCCAGTATGAAAAATAGAAATCAGATATTAAGCAAGAAGACTGCGGCAAAGGCAACCGCAGCTGCGCTCAGCATACTTGTCATGGGCCAGTGCATTTCCGGATGCGGGAAAAATATGGAGGCAACGGAGAGTACGGGCGCGACTTCTGAAGCAGGGCAGGTCGCCGGGGTGAGCCTGGATACAAAAGCGGAAAATGCACATGCACTGGTCAATCACATGACGGAAAAGGAACTGACG
>CADBGD010000156.1 GCA_902794115.1 Oscillospiraceae bacterium
GAAAGAAGCTGGAAGAGAAAGAATCGGGACACCGAAGCTAGTAAAGGAATCATCGGATGGAACGAATTGACGATCTCCAGTGCCATGGCTACCGCATCATCCAGAACCCGGACTGGTTCTGCTTCGGGATGGATGCAGTCCTGCTCTCTGAGTATGCGAGATCCTTCGTTAACGCATCCACACCGGTTATGGATCTCTGTACCGGTTCTGGAGTGATTCCCCTGCTTCTTGCAGGGAAAACGGATGCTGTGGAGCTTCATGGTATGGAGATTCAGCCTGAAATTTCAGATATGGCAAGACGATCTGTCGCGCTGAATGATCTTACAGACAGAATCACGATCGAAACCGGCGATCTCCGTGCTTATCGTGAGACTGGCTATAACGCACACTTTAAGGTTGTCACGGTCAACCCACCCTATATGAAAAGTGGTTTATATAATGCTTCCGACAGGAAATCCATCGCCCGACATGAGGTACTCTGTACCCTGGAGGATGTCATGGCTGCGGCGAGCTATCTACTTAAGTCAAATGGAAGACTCTTTATGGTACATCGCCCGGAGCGGCTCGCAGATATCGTGACGCTTGGGAGAAAGTATCACCTTGAGCCGAAGCGGATGCGCTTCGTACATCCGTATATCGGGAGCAGTGCCAACATGGTTCTCCTTGAAGCGGTGAAGGGTGGCGGCGTGCAGCTCACGGTTGAAAAACCGCTTATCGTTTATCGGGAGAGGCAGATGTTTAGTGATGAAATCCGGGAGATTTATGGTTTTTCACGCTAAAGAGAACCATCCTGCAATATGGGATTTTCCGTATCGAGCAGCCGATGATCGCTTAAGGATCATGGAAAATGCATCCGTATAACTAGTACAAAATCGGACTATAGTCCGATTTTAGACAATATGAAAAATTCACCGACTATGATAAAGTGTCGGCATGAGATAAAGAAGTAAAGCATGTTTCACTTCTTCCATCTCATGTCGATTCTTTTTTTATCAAAAAGATGCCAGGTGAAATGAAGCACCAGAAAGGTTTGAAGCACTAAGGGATTTAAGTCGGCTGAGATAGAAGAAATCATTCATTTGATGGATGCAGGATAAGGAGGTTCTTATGAAAAAAACGAGTACGCGTACAAACAGATGGTTTCAGGTTCTGTCAACCGTGCTATGCATCCTCATCACTTTTTTCTGCCTGTATGTCATAGCGATATCCATTCATGAAAAAAAGACAGGCACACCACACTTTATTTTGGGATGGAAACCGGTCCTCGTGCTATCCGGATCGATGGAACCCACAATTCCTAAAGACGCACTCATGATCGTGAGAGAACAGACAAACGATCCGGTGCCCGGAGACATCATTCTGTTCCAGATAGAGGAGAGAGAAAAACGATATATGGTTGCCCACCGCTTCCTAAGGAAGGAGGGCAGCCGCTATATCACAAAGGGGGATTACAACGAGACAGAGGACCCGGGCGGGATCAAACGAGAGGATATCCTGGGAACGGTTATTTATGTTCCTTTTGTTGATACCTTAGAGGAAGCTCGTAACGGGACATAACAAGAAAGGAAAACACATGAAAAAAAGAAAATTTGTCGGCGTGCTGATGGCGTTTACGATGCTGTTCACCCTGACAGGTGCATATGCGTATTTTACAGATAAAGAGGTAGGCAAGGGCATCATTGCCAGTTCAGCGAGTTTTTCAATCCATGTCGATGGTGATCCGTTTCAAGAAACACCGAAGACCTTTGAAAACCTTGTTCCGGGTGATGAACAAGACCTTTCCTATTCGGTAAGGAATGATTCTTCGGTACCGGCTAAGGTGCATACCCTCATTACTGTAACGATATCGAAGCCAATTACAGATGAACTTCAGTGGAAAATCATCAGTAATGATACGACGAATCCGGAGACAGGCGAAGCAATCGAAAAGGATGGACAGTTCTATGTGAAGGCAGGTGAAAATGAGAACCAGGGAACGAAGGCGCTTGAGGATGGAAAGCTGTATCTTCTTTCGAACGATACGATAGATGGCAAAACAGTAATCCGTTATATCATCGATCATAAGGTAATCGCTGCAGGCGTTAGGGATGATGTCAGTCTTAAGCTCAAATTTTCTGAGAATGCCGAAAACATGTACAAGAACACCAGTTGTACGGTCGATGCCGTCGTGTATGCCATTCAGGATAAGTATACAGATAAACTGAGCTTTGACCAGATTCATGAGATGGCAGATCCAAACGTAGAAAACGGGTAAATACACATGAAACGTTATCTCGGATACGGAATGCTCAGTCTTAGTCTCATCCTTTTACTTTCCGGGGCAAGTGCCTACTTTGTGGATCGGCAGACGATTCATATTACGGCAAAGACGGCAGCCGTATCCCTGAAGACGGGGCCGGTTACGATTCAAAGCTTCCCGGAGGAGATTCTCCCGGAAAGTACGGTACTTTTATCACTTCCGGTTTGGAATGAAAGCAGCGTTCCGGTATATCTCAAGGATGACTGGAGTCTTCAGCTTTTTGATCAGGAAGAAAAAGAACGGATCACACTGGAAGGAGGTGCGGGAGGCTGTCGGATTGAAAAGGGTGAAGAGAAGCTTCTTACCTATACGATGCGGTTTCCAGGGCAAATGACTCTTCCGGAAGGGAGAATCGATGTTACAGGAAGCATCAATCTGACAGCCAGTACCGGGAAAGGCCTGCTTCGTGGCTTTACCTTTGGTCCGGTACGGAATCCTTTCTCCTTAACCGGCGATGATGCACTGTTTATACCATTTCGGAAAAAGGATATCCGGTTTACTGCAGATGTGGAGCCGGCGCAGGGTTTCGCACCAGAAATCGTCAAGCATTATTATCGTAGTTCAGATACGGATATAAAGGCCGGGCCGGATATGAGCTGGCAGATATGGAACGATGAAACGCACATCGCCACGGTAACATCAGAAACTTCCCTTATCCTACGGTATGAGCTTGATTTTCCGGAAGGAACCGTACGGTCGCCGATTTACAGCTTTCAGCTTATAGAGGGAGAGGTAGTGAAAAAGCAGTATGATTATCTCACAGGAGAGCTGGAGGGGTAACCTGATGATGAAAACGCGATGCGAAAAGCATGCATAAAAAGAGCATGAAGATGCGATGGATCGAGTATGAAATAGAAAATGATGAACATGAGAGAAAAATGTAAAAGAAATAGGCTGCGGCCTCCGGTACTTGTCCTTACGCTGCTTTCCTGGTTTTCCCTCACCACGACATATCCGGCTTTTGGAGAGGAGATGTCCTGGGAACTCTTTCATATCAGAAAGGATATTAAAGATTTTACCGATGAAACAGCGGGAAAAGAAAACAAAGAAAAACCGGAATATCATATTAAAAGTGTACCGCTAGGGAACAGGCTTCTGATTAAGGAGGATGCAGAGGAGACCACCTATCTGCAGGCCGGATGGGATAACCTTGGGAAATATTACAGTATCACCGGTCTTTGGAATGACAGAGGAATTCATATGAAATATATCGATACTTTAGGTATGGAAGAGGAGGAATTTGTCCAAAGAAACGGAAAAGGATATCGGATCGGAAAGGATTTCGGAAGGGCTTTTACGGCATTGTCCGGGATGCTTCCGGCTATGACAGAGCCTGAAAACTATAGTGGATACCAGTGGTATCTTAGAACAGACCAGGGAGAATTGCCTGATGGAGACATTGGCGGAGCACTGGAACGTGGAAAAGTACTTTCTGGTGAAACCAATGCGGTCTTTCAGCCGGACAAAAGCTATGGCGATCGTGCCTTCTTCTGTATCGGAAGGATCGGAGATCAGACAGGAACAGAAAGAGAGGTTCTTCTCGGAGAGAAGTATGCTGTTTCGTATATAGCATTTCCGAAGGCAAGAGACCTTCTGTATGAGCTTGTATGACAGGAAGGGATACGATGAACAGAAAGAGAATCATACTATTTCTGATGGTCCTGTCGCTTTTTGAAAGCACATCTGTTAAGGCGGATGAAGCCTGTAAGACCTCTGCCTATGTTTTCGAAGACCCCCATGATTCGGAGCTCGCGATGCTTCAGGTTGTTACAAGAATTCCGGAAAATTTTTTTCGTGTTGGAGATAATGCAGTGACAAGACTCAGGATGACGGATGCGCGAAGGATGATCTTTCCTCTTTCGGTTTATCAGCCAATTACGGAAGCGGAAAACGCTATGAAGTGGGAGTATCTTTCCATCAATCTGAACGCTGAAGCGTCATATTATGCGACAGGAAGAAGACCACATGGGGACAGTCAATTCCAAAAGATTTACTGGAATGAGCGGAACTTTAATGAAAAGGTGTATGAGGATGGCACACCAGAGTTTTTCGGAAATGTTCAAAAGGGTGATGATGAAGAAGCAACCTATCAGTGGCTTCTTATCTCAGAACTTTCAAAGAAACTGATTCCGGACGACGTCTTCCAGAAGAATAGTCTTACACAATCCTCGAAAGACCAAAGAAAAGTTGAATATAGCGGCAGTGTTCCGGTTCGATTTCGGGATGGGTATTATGGCA
>CADBGD010000157.1 GCA_902794115.1 Oscillospiraceae bacterium
CTGATGATACGGATGGAACAGGTGATACGGATGGAACAGGTGATACGGATGGAACGGTCAGTGAAAGGTTTACCATTATGGTTGCCGGACAGGGCCTGAGAGATGGTAATTCGATCCCCCTTGTGAATATGACTTCGGATTTCACGGGCATATCGATGTTTTACTTTGATTTCAGTTTTGAGTGCGAGTTCCCTCTTTCCGTTGCCGGTGACAATGTGGAGAGCGTGGAGTATTCATTCCAAAATGCGGATGTGGCGATTGCCCATGACGGAACTTCGCCGGAGAATATCTCAGGCGAAAAGATCGACCTGGATGATCGTTATCTTTCCGATTGGACGGATGAACCGAACAGGTATTATGTGGGGAACGGGATCTTTGATGTAGGTACGGTCGATTTTTATCATTCGTATAAAGAAACGATCCTTTCCGGATCTGAAGAAAACTATAAGAAGTATCTCTGCGCACTGGTCAAGGACCGTAGGGATCTTTATGAACACATTGATCTCGAGGAAAGAGACGAACATTTCATGCCATATACTTGCGATGTTCTTACCGCCCTTTGTAAGGATATTGTGGTCACGATCAAAGTCAATTTCAAAGATGGTTCGAGTGAAGTCGTTGATATCGGTATCAAAGGTGCAGACGTCCCTTATTCCTATCAAGATGAGGCGGGAAATGTAGAAAGCGGAATGACGCCGGGGTTTGTATGCTATATCAAAGGATCTACGGAGGAGCCCGGTGAGGTCCACCTGAGATCTTATGAGGAAGAAGGCCTTCCGCCGGCATCATTTGATGAAGAAACGGGCGTTGAAGAGGAGCCGGATCCGGAAGTGGTTCAGGAACAGGAAAGACTGAAGAAACTTGTAGAAGAAAAGAATATCCTGAAGGATACGGATCTGCCGGTCATCCCGAATACGTTCGAAAACGGGAACGGCGGACTTGGCAAGAGCGGCTGGGATGAGGGATGGCGCTCTGTCGACTTCGGATTCCCGTTCATAGTAAACGGGGAGGATGTCGATCATGTGGAATTCCGGTCCTTGAGCGAGGATCTGTGCTTTTACGTTTACTATAGAGTAGGAGATGAAGAATACAGGATCGAAGGAACGGAAAGCAATGTCGGTTCCGGCAGAAACGATGCAGCATTTGCGGAGGATCCGGAGCATCCGGAAAAAGGAGAACAGGTCTATCATTGCTACTCGTCTTTCTCCATGCAGTATCCGGTGCAGGAAATGAAGAATTATGAGCTTTACGTGGAAATGGATGTTCGCGGCAATGAGAAATTAAAAGCCATGGACTGGGATGAGCCTACGCAAAAGGGGTATGAGGATTCCGACTTCTATAATACTGCCTTCAAAGACCAAACTATTGAGATGACCGTATATTACCAGGATGGGACCAGTGTGACAAAGAAGATTGGATTCGCCGTGATTCTGGAGCAGGATGAGGAAGTTCCGTCTTTCAACAACCGGAACGTCTATGCCTATATTGTCGAAGACTAAGGGAAGATCTTACGTAAAAGAGAAGAAAAGACCCGGATGACATAAAGGGGGGCAAAGTGATTTCGGTCACTTTGGCCCCCCTCATTTTGTCATGTCCAAGTCTTGAAATGAAACAGACGAAGAGAACTTATGCTTCGGGTTCAGCCACGGCCTTTTTCTTTGTGGTCTTTTCCGGCTCGTTGGAAGTCTCTTCCTTTTTGGTCAGTTCCTCGTATTTGGCGGTAAGGTAGTCGGCCATGCGGGTCGCACCCTCGCCCTGGTATGCCCAGGCTTCGTCTCTGACCTGATGACGGCTCTCGGTAAATGACTGATCCTCAAGGCAGTCATCGATCATCTTCTTAAGATCTTTTCGGTTTTCCTTCGTCAGCTTGGCGCCCAGTCTTGGGATGACACTTAAGCCCCAGGGGAGTCTTTTCAGCCACCAGGCATCGTAAGGGGAAGCGTCGAATTCGGTATCGGCGCAGATGACCGGCTTATCGAATACCAGCGAGAAGTCGAAGATAACACCGGAGAAATCGGAGATCAGAATATCCGAGCGGTTCAGGGCATCGAAGTTATCTGTATCCCGGTTCCATTCCAGCTGGTCGTTATCCGGGAATTCCGCCATCAGCTTATCCATCAGTTCTTTTTCCGAAGTAAAGGACTGCGGGTGCGGACGTACGATGATGTGATAGCCTGTCGAAAGAAGATCACGGATAAAGTCCGCGCCATACCGGCTTAAAATGCCACTGGTGCCCCATGATGGTGCAAGAAGAACAGTACGGCCGTCTTTCTTATTTCCTTCGCCGGCTTCTTTATCCGCCTGGGCTTTTCTTTCTTCAAATTTTCTTCTTTTCTCATCCATAAACGGACTTCCGGTCAGGACCAGTTCCTTCGGCTCCAGGTTACGGACCTTTTCCAGATCACGGGTATCGTCGATCTGGAACTGTCCCGAAAGAAGAAGAGAATCGTAGTAATCGATACCGAACATACGGTAGGTGGTCATCTCGGCAGGGGAGTGCGGAATGTGGACATAGTGCTTTACGTCCTTACTTCTTTTCCACTGATACACATCCAGACCCGGTGTGGTGGAAAGAAGAATGGTGGCCTTCAGGAAATTCAGCTTCGCAAATGCTTTGTTTCCGGGGCCGATGCACTCTGTTTTCACATGCTTCATGTCAGTCTGCTTTAAGCCCGGATCATCCTCGGAAGCGGTCATATAGACCACATCCATGCCGCGGTTGTCCAGTTCTTTTAAAAGCGGCTCGAAAACGGACCAGTACCGTTTATCGTCGGAAAAGACAGCCAGCGGAATGGCCTTGTCGTCAGCATCTTTCTGCTTACCGCCGGAAAGCAGGAAACGGATCTTGACCCAGAGTCCCTTAAATGCGAAACGCGCCACACCCAGAAGACCGATCAGGATGGCAAAAAGCATGGAGCCCGTGCCCGGGTCGATATAAAGTCGTACCAAAGGTCTGATCATACTTCATCCTCCTTCCAGTTTGATCTGTCGAAAATGTCCTGATTGGAAAGGGAATACCAGCGGGTATTCGTAAAGACATTTCCGGCATTCGATTCCGGAGACCAGTTATCGGTATAGAGGATATACATCTTTCCGTCCTTGGCCTGCGGCTGATAGATCGGAGTACTTGTAAACGGGTTTACGGGGTTGTCGAAAAGTCCGGTCATAGCCAGTGTCGGTGTATCCGCATTGGTCATGAAGGTGTAATCCGTTTTTACTTCTCCGGTGCTGCCGAAGTCTTTATACAGAAGTACCGGGTTGTAGCCCATGGCGTCTTCCGGATCATAGATCGTGTCGGAGTTCTTGCCGTTTCCGAAAAGCATATCCTCCAGCTGGCCTAAGCCCCAGCCGTGGTCGGAAACGATGATGATACGGGTGTTATCGTAGACACCCAGCTCACGGAGCTTATCCATCCATTTGCCCAGCTGGAGGAATGCGGCCATGTTGCTCTCGTAGTGGGCGAACTGATAGGTAGTCTCCATCTTTAAGGTCTTGCCGTCCAGCGTGAAACGGCTCTGGTTGGCATCATCGTATTCGTGGTTATCCACCTCGGATACCGGCTCGTAAGACGGCTCCTGAAGTGGGATGATGTTATGGGTGGTGCTGTTCTGCATCATGAGGAAAGTGTTTTTGCCGGATGTTTCCGCAGAGGTAAGGGACGGAAGCGCACGAAGTACCTCATAGGAATTCAGGAACGTATCCATCAGCGCGTCCGGAACGGCGTATTTTTCAATGTTGCCGCCCTGGATCAGGGCTGTACTGGAAGTACCCGGTTCGAAGTAGATACCGGCGGAATAGACAGCCGGCTGCATGAACAGCGGGAAGACCTTCATGAGACTATAGCAGAAGAAGTTTCTCTTCCAGGTGCTCTGCATGGTGCCGGCAATATCGCCGGATTCACGGAACTGGCCGAACTCGGTGTTATAGGCCTTGATGTCCGGATACGGATCGTAGATGGAAAGGTCCGGAACCAGGCTGTAGCCGGCATAAGGCGGGTCCATAACGGTAACGTTGTAGCCGGCCTCGGAAAAGAGGATCGGCATCACAAGAAGGGATTCATTATGTTTATCCTTCAAGGAAACATCAGGACGCTTATCCGAGTTTGTAGGCATGTATTCATAGCCGCCGAAAAGCGCCGGGGCGCCGACCAGAGTACGGGTACCGAAAGAAAGGGTATTCGGATAGTAGGTGAAACCTTCGAACTGCTCTGCCAGTTCCGGCTTTTCCGCGAACATGTACGGAACATACGCGGAGATGGAACGGTCGATCATCAGAACGATGACGTTCTGTCCGTCTTTACTGAAGACCAGAGCCGGTCTCTCACTGGTGCTCTCACTGAGAACTCGGCGGATCTCCGGCATAGTGGACTGGACCTTATAGATGTTAAATCCGGTCATACCGGCGACAGCCAGAAGCAGTACCGGTGAAATAAAGGAGATGACATGCTCCTTTTTAAAACGGAAGACCAGAAGCAGAAGGGCAGCCAGGACCAGGATCACCACGATATTCAGGATCTTTCTTTTCAAAGCCAGGTCCA
>CADBGD010000158.1 GCA_902794115.1 Oscillospiraceae bacterium
CCGATGATGGAACCGACCATCAGGCGCTGGGCTTCCTTGATCGGGAGCTCGTCAACGAAAGACTTATCGATCTTCAGCACGTGGATCGGAAGCTGGTGCAGATAGTTCAGGGACGAATAGCCGGTGCCGAAGTCGTCGAGGGCCACGGAGATACCCAGGTTGGAGATCTCGGTCAGCACCTTCACGGCATAGTCCACATTGGAAACCATGACGGACTCCGTCACTTCAAATTCCAGATATTTCGGATCGATGCCGGTCTTCGTCAGGATCCGTTTTACGGACTGCAGGAACATCGGAGACATCAGCTGCACGGCGGAAATATTGACGGACATAACGCCATCCCAGCCTTCGTGCTGCGCCTTTATGCGCTTACAGGTCTCGCAGGCCATTTCCAGGACCCATTCACCCAGAGGCACGATGAATCCCACCGCTTCGGCCACCGGAATGAACTCGTTCGGGCTGACTTCGCCGAACTTATTGGAGTTCCAGCGGCACAAGGCCTCGAAACCACGGAGCTTTCTTTCCTTCATGTCGTACTGCGGCTGGAAGCACAGATACAGCTCGTTATTCTTGATGGCGTTAAGAAGTCTGGTCTCGTACTTGACCTTACGGACGATGTCGTCCTTCATGTCGCGGCGGAAGAACTGAACTGTGTTTCTGCCATATTCCTTCGCCTTATACATGGCGGTCTCGGCGCATTTGACCATCTCGGCCGAGGTGGTGCCGTCCTGCGGGAAGAAAGAAACACCGAAGCTTGCACTTACCGTATATTCCGCGCCGTCCAGCGTAAAGGGCTGGTCGAAGGACTTCCGGAGCATTTCCACATAGTTCAGCATATCTTCGTCGGCAAACTGTCTTTGTACGACGATGGCAAATTCATCTCCGCCCCAGCGGCCGATCATGTCATCCTGGTCGATCAGGGAGGTCAGGCGCGTCGCCACACCCTGCAAAAGCATATCGCCCACCTTATGGCCGACAGAATCGTTAATGGTCTTAAAGTTATCCAGATCCGCATAGATCAGGGCAAAAGGCATATTTTTATTGGAAAGAAGGCTGATGAGAAGATCCATCCGGTCCGTGATCTTGACCCGGTTGGGAAGTCCGGTCAGTGTATCGAAATGATTCATCTGGTAAAGGCGCTCTTCGTTTTCCTTCATGGCCCGGTTATATTCGGTCAGAAGCGTATTCTGGCGCTTGGTCTCCTCTTCCCGGAGCTTAAGGTCATCGTTGGCTTTCTGAAGATCGCGGGTCTTCTGTGCGCCCCGCTCCACTTCGATGGCCACCCGTCTGTTATAGGCCAGAATGATGCCTACGATCACCAGACTCATGACCGTTGTCGCAAGTCCGTTGATCGCAAAGTTATCCTGATAGACAGAAAGGAAATAAACCGTCGCCGCTGCCTGCATGACCGTCATGACAAAGACGGCGCAGAAGCCCTTGGTGTTCAAAGACAATACAATGAGAACGGAAAGAAGAAGCTGGACCAGCGTGAAAATACCACGGATAGGAAGCAGGAAAGAAAGCGCATCGATTCTGGGAACAAGCGGATTTAAAATGGCAAATACCAGAAATGCCAGGACATATAAAGCGATCTTCAGTGCCGCAAAGCGCTGTTTCTCTTGCGGATACAGATTCGATTCCACGAACCGCTGCATATAGTTGGACTCATTCCGCTCACCGGCAGTAACTTCCTGTTCCTCCGGCTTATTCTCCTGATACTCCAGACCCTTGTTACTTGTCATACCCGTTCTCCCAATGCAAACCCCTATGCATGTATTATGCAACCAAGGAGCGGTGCTTTTCAACTGAAAAAGCCGTGCCTCCCTCCAAAAAGTCGCGTCTTGCCTCACATAGATGGTATAATTTTTCAAAGTAAGAGTAAATGCAGAGATTTTGACATTCTGTTTTCATCTTTGGAAAATGCACTGTAACATCTGCTGTAATGCCGTATTTTCAATGCTTCCCATGTTCTCTCATTTGCTTCGAAATAGGTTTCGCTCGCTTCTCCTAAAACGCGGATGAAGCCCGAAACAGTAAGGAGATCACTATGTTTTTGCCTAAAGCCGCCATTTTCGACCTGGACGGTACGCTTCTGGATTCCATGTGGATCTGGGAAAAACTCGATGCGAAATTCCTGGAAATGCACGGTATTACGGTCACGCCGGACTACACAGATGCCATTAAGTCCATGACATGGGAGGACGGGGCCCGCTATACCATCGACCGGTACGGTCTTTCGGAAACGCCGCAGCAGGTCATCGATGCCTGGCTGGATCTGGCAAAAGAAGCCTATATGCACGAGGTGGAACTGAAAAAAGGAGCCCGGGAATATCTGGAGTTCCTTTCTTCCCACCATGTCCCCATGGCCGTTGCCACCTCCATGTACCCGAAAGAAAACATCGGACCCATCCTGGAGCATAACGGCATCCTTCAGTACTTTCAGAATATCACCCATTCTTCGGAAGTGACACGGGATAAATCCCATCCGGACATCTATCTTCTGGCCGCCGAAAGACTTTCCGTCGAGCCTTCTTCCTGCGCGGTTTTCGAGGATATCCTGCCCGCCATCCAGGGCGCGTCAAAAGGTGGATTTCAGACCGTGGCGATCTTTGATTCCGTCTCCCGGAATGACTGGGAAGAGATTTCGAAAACCGCCACCAAAGCGGTTATGAGTTTCGAAGATCTGCTTCCGTGATCCGTTCCGTCGAATCGATATACTGCGGGAATCGTTGAGACAGCGTGCCTCTGGCCCTGACCCGGGCGGGGTTTACCAGAATGCGGCCATGTCCCCCAGAAAGTCCCATCCAAAGAGCACAAGGAACACATTCCGCAACACGAAATACCCTACAACGACAATGAGGATGCCCCACATTTCCCACTGGTAAAACAGTTTCCACTTCTTTCCCGGCCGGATCTTTTCCATCACGGTGTTATGAAAAAGCGCCACCCAGATCCGAAGAAGGACGATGGCCGAATATACCGGAATCGCATTGGAAAGAAAAGAAGAAAGCAGATCTCCCTTGAGAAAATACCTGACCGCTCTCGTTCCTCCGCAGCCCGGACAATACAGGTGCGTTTTCCGGGAAAAAGTGCAGGGGCCTTCCTGAAAAGAGATCCCGGAAAGGCGGGATCGCAGGAAAAAGCATACGAAAAAAGCAGCGGTCAGGATCAGGGTCATGCCCCAGAATCCCGGCCACTGCCGGTTTTGCGATTTCAGTTTTGCCGTCGAGGCTTGGTGGTCGGACATGTCTTCTTCTCCCCGGTTCCCGGTTTAGAAGCAGAAGAGGAATTTTCCCCAGCCGCAGATGACCGCGGCGCAGAACAGGTCAAAGGCTATCTGGGCAACCAGCGCGATCAGACCCAGGATCCATCCGAGCATGGCCAGTGTCTTCTTCGAACCGTTGTTGGCGTGGCCGATAATACCGAGAACGATCGCCGCCAGACTTACCAGGTATAAGGGGTTGAAGAGAAAGCCCACGCATCCGAAGATAAAGGCCAGTACCGAGACGTTCTCGTAATCCTGCTTGTTGGGATTGGCCAGTTTCTCGGCATATTCCTTCTGATCCACATGATTAAAAGGAATCGTGTTCGGTGCCTCATAAGTCTGGGAATTGGGTCCCTGTACCGCCACGTAAGGCTCCGGCTGGGACTTCGGAATAAATTCGGATTGGCCTTCCGCTCCATTTTTAGGATCCTGTCCGGACGGGTTCGAAGAACCGGAAGCCGGAATCAGTGAAGGCGCGTCCTTAGGTGCATTTCCCGAAGAAGCAGGCGATACAGAAGAAGGTGTCAGCGGCTCCCCGCCTGTCACCAGTACATTTCCACACTTCCCGCAAAACTGGGTTCCATCCGGATTCTCGTGCTGGCAAAGTCGACAGATCACCATATGACACCTCCTGTGTTCTTTTTTATTTCCGGCATGACTTTCATGCCGCTTCTTTATTTATTATACAGCTTTTTCTTCTGGTACTCCGGCTCGCAGGTGATGTTGATGCCGAGCTTACGGAATACGCCTTCGTCCACGCCGGAAAGGATCGTGGTGGAGTGGGCGTCACTATGGCGCAGGTTGTTGATCTGCTGCATCGCCAGTTCCGCAACCGGGTTGGTGGCGGCACTCATGGCCAGCGCGATCAGGACTTCATCGGTGTGAAGTCTCGGGTTACGGTTGCCCATGTGGTTGACTTTCAGATCCTGGATCGGCTCGATAACATTCGGCGAGATCAACGGGATCTCATGCTGGATACCGCCCAGCACCTTCAGTGCATTCAGAAGAACAGCAGCCGAAGCGCCCAGGAATTCGGAATTTTTACCGGTAACGATCTGGCCGTCCGGAAGCTCCAGCGCCACAGCCGGACCATGGGTAGACTCGGCGCGGACCAGAGCGGCGCCAACGACGCGGCGGTCATTGACCTCAATGCCGGACTTATTCATGAGAAGCTCGATCTTATTGACATCGGCGCCCTCGGAAAGACCCTGGCGCACCAG
>CADBGD010000159.1 GCA_902794115.1 Oscillospiraceae bacterium
CGGACGGACGATTCCGTATTGACCGGAACATATACATCCACAAATGCATCGCCGAAGCGGACCGTGATCTTCCCGACTTCTTCTTTCTTCGGAAGTTTTTTTCGGTCGATCCGTACCTTCAGAAGTTTTCTCGTAAACGGGCTGACACTTCCGGAAGAAGGCGAAACCGTCAGATACTTGGCTTCGCATTCCACTTTGTAGGAAAGTTTTTTACTGCAGGCAGTAGTCAGTTCGATAGTTCCTTCTTCTACTTCTGGATCCAGGAAAGCCGGCAGCGCCAGTGCTTTTCGCGTCCAGAAATAGCCTTCGGAATACTGCTCGGTACCCGGGATCGCTACGATAATGCGATCCTTATTTCCAGGGACAAAAGTATGCAGGACCGGATACTGGCATCCTTCTTCGCACCAGTTTTTGAAACCGATATGCTCGGAAAGGCCCATCCCGTACCACATGCCGCCATGGATCTTATGGAGCTCCGAAACCAGTGCCTGATCTCTTTCCAGACAGGCATCCACTTCCTCCGCCAAAGTCAGCGCATAGGTGCTGCCCATCTTTGCATAGGCGTGATTCAGTGTGGTCAGAAGCCACATCTTCTGCACATTCAGATTGGCCATCAGCGGAAGATAAATCATCTCATAGAAACGGTATGCGGCATTTCCGGAAAGAGTGCCGTATAGTTCTTCCGTATCCGCCATAAGCTTTCCGATGGTGGAAAGAAGGTCCTCTGTCTCGCCATACGCCATGGGTGCGTACACAGTATCATTCATGGCCTCGGTACGGCGGGCATGGGTGATCCGGGTATAACCGGAAAGAAGCGATACTGCCTTTTTCTTCTGGGAGGAAGACAAGGTATCGGCAAAATATTTCTCCACGAAAAGCTTCGTGTATTCTTTGGCGCTGTTCTTATTATCCGTGCCCCAGCGGTCGAAATCGTAAGCCAGATCCAGGAAGTAGGCCAGCGGATATTCATTACTGAAAATGTCGCCCACATTGACGATCCACAGATCCCGGATGCCGAAATCGTAGGCGGTCGTCATCTGCTCCCACACTTTTGTAAGATGGGTGGTATTGAACCACTCAAAGGAAATGGGGAAACCGTGATAATCGAAGTGGTAGTACATGCCGTACCCGCCCTTGTGGTCACGCATTTCTGGCGTCGGCACGGTACGGAGATTTCCGAAGTTATCGTCACAGAGCATGAGGGTGACGCCATCCAGCTCCGGATCGCCCATGAGGCCGGGTGTCTTTTCATCGCCATAGAAATACGGCTCCACTTCTTTATAGAGCGCCAGCATACGCGGCACTTCATCCAGATCGGAATTGACATACTTTCGGATCAGAGAGTTCTGAGTCTTTAAGACTTTACGGAGAAGGTCGATATTGTCTTTGAGCGTCGCATCTTTTCCCATGATGGCGGTATCAAACTCACCGCGCATGCCGACCGTAATGACGTTTTCAAACTTGCCGGAGCGCTTCAGTCCATCTTCCCAGAAACGGGTGATGCCCTTTTCATTTTTCAGGAAATTCCAGGCGTCGCCGTAGATCGACTTGGGTCCTCTTAAGTACTTATATTCCTCGCCCTGACGAAGACACGGCTCGTGGTGGGACATGCCCATGACCACACCCAGTTCGTCCGCCAGTTCCTCATTTCCCAGTCCCGGACCATCGTTGGGGAAGATCGCCGACCACATGGCCGGCCACATATAGTTGCCCTTCAGTCGAAGGAGAAGTTCGAAGACATGCTCGTAGCACTTGGCATTAAATCCGCCAAAGCGCTTGTTGCACCAGTTGCCGAAGGCCGGCCACTCATCGTTAATAAAGAATCCGCGGAACCGTACAGAAGGCTCCTTCGAAGTATAGATGTATTTTCCGGGAATCGAAAACGAAGTCATCTTCGACGGCTTCACATCCAGCCAGTCAACAAACGGCGAGACACCCAGCTTCTCGGAAAGAGCAAAAAGTCCGTAGATCGTACCCCGTTTGTCGGATCCAAAAATCACCAGCGCCGTCGTCTTCTTCGGGAAAAGCACTCCCGCCGGGATCTCTTCGATCACCTTGTGCCGGTAAACTTCTCTTCTTCCCGCAAGGTCAGAAGAAGTAAAAAGTTTCTCCGTCTCAAGTGTTTCCAGAATCGTCTGTGCTTTCTTTTTCGACTTCCCTTTTTCAGAAGAAATCCCCACCGTTCCCACAAGGATCGGAGAAGTGATCTTTTCCAGTTCCTCTTTTGAGAGGGAGGACAGAGAAGAAACTTTCGGTTCGGCTCCAAATACCGCCCCGATGTCAGATGCGACTTTCGATGCGATCTTCTTTACACCGGACAGTGCATTTTCATCGTAAAGAACAGCGATACTGCCGCCTTTTATTGCCTTAGTGGAAAATACAAAACTCATACGGACCTCCTATAGGCTTTTAACTTCCATACAAGTATACCACACATTCTGTGCTTACATCCATCTCTTTCTTCTTCCGTTAGTGGAAACCTTAGAAAGCGGTGTATCCGGCTCCGGGTCCAGTTTTTCCATTTCCCGGACAAGCTGGTGGATATGTCTGCGGAGATGTGCCGACTTATCCACGTGTGTACTGATCTCGCCGCCGAGTCCGTCTGTCGTTTCCAGAACGGAAGAAATCGATGCATCGTACTCCTTCTGGATCCTCATTTTTCGGAGCAGGACAAATGCGACGGCACCCTCACCCAGAGTTGAGAGGATAATGAGTATGGTCAAAGTTCTTTTGACCTTTTTATTATTTTCTTTCTCCTTCTCCTCTTTTTCCCGTTGGCGTTTTTCCAATTCTGTTTCGAGGAGGCGGGTAGATGATTCATTCGGATTGGTTTCGACTACCAGAATATAATCTTCATAAATGGATTCCCAAGTATCGTCTTCGATCTCGGGAAGATCGCTTTCCTGACCCGGAACTTCAAGTTTCGTGTACGCCTTCGTCTTACCTGTATTCGTCGAACGATTACTGGTTGAAACCACGTATCCGTTGGTTCTGCGTGTCGTAGTCTTCGTCACACCGGGAGCATTCGGGATCCACAAAAAAACCGACAAAAGAAGAAGGATCCATAATCCATATATAACAAGTGAGAGGATCAGCATCGGTTTCGGATCCACAATGGTAGTACCGTAGGGATCATCCGGATCCCGCACTGTCACGCCCACCTCATCCTTTTCCTCTTCCAGCTTGTGCAGTTTCTGAAGATGCTGCTTCCTGTCTTTTCTGAGAGCATGGATCTGCTGCTGCTCCTCTTTATACTCTTTTCCCGCTTCCAGAAGCTCATTCATTTTGGAAAAATAAGGAGCATGTTCCGGACGGCAGGCTGAAATCGCCTGCTGCAAGGAAGCGCTGACTGCGCCGTTATCCATCCTCATCAGTTTCGCTTCCGACTCCAGTTCCGACAGATTTCTCGCTGCCGCCGAAGCCAGGATCCGTCCGCGAAGAGCAGAAAAATTATTGGGTTCTTTTGTCAGCATGAAATCGTACGCTTCTGCGGCAGAGTGGAACTCTCCGGCCAGGAGAGAACGGGTCGCACGATCAATCACATCGTCTTCATTGAAATAAGCATAGTCGAACGTTACTCCGCAAAAAGGACACTCGTACATCTGACGAGAAAGATCGACTCTTAACTGACCTCCGCAGGTCGGGCAAGTATGCTTTTTCACATTTAAAACACCATCAGACATTTTTATACCCTCTCTTCTAGAAATATACTAATTTTCCGAGCCGGATTCAACAAGAGCAGTCCGTCTGAAATATGAAGCGGTATTTTCCTTCCCGTCTGCAAATACACTTCCTTCTTTCTTCCCCATGGTATAATGAGACATAAACAGAGCGGGCCGTTTCATTTCAGGCCTTTTATTCGGGGGAGGAAGTAAAGTTATGCCGGATATTATCATCTGCGAAGACAACCAGGAGATCGGCGATCTTCTCTCGGCTTTTCTGAAGAAAGAAAACTACACCGTGGCCATTGCCCCCACAGGCGAACGGGCCATCGAACTTTTCGAAAAATACGGTGCCAAGCTTCTGGTGCTGGACATTATGCTTCCCGGAATCGACGGATTTGCCGTATGCAGTAAGATCCGGGAAACTTCAAATACCCATATTATTATCGCCAGTGCGAAAAGCGATAAGGAGAGTAAGCTGGAAGGACTGGCATTGGGCGCGGATGATTATATCGAAAAGCCTTACGATATCGACATTCTTCTTGCGAAGATCCGCGGTATTTTCAAGCGCAAATACGCCGTGGAAGAAGTGATCGACGGAAACCTAAAGCTCAATACCGTGCAGCGCACTTTATCCGTGGACGGAAAACCGGTGGATGTCACCGAGAAAGAATTTGCCCTTTTACAGCTTCTTATCGAAAACAAAAATACGACCCTTCGGAAAGAATATCTGTTTAATACCATCTGGGGCGCTGACAGCGATTCGGAGATTCAGACACTGACAGTACATATCAAGTGGCTCCGGGAAAAGA
>CADBGD010000160.1 GCA_902794115.1 Oscillospiraceae bacterium
ATTCAGAAATGTCAGTGAAATCACTTGCTGCCATCGGAAATATACTGCTTGTACTCCTGGCAGATGATGTTCCAGTCAAGTTCGAACCGGGCCATGTGCTTCTGGAAAGCGGCACGGGCAGCAACCGGATCCTTTTCCTTAATGGCATTATAGATCGCACGGTGATCAGAAACGATCTTCAGGTCCTTCACAGAGTGAAGACTTAAGTTTCTTACACGGTCAAAATGCATGCTCATGAGGCTGACCATATAGTGGCACTGCATCTTATTGCAGATGCGGTAAATGATCTTATGAAAATTGTTGTCCAAAGGCATCAGCTTCAGCGGATCCTTATTGAGGTAGAACTCCTGAAGCTGCAGGTTCTCTTCCAGTTCCTGCAGATCCGCTTCTGTCGCCAGTTCACAGGCGTCCTCCACCAGCGCGGTCTCCACGGTGATACGGAGGAATCTGGCTTCACGGATCAGATCAGAATCGATCATGGAGACCAGACAGCCCTTCTGCGGAAGGATATCTACGATCTTCGACTTGGAAAGCTCCAGCAGGGCTTCATGTACCGGTGTACGGGACAGCCCCAGAACGGTGGCGATCTCCTGCTCACCGATCATACTGCCGGGTTCGATGTCTAAACTGATGATGTTCTCGCTGATCACCCGAAATGCATATTCGCGGTTGGTCTCGCTGGGATTTTTTGGTGGGACGTTCATAACCTATTCTCCTTGTTCTAAAAGGGGGCGCCTCTTCCTGTGCGCCTAGCACAACACATTAAATATACATGATTCCTAACTAGTATACAAGTTCTTTTTCCCACGGAAAATGCACTGTGACAGATCGTCACCGTACATACTTCGCAAGCGTGTCGCGAACCGCTCCCGGACCCGAAAGCATCTCGGAAACCATTTTCTCGATCTTCTCTCCGAGGCCGCAGGCCACCAGATCCGAACCGAAAAGTGTCGGATTGGAAAGAAGCGGAGAAAGCTTTCCGCGAACGGAGTCCGGATCGCCGAAATGAACGTCTTTCAACGGAGCCTGAAGCTCTGAAAGCAGAGGGTCCGAGCTCAACGGCATTTCTTTACCGGCGTCATCGATCCCCAGAAGATAGCGAAGCCATCCGGCGATCGAAAGGGGAATATAGGTAAGTGATCTGACATCCAGATCAGGTGAAGCGATATAGGATTTAATGGTCTCGCCGAAACGGATCGGTACCTTCAGACTGGTATCGGTGGCAATACGCTGCGGGGCGTCCGGCATAAACGGATTCGGCAGACGATCCTCAATGACCTCACGCAGGAATTCCTTCGGATTTAAGATCTTCGGATCGGTCACGACAGGAAGCCCCTCCTGATATCCCATCTTGGTGATCAGGGAAACCAGGTCGGAATCCTTCATTTCTTCGGAAATGCGGGTGTATCCCAGAAGACATCCGAAGACGGCCAGAGAAGTATGCAGAGGATTGAGACAGGTGGTGACCTTCATTCTCTCGGAGAGATTGACGGTATTGCGGTCTGTCATATAGACACCGGCTTTTTCCAGTTGCGGACGGCCGTTCGGGAACGTATCCTCCATAACCAGATACTGCGGAACTTCCGCGTTGACGAAAGGTGCGATAAAAGTGCCTTTGCCGGTGGTAAAAGGACTCATGTCGGAAACGCCCAGCTTCTCGATCATGGCTTCTACCGAAGCATCCGGACGGGGCGTGATCTTATCGATCATGCTCCAGGGGAAAGCAATACGGGACGGATCCTGAAGATAAGAGATAAATTCAGCAGATACGAAACCGCGCTCCTTCCAGGCATTGGCCATGGTGAGGATGCTGCTCTGAAGCTTCTCGCCGTTATGACTGCAGTTATCCATGGAAGCCAGCGCCAATGGTGCCGCGCCGTTCTGGAAACGGTTCCACAAAAGTGCGCAGACGATACTCATGGCATGGCGGGCAGCAGCAGGTCCGTTCTCCATATCTTTTACGACGATAGGGAGATAATCGCCTTTCATATCGTTCAGGGCATAACCTTTTTCGGTGATGGTAAAGCTGATCATCTGAAGAGAAGGAGCACAGGCGATCTCGATAAGACGGGCCATTTCATCCGGCTGGTCCGGATCCGCCTTTCTTGCTTCCGTCACGCTTCCGATGACCTCATAGCCGACTTCGCCATCCGGGCGGAGATCTGCCATCAAGGTCAGATTGTCATAAGGACGATAGATGCGGTCGATGATCTCATAGTCAAACGTATCCGCGGCGATGATGCCGGTGTCAGCAAGTCCCCGGTTTAAAAGGTCCTGCTGAAGACGTGCGACGAATCCGCGAAAAATATTTCCGGCACCGAAATGCAGCCATGTAGGAGAAGACGTGGTCTTTTCTGTGACGGCTTCCAGATCGAAGTCCGGAAGAACGATCTGGCGGCTTTCCCACCAGTTCTTTTCAAGAAGAGATGTACGTGTTAAGGATAGATTTTGCATAAGTCAGTAACTCCTTTGATCAAAATCATCGGTGACTCTTTGCAACTGCCTCCCAGAGTCCCGAAATATAGCAGGCGCCCAGCGCACGGTCATAAAGACCATAGCCCGGACGGGAAACCTCATCCCAGATCCGACGTCCGTGATCCGGACGGATATAGCCGTCAAAACCATTCTCGTAGAGAGCTTTGACGATCTCGTACATATCCAGATCACCTTCGGTAGAGAGGTGGGCGCTTTCATGGAAATCCGTCTTGGTAACATGACGCACGTTACGAAGGTGCACGAAAGGCACTCTTCCCATGGCGGAGAATTCTTTGGCCATGGCGGGCACATCGTTTTCGGTATTGGCGCCGAGGCTGCCGGTGCAAAGTGTCAAACCGTTTCTGGGACTATCGTTCAGGCCCAGGAAAGTACGGATCGACTCGACATTGCCGATTACCTTCGGAAGACCGAAAAGCGGCCACGGCGGATCGTCCGGATGCACACCGAAATCCAGATCATATTCTTCGGCATACGGCATAATGGCATCCAGGAAATAACGGATGTTCTTGAAATATTCCTCAGCGGAAACATTCTTGTAGAATTCGATATCTTTGGCCATCGCCGGGAAACGCTCCGGTTCCCAGCCCGGAAGAGTCATATCCTGAGAGCCGTCCATCATGGAGTGGATGATCTTTTCCATAGAAAGATTCTGGGCAACGGAATGCTCGTAGGCCATGGCAAAACTTCCATCAGAGAGAGGGTATTCCAGACGGCTTCTAAACCAGTCCATAACCGGCATCAGATTGTAGCAGATGCACTTGATCCCTGCCTCGTGAAGATTTTTCATCGTGGTAATGTAATTGGAAATATACTCGTCCCGGGTAGCAAGGCCTTTCTTAATGTCCTCGTGAACATTCACGCTCTCGATGACTTCCATCTCGAGACCGGCTTTATTGACCTGTTCTTTTAATGCCAGGATCGTTTCTTTTGGCCAGACTTCTCCGGCCGGGATATCGGAAAACATCGTGGCTACACCGGACACACCCGGAATCTGGCGGATCTGCTCCAATTGAACAGTGTCATCGCCATTTGGCCACCAACGGAAAACCATCTTCATAGCGCTCTAGCCTCATACTCCCTAATAGTACTCGAACATACTCGATTATCACTAGTATACTAGTGAGCTAGCATGATGTCAAGCCATTCTGAGCATTTCGTTTTTGTGTATTTTTCGGGCCGTATGACGAAACCGATTACATCTTATCCGTGTCGCTGCCTCTATGCCCGGATTTCGCAAAAATATTCAGAAGCCAGGGAAGCAGAACGATCCAGCCGAAAGACTTGGCGACTGCAACAATGCAGGCGGTGATCAGCTGGTCCATGGTGCAGACACCGTTTACATAGTCCGGATAATGCATGCTCATGTAGGCTACAGCCATACAAAGAACGGAACCGACAAGAAGAAGAGTGGCACGGATCAGTTTCTCCTTGGGAATGCGGTGAAGTGTCGTATCTTCCGGATCTTTTCTTCTTCTGACTCCGGCCATGCGGAAACCGGCAAAAAGAAGTGCGATACAGCCGGCAAGGCTGATCACAAGAACAATTACACGAACAACTAATACAGTATCCATTTCTTACCTCTATCCTATCTTGCGTACAAGACTAATTTAAGCCATTGGAAGCGTAACGTCAATTCGCTCCGCTCTCATCTCCATCTTCCTCATCCAGATCCAGATCATCCAGATCGATGTCATCGAGGTCAATATCATCTAAATCGATGTCGTCCAGATCAATATCATCCAGATCCACATCCTCCTCATCGGCTTTTCCACTCCCGGTTTTTTCCAAGGCTTCGGCTTTTTCCGGCTCCTCGACCGGATGGGTGATATCCGCCAGAAGGACTTCATCTTCTTC
>CADBGD010000161.1 GCA_902794115.1 Oscillospiraceae bacterium
AAAGAGCCTAAGGTTGTTCTCGTCAATTTCGCCGACTTTAGGAATAGCAAAGGTGATCGTCGTAAGTTCTTTTGGATCAACAGGTGCTGTACCATCTGGTGAAGTGTCATTATCTTCATCAGTAAGTGTAACCGGATCTTTTGCTTCGTCCTGATCCGTCGCACTTGCGACCGGCCGGCTGACACTTCCGGTGCTTTCTTCTTTCTTATTTCCGAATTCCGGAATCACTTTCGCTACAAGAAATATTCCCAGGGATACCACGAGCGCAGTTATCCCGAGAAGCACAGATATAAGACCTCTCTTCGTTTTCATATGATTACCTCTTTTCTGAATGACTCAGGCAGTTATTCTGCCATGTAATGTACGGATGAATCAGGCATTATTCGGCCATGTATTCAACGCCGTTGATCTCTACACCGCTAATGTTGTCGATGTTAAAAACTCTTCCGAACCGCAATGTAAAATCGCCACTATCCAAAGAACCTGTGACGGAAATGGTCGTTTCACTATTTGAAGTGATAGTAATACCGCCGTTAGCATCTATGCCGCCCAAAGGTCCCGCGGAATATATCGGGATATGTTCCCCGTCAGTAGAAATAACAGTGACTTCTTTGACAAAAGACGGCACACCTTCCCCGTAATCGGCATCCAGACGGCTGATTCCATAGGGCGAAAGTGTAAACTCTTTGCCATCCGGTGAACGAAGGTTTTTTGTTGGAACATTCGGTTCTGAAAGAAGATCAATGTAGATTCCTTCATAATACGTGTAATCTTCCTCTGTAAAGTATCCACCATACCCGTCACTTTCACCGGTGGATACCCATTCCACAAATTGCAATCGAGTCGGGCGGGAATTATCGACGTATGGCTCATTCACCGCATATGTACAGTTCCAGGTGATCTCGTATTCATTCTCTGCGTCCCCGAGGCTGTATCCGGATCCCTGCGCCGGAACGATCCATTCGCCGGTATCAACATATATACGTTTTAGAAGTATGTCATGCGTTTTAATATGATCTTTCGCATCTTCGGTAAGGGCTGTCAGAGTGTATACCAGTTCGGTGTAATTCCCATCACACATCTGCACGTCAACAGTTAACCGGATCTTTCCGTTTTCCACAGTATATCCGCTATCGAGCAGGTTCTTCTCCATCATCTCTACGCCTTCTTCGCCGTAATAGATGCTGACTTTGTCACGGTGAGTGAGCTGTCTGTAGGCAAATACACCTCCGGGGATCATGATGGCTACCGCAGCAGCAACAAGGATAGCGGTCCGGATCCTTTTCCGCATAGTGATTTTATGCTTCACTTCGATGACCTTATATTCATTGACATATTGCTCGTCGATTTTACTTGTGATGTTCATATATTCCTGCTCGTTCATAGTGCTCCGTCCTTTCTGTCAATATATTCTCTCAGGTCCTCTCTTATGCGATGCAGCATGGTCTTGACCTTACTCTGTGAAAAACCCGTCTTTTTTGAAATATCAGCGATCGAATCACTGTACCAGTACCGACCCACGAATACTAATCGTTTTTCTTTGGGAAGAGTACTGAGAAACTCGTTGATGTACTCTGCTATTTCATCACTTCGGTCATCGGATATACTGCTTCTATCGGGAATGCACTCGTTCATTTCAGATGTCAGTTCAACAAGCTGCACTGACCTTTTCTGGGCTGTGTTTTTCTTGATCACATCCATTGCCGAATTCCTACAAAGCGCAGCAAGATATGCAAACAGATTCTCGGGGCGCGTCGGAGGGATCGTGTTCCAGGCCCGCACATACGCGTCATTTACACATTCCTCCGCATCTCTTTTGTCGGAAAGAAAGCGCGAGGCAAACCGGAGAAGCCGGCCATTGTAACACTTGATGGTGCTACTGATCGCCTCTTCATCTCTGTTAAAATACAGTTCGATTATGGCTGAATCGTTCATTTTTTTCATCACTTCCAGTACTCTCTTTCCCTATAAGTAGAAATCCAAACCAAAAAGGTTACATACATTTCTGTTATTTGCGAAAAATGTGACACTAAATCTGTCAGAGTACTCAAAGTGTAATGATCAGGTTGCTATTTAACTTCGCAAAAGAACCACTTCTTTTATTTCTTCAGATACCTCTCGATCGTGGTCTGTTCCACGATCTCCTTTCCCAGAAGAGTGATCGCCTGCTTCGGGCAGCGGTTGATGCACCGGTAGCACATCGTGCATTTTCCATCCGGCACCGCCAGTTTTCCGTTTACATGAATATTTCCGAGCGGACAGATCTTCTCGCAGAGCCCGCAGCCGATGCATCTATCTGCATTGATCTTAAGTTTCGACGAATATTTCTTCGTCATATGTCCGAAGTAGAGCCTCTGTCCGAAAAATCCCGCCAGACGGTAGAAGCTCCCTAAGCCCTCTTTGGTCGGTTTTCCTTTCCTGTATGCTTTTGCGGACCGGCGGATCTTCTCCTCAGACTCCCGGATATTCGCCAGATTCTTCTCAAACGGGCGCTTCAGTGCTTTTTCATCGGCAATACTGTCCGGCATCTTCAGATGAAGTCCACCCACGATCACAGCCCCGTATTTCTGAAGATATCTTCCGAGAATACCGGATCCGTCACCGCTGAAAAGCCCCATCGTGGCAATCACAAAGATCTTCTTCCCGCTCCAGATCTCTCTGTTTTCATCGATAAAGTCACGGACAAACTTCGGAACGGTACTATACTGTACCGGATAGGAAAAGACGATCTCTTCCGCTTCACGTATCTTCTCGCGAACGCATTCATCCTCAATCGAGAAGGCACTTCCTTCATATCCACACTCTTTGCAGAAGAGCTCTGCCGCATATCGGGAATTACCTGTCCCGCTGAAATACACACCAATCATTGATTCTACTTCCACCTGTTTTTCATAATCTCCAATACCATTCATTGCTAAGTGATGATCAGTGTTCTCGCAGAAACTGCTCCACTTCTTCTTTTTTCGGGACTGCCGGGATCCCGCCTCTTTTCTGTACGCATAATGCGGCAAAAGCACTGCCCGTTCTGGCACAGCATCGAAGATCATCCCAGGTCATCTCGTCTATACTCATTCCATAGGAAAGCCAAAAGCTTAAGAACCCGCCCCAGAAAGAATCACCTGCACCCGTCGTATCCGTGCTTTTCACGGAGAAGGCAGGAACCCGTTCTTTCCCCTCTTTTCTTGCGATTAAGACGCCCGCACTTCCAAGTGTGACCGCCACAAACTTCGGACCCATGGCTAATAAGCGGTCCGCTGCCAGATCTATGTCGGAAAGCCCCGTCAATAAAGTGCTTTCCTCATCTGAGACTTTCAGCACATCCGCCAGCGGTACTGCCGAACGCATCATCTCCACCGCCGTACCTTCGTCCGGCCACAAGGATGCGCGGTAATTGGGATCATAAGAAATCACCGCCCCGGAATCTTTCGCGATCCGGACAGCGTCAAGTGTTGCACTTTTAGACGGTTCATTGGTCAGAGAAAGAGATCCGAAATGAAAAACTTTACATGAAGAAAGCATATCCCGATCCAGTTCATCTGACCGGAGCATGGTATCCGCACCGGGCTTTCTGGAAAAGGAAAAAGTCCTCTCCCCCTTTTCATCTAATCCGACAAAGGCAAGTGTAGTAAACTGACCGGGATCCGATATCACGCCGCTTGTATCGATGCCCTCATTTTCCAAAGTTTCAATCAGAAACCTTCCATGCATATCATCGCCGACTTTTCCAATGAAGGCCGTCTTATATCCGAAGTGGCTCAATGCCGTGAGCATGTTGGCAGGAGCGCCACCCGGATTCTGCTCAAAAAGCCGCATCCCGGAAGTGCTTTTTCCGGACTCCGTATAATCGATCAGTAATTCACCTAGCGCCACAACATCGTATTTCATACATTTTCGATTTCTACTGTTCAGATTCAATCGTTACGATCAGACCAGATGCCACTCGACGCCATCGCGGGTATCCTTGATCTCGATGCCCTTTGCCTTCAGTTCATCACGGATGGCATCCGCAGTGGCAAAGTCTTTGGCCTTCTTTGCTTCCGCGCGGCGGGCGATCGCCTCATTTACATAGGCTTCCAGATCCGCATCCACCGAAGCACCCTCACCCAGAGCCTTTGCATGACCGATCAGATCCAGGGACAGTACCTTATCAAAGCTTTCCACAAGAGCAAGCTTGGTCGCGTCGCTGATGTCCGCCTTTAATGCATCGTAAAGAACGGTCACGGCCATCGAAGTATTCAGGTCATTGGAAACCGCCTCGCAGAATTTTCCTTCGAAATCCTTCTTCGCTGCCTCATCTACAGCACCTTCC
>CADBGD010000162.1 GCA_902794115.1 Oscillospiraceae bacterium
AGCTGGGACAGTGTGGAGCTCATACCGTGATAACGAAGACCACCGGCATGGTTCGGAGCCGGAATAAAGTCAGAACCAAGTGTATACATCTTGGCCAGAGGGCAAACCATACCTGTATCGCAGAAGTCATACGCAAACTTACCGCGGGTAAAGCTCGGGCAGGAAGCCGGCTCAACAGCGATGATTCTGTAGTCTGCTTCTCCTCTGAGCTTCTCGCCCATAAACGGAGCAATAAGACCGCCGAGGTTCGATCCGCCGCCGGCGCAGCCGATGATGATGTCCGCCTTTTCACCGAGCTTATCGAGAGCCGCCTTTGTCTCCAGACCGATCACGGACTGATGGAGAAGTACCTGATTCAGAACAGAACCGAGTACATAGCGGTATCCTTCTGTACCTACAGCCACTTCAACTGCCTCGGAGATCGCGCAGCCGAGGGAACCTGTGGTACCCGGATGCTTCTTTAAGATCTCGCGGCCTACATTCGTTGTCTCGGACGGAGAAGGTGTTACGGAAGCGCCGTAGGTTCTCATCACTTCACGACGGAACGGCTTCTGCTCGTAGGATACTTTAACCATGTAAACTTTGCAGTCCAGATCGAAGTAAGAGCAAGCCATGGAAAGAGCTGTACCCCACTGGCCGGCACCGGTCTCGGTGGTCACACCCTTAAGTCCCTGCTTCTTTGCGTAGTAAGCCTGAGCGATCGCGGAGTTCAGCTTATGGGATCCGCTGGTGTTGTTACCTTCGAACTTATAGTAGATCTTTGCCGGAGTGCCGAGCTTCTTCTCGAGGAAGTATGCACGGACCAGCGGAGACGGACGGTACATCTTATAGAACTTCAGGATCTCTTCCGGGATCGGGAAGAAAGCCGTATCATTATCCAGTTCCTGCTTAATGAGTTCTTCGCAGAATACAGGAGCCAGTTCCTCAGCCTTCATGGGCTGATGGGTACCCGGATTCAGAAGCGGAGCCGGCTTGTTCTTCATGTCCGCACGCATGTTATACCATGCGGTTGGGATCTCCTTTTCGTCAAGGTAGGTTTTGTAAGGAATTTTCTCAGACATAATATTGTCTCCTTTCGTTTTTTTGGGGCAGATCCTTCTTTTCTGCCGGAAAAACAAAAATCCCGCCCCAGCTTATTCATTTTGCTGGGACAGGAACGATATTCTTTCCTGCGGTGCCACCCGGCTTGATCGGCTACGCTTTCTACGTCGCCGGTCCACTTTACGCATACCGACATATGCTGGTCGTTCTTGACGGGGAACCTCGCCCCGGCGCAGATACTTGCGATACATCGCTTTCCCCTTGCCCTCGAAAGTCCATTCAAAACAGTTTCTTCGTACTGCACTCTCACCAGCGGCAGCTCTCTGTATGGAAGGAGGTCTGTTCCTACTCACTCTTTCTCTACGGTTTGAGGCGATTATATCACAAATACCGGGGACGGTGTCAAGTGATTTTCATTTGGTTCTTTCATCTTCGGGAAAAGCATTCTTCGGGAAATGCACTTTTCCCGGATACGCACGGAGAGGCCCCACCGCATTACGAGGACCTCTCCGTGATATCAGGGTTATGTATGAGGAAGAGCAATTGAAATTGTCAGCCGGAAGCCTCTGCACTATCTTCGCTGACCTGCTTTTTTACCTTTTTCACCTTCTTCACTTTCTTACTATGCTTTCTTGCCAGGAGCACGCTCTGCACCAGAAGGAAGACACAAAGCATCGCCGCCACGGTGATATTGGTCCACCAGGCCTGATCCAGACCCAGCGACGAAACGATGTTCTTAATGGTGCTTAAGGACAGTACGCCGAAGAAAGTACCGATGATATTTCCGACACCGCCGGTCAGCATCGTACCGCCGATGATGGAGGAAGCGATCGCATTCATTTCCGCACCCTGCGCATGGGACGTGGATCCGGAACCAACGTGCATGAAGTAAACAAAACCGCCGATGCCTGCCAGAAGGCCGCAAAGAAGATGCGCCATGAACTTGGTCCTTCTGACATTGATGCCCAGCATATTGGCACTCTGATTATTGCCGCCCACGGCGTAGAAGTTTCTGCCAAGACGGGTCCAGCGAAGGACAATGAACAGAATGATCACGACGGAAATGGCTACCACCACACCGATCTCGATATACGCCGGTATATATTTCCCCAGCTTATTGACCGAACCCAGATACGGTACTTTGATCCTCGTGGATTTCAGTTTCTTAAAGGCTGCATTTTCTACATTAAACTGGGTCTCATTAACTATGGTCGTCATGCCTTTGGCAAAGAATAGTCCGGCCAGTGTGACGATAAAGGGCTGGATGTCCATATAAGCCACCAGAAATCCCTGGACAACACCAAATAAAAGTCCGATACCTAAGGCCAGAAGAAGCGCCTCCAGCACATTTCCGTTATGTTTGTCCAGAAGAACAGCACAGGACATACATATCAGAGTCGTGACCTGACCTACGGAAATATCGATTCCGCCGGTGATCATGACCAGGCTCATGCCACAGGACAGAATGATCAAGGCTGCATTTTCATTTAAGATATTCAGGAAAGACTGGGGCTTGGTGAAACCTTTTTTCAGAAAGATCACCGCGCAGGCATACATAATGAAAAATACGGTGATGGTGATAAACAGAAGAAGATTGGTATCGGTAATGCCGGCTCTCTTCTTCAGCTGTTTTTCCGCCGAAGTGTTGATACTCATACTCAGCATATCAAGCCACCTCCTTTACTGCTTTTTTAGAAAGCATTTTTTTCTTCAGGCTTCCCAGTTTCTCACGAACGATCGGGGCACTCATGACTACCAGTATGATTACGACGACAGCCTTATAGGCAGCGATCGCGTTGGCGCTGACCTTGAACTTAATAAGAGTTGTGGTCAAAAACTGGATCACGTATGCACCCAGGATCGAAGACGTCATGCTGAACTTACCGCCGCTTAAGGAGTTTCCTCCAAGGGCCACGGCCAGGATGACATCCATCTCGATGTCTTTGGCGATTACCGAGTAGTTGATGGTGGAAAGACGGCTGACTTTAATGAATCCGGCAACGGCCACGCACGCACCCAGGATCACGAATGTCAGGAGCTTCACCAGCTGCGGATTGATACCGTTCAGCCGCGAGGAGTGGGGGTTGATACCTACCGCCTGGGAATAAAGCCGGAGATTGGTAAACTTCAATATCAGCGCGATTACGATCATACAGATGGCCGCAATAAAGATCGGCGTGGGAACCGGGATACCCGGAATGAAATTTCCGTAGTAACCGAATTTCGGATCCGAGACTACCGGCAGCTGATTATTATTGATCCAGGAAGCAATGGAGCGGCCCGCTGTAAACAATATCAAGGTGGCGACCATTGGCTGAATTTTACAGTAGGATACCAATACTCCGTTAAATGCACCGAAAGCCATAGAGACCAGAACACATATCAGGAAAGCGACAATGATCGGTGCATGCAGGGACTCCGGACGTGCTGAAGTACCGCATACGACGCGGAGCATCACACTGCCCGCAATCGCGATGGCGGAGCCGACACTGATATCCTGTCCGCCGGAAGCGGAAGTGACCAGCGTCATACCGATCGCCAGTATCGCCAGCTCCGATGCATTATCCAGGATCGTCACCAGAAAACCGGACATGATCGGATCTCCGGAACTGCTCTTATCCACAGTGATTTTGAAAAATGACGGATCGGCGGCCAGGTTAAAGATCACCAGGATCAGAAGCGCCGCAATTGGAATAAAGACCTGCTTCGACACGATTTTCTTGATCGTGCCCAGCAGCGTTTTATTCTGCAATTTGTTTTCAGATGAAGACATCAGGATTCACCTCCTGCAATGGTTGCCATAATCGTATTCTGGTTGAGATCAGCACCTCTAAGTTCTCCGACGACTTTTCCGTCGCGCATGACGACGAGTCGGGAGCAGGTACGGATCATCTCATCCAGTTCCGAAGAAATAAAGGTAACGGACTTTCCTTCGGACGCAAGTTTTAGAACCAGTTTCTGGATCTCCACCTTTGTTCCGATATCGATACCGCGGGTCGGTTCATCCAGTATCAGATATACCGGGTTTGCCAAAAGCCATCTGGCCAGTATCACCTTCTGCTGGTTTCCGCCTGAAAGGGACTTGATCGGAGTTTCCGAAGATGCGGTCTTGATGCTGAGAAGTTTGATATACTCATCTGCATATTTTTCCGCCTGGGCACGGCTTATGGGATGGAAAAATCCTTTCATGACCCTTCCGGAAGATAACTGATTCCATTCTTCATGGCATGGAGAGGCTTTCTGATCCTCACCTTGCGGCCGTTGACAAAAACTTTACCGCCGTTGACTTTATCTGCGCCAAAAATGGCACGCACGCATTCACTTCTTCCGGAACCCAGAAGTCCGGTAAACCCGTTGACTTCTCCTTTATGAATGACAAAGTTAAAGGGCTGGATCCCGGTGGTTCCCGAAAGGCTTTTGGCCTCATACACCGGCGTGCTGTTATATTCGATTTTTTCAATATCTTCTTCGCTTTTGATCTCGGCCATATCGTCAAAATCTTTACCAAGCATTTTCGATACGAGCTTTACGCGGGGAAGATCTTCGATGATATATTCTCCTACCAGTTTTCCGTCTCGAAGGACCGTGATCCGGTCACAGACTTCGTAAACCTGTTCCAGAAAGTGGGTAACGAAAATGATTCCGACTCCCTTTTCCCGGAGAGAACGCATCAGCTTAAATAATTTACTGACTTCCTGTTCGTCAAGTGAGGAAGTCGGTTCGTCGAGGATCAGGACCTTACAATCCATATCCACGGCACGGGCAATCGCGACCATCTGCTGAACGGCGATCGAACAGCTTCCCAGCTGCTGGGTCGCCTTGGCCGGTATCCCTAATTCCGAAAGGATCTTACCGGCATCCCGGTTGATCTTTCTCCAGTTTGTCAGAGGACCATGGGTCCGTCCGATATACATATTTTCTGCCACAGTGAGATTCGGGCACAGAGTGATCTCCTGATAGACCGTACTGATACCCATATTCTGTGCATCCTGAGGAGAACGGATATGCGCTTCTCGGATAAACACCGGTAAGTACTTTGATCAAAGTGGATTTTCCTGCGCCGTTTTCCCCCATCAGCGCATGGATCTCTCCTGACCGGAGAGTAAAGTCCACATTCTCCAGTGCACGCACACCCGGGAAATACTTGCAGATTCCGCGCATTTCCAGTACTACGCTATTTTCCATAGTATTCGCCCCTTTCCAACCTTTTTTAAAAAAAGATGTGCGGCGCGGTGGGTGGCCGCACCGCACATCTCTATCTTGGAGAACTGTAATTACTGTCTACTTGTTTTCTATACGATGTATGTCAGATCCAAAGCTGTCTGAAAGTGATTTTTCATCAGTTACCGATACCGTACTTATCGACATCGTCCTGTGTGATGGTAGCGGCATCGAAGCCCTTTTCTTCCATGATGACGACCTTCTGCTTTGCGCCGTTCTTGATGATGTCATCGATGTAGGAAGCCTGGAACGGATTGCACTGGCCTTCATAGTTCCAGTTGCCCTTCAGGAGTTCTTCCAGAGCCCACTTATTGCAGTCAAAACCGATAACGATAACGTCTTTGCCGACACCGTGGGAAATGTTTGCCTTATCCAGAGCCTGTACAGCACCCTTGGCCATATCGTCGTTCTCTGCATAGATAACGTTGAATTCTTCCTTGGAGTCGATCACAGCCTGTACGATCTGCTGGGCTGTCTCTGCGTTCCACTCAGCTGTCTGCTGGGAAACGATCGTCCAGTTAGCTTCCGCTGCCACCTTGCTGTCCAGCGCGCCGGAACGGCCGATCTGTGCGGAGGAACCCATCACGCCCTGAATGTGGATGATCTTATATTC
>CADBGD010000163.1 GCA_902794115.1 Oscillospiraceae bacterium
GACATTGTTGTTTATAGTGATGGCGAATCAATAACTGTCGAAACAGCAAAAGAGACGGAAGAGGATATATTCCTTGCGCCGGCACTGATTGTTGAAACAACAGAAGAGGAATCGGTAACTGAGAGTACAACCACTGCTTCAAACGATTCTGATTCTTCCGGTTCGGGTGAGATCAATGAAGACAACTGTGATTATATCGCCAATAGAAATACGCACAAATTCCATCGGCCATATTGCAAATCGGTCAAACAGATGAAAGAAAAGAATAAGTGGTATTTTGTCGGTGACAGGCAGGATCTGATCGATCAGGGGTATGTTCCTTGCAAGAATTGTGATCCATAAGTTGAGACAGCCCCGTTTTTCAGCTTTTACTTGTTAATATGCCCTTGCACGCCATGTGAAAATGGGTTCTTTTGTCTATTTCATCGAATTTTGTTCTGTAGTTTGCAAGTTGCTTGCCAAAATCTTTCAAATATACCATAATAGGTAAGGTTCTGCGCCTGCATTATTTTCGAAAAATGCAAGGTCAGGGGAGTAAAAATTCTTTTCAAGTGCTTTTCAAGCAGAAAAATTAGATAAATGGCAAGGAGGCCGGCATCGATGAAGACGTATCTTGAGTTGAACAAAGCGGAGTTGAAGGACACACTCAAAATATTGGAGCTCCGATATAACGAGCTGAAGTCCAGAAATCTGGCATTGGATATGACACGAGGCAAGCCGAGCCCGGATCAGCTGAGCATCGCCAACGATATGCCGACTCTTCTGGATGTGGAGAATCTGAAGGCGGAGGACGGTTCTGACTGCCGCAACTACGGTGTTCCGTTCGGTCTGAAGGAGTCCAGAGAACTTTTCGGTGAGATCCTGGGTATCGATCCGTCCCTTGTTACAGTAGGAAATAACAGCAGCCTGCAGCTGATGTACGATACACTTTCCCGTTCCTTGATCTTTGGTGAGATCGAGTCTTCCAAGCCGTGGGGCCAGATCGAAGGCCGTAAGTGGCTTTGCCCGGTTCCGGGTTATGACAGACATTTCCTGGTTACCGAGACTCTCGGTTTTGAACTGATCCCGGTACCGCTCAGTAAAGATGGTCCGGATATGGATATGGTCGAGAAGCTGGTTTCTGAAGATCCGTCGATCCTGGGTATGTGGGCGATGCCGCTTTACAGCAACCCGGATGGATATATTTATTCTGAAGAAGTATGTAAGAGATTGGCTTCCATGAAGACAGCCGCTCCGGATTTCCGTATTCTCTGGGATAACGCGTATGTCGTACATCACCTTTATGATGATGTCAATAAGCAGGGAACACTGCCGGATATCCTCAAGCTCTGCCGTGAAGCCGGTAACCCGAACCGTGTATACGAGTTCGCTTCCACAAGTAAGATCACTTTCGCCGGTTCCGGTATTGCTGCCATGGCGGCAAACGAGGAGAACACCGAGCGTGCCAGAAAGTACCTGGGTGTTCAGTCCATCGGACCGAATAAGATCGTGCAGCTGATGCATGCCAAGTATATTCCGAATCTGGAAGCCGTGAAGAAGGTCATGAGCAAGCAGGCCGAGATCCTTCGTCCGAAGTTCGAAATGGTACTGAAGGTACTGGGCGAAGAGTTCATGGATACAGGTATCTGCCGCTGGAATGCACCTCTGGGCGGATATTTCGTATCGGTATATCTCCTGGATGGTACAGCGAAAGAAACTGTCCGTCTGGCCAAGGAATGCGGCGTTGCGTTTACTCCGGCCGGTGCGACCTACCCCTATAAGAAGGATCCGGCAGACAGCAATCTCCGTCTGGCTCCCAGCTTCCCGAAGGTAGAAGAAATCGAAACAGCCGTTACAGTTTTCGCGGTTTGTGCTAAACTAGCAGCTGTAAGAAAACTTTTGGAGGAGTAAGTCATGAAAGATATCTATGAAAGTCCGCTGAATTCCCGTTACAGTAGTCCGGAAATGAAGGCCATCTTCTCGCCGGATCACAAGTTCAAGACCTGGAGACAGCTTTGGATCTACCTGGCTACCTGTGAAAAAGAGCTGGGTCTCAACATCACAGACGAGCAGATCGCAGAACTGGAAGCCAGTAAAGACGATATCAATTATGACGTTGCCGCCAGAGAAGAAAAGCTGGTCCGTCATGATGTTATGGCGCATGTACATGCTTATGGTGAGCAGTGCCCAAAGGCAAAGGGAATCATCCATCTGGGTGCCACATCCTGCTATGTCGGCGATAACACCGATATCATCCTGATGAGAGAAGCTTTGATCCTGACCCGTAAGAGACTGGTGGTCGTAATCGACAAGCTCAGCAAGTTTGCTGATGAATATAAGGCTATGCCGACTCTGGGCTTTACCCATTTCCAGCCGGCTCAGCTGGTTACCGTCGGTAAGCGTGCCACACTGTGGCTTCAGGACCTTCTGATCGATCTGGATGAACTGGATTATACTCTGTCCTGCTTAAAGCCGCTGGGCTGCAAAGGTACCACCGGAACCCAGGCCAGCTTCCTGGATCTGTTCCAGGGTGACCACGAGAAGGTGGAGAAGCTGGATCAGATGATCGCAGAGAAGATGGGCTTTGAGTCCTCTATCTCCGTTTCCGGCCAGACCTACACCAGAAAGCTTGACGCGAAAGTGCTCAATACTCTTTCCGGTATTGCGACTTCCGCTCATAAGTTCAGTAATGATATCCGTCTCCTGCAGCATCTGAAGGAGATCGAGGAGCCTTTCGAGAAGACACAGATCGGTTCTTCCGCTATGGCATATAAGCGTAACCCGATGAGATCTGAGCGTATCTGCTCTCTGTCCCGTTACGTGATCTCGGCTGCGTTGAATCCGGCTATGACTGCTTCCGAGCAGTGGTTCGAAAGAACGCTGGATGACTCTGCCAATAAGCGTATCAGCGTACCGGAAGCTTTCCTGGCCATCGATGCCATCCTGAGCATTTACCAGAACGTCGTATCCGGCCTGGTCGTATATCCGAAGATGATCCACAAGCACATCATGGACGAGCTGCCTTTCATGGCAACCGAGAACATCATGATGGAAGCGGTAAAGCGCGGCGGTGACCGTCAGGAACTGCATGAGAAGATCCGTGTGCATTCCATGGCTGCCGGTAAGGTAGTAAAAGAAGAGGGCAAGCCCAATGATCTTCTTTCCCGTATCGCGGAAGACCCGGCCTTTGGTCTGGATAAGAATTCCCTGGATACACTTCTGGATCCGAAGCTCTATATTGGACGCTGCCCGGAGCAGGTCACTTCCTTCCTGAAGAACGACGTCGAGCCCGTTCTGAAGATGTACGGCGAGTACCTGGATATGGAGGCCCCGGAACTGAACGTATAACGAAAAGAGAAAACTATGAGCATTTATTTTGACAATAGTGCTACCACGAAGCCACTTCCCGAAGTGGCTCGTTTGGTATTTGAAACCTTAAGCGGAGAAGACACTTTCGGAAATCCCGGATCTCTTCACCGGCTGGGTGTGCTGGCGGAAAGAGACCTGACTGCCAGTTCTGAAAAGATCAGTTCTCTGCTTTCCTGTAAGAAGGAAGAACTGATCTTTACGTCCTGTGGTTCCGAGTCGGTGAATACGGCCATCATGGGCTATGTGCACCAGAATCCCAGGGCCGGAAAGAAGATCATTTCCACCCGTACCGAGCATAAGGCCTCGCTGGAGTCCCTTTCCCGTCTGGAAAAAGAGGGCTATGAGATCTGCTATATTCCGGTGGGTCTTGACGGCAAGCCGGATCTTACGGCTTTGGAAAATGCACTGGATGAGAACACGGCGCTGCTGACTTTTACGCACGTGAATAATGAGTCCGGAAGCATCCTGCCTCTTTCCGATATCGTAGCGATCCGAAATAAGAAGAATAGAAACACGAAGATCCATCTGGACTGCGTGCAGTCACTGGGAAAACTTCCAATCGCACTGTCCCGGATGGGTGTGGATATGGCGTCTTTCTCGGGACACAAGATCCATGCGTTAAAGGGATTCGGTCTTCTGTATATTAAGAGCGGCGTGCGGGTCCAGCCCCTGATCATCGGTGGCGGCCAGCAGGGCGGAATGCGTTCCGGTACCCAAAGCCCGTATCTGGCAAGTGCTTTTGCCCTGGCTTTAGA
>CADBGD010000164.1 GCA_902794115.1 Oscillospiraceae bacterium
CACCGGAGAGATCATGGTGGTGCTGGTTCTGGCATCTCCAGTTCTTCCCGGAAAGAAAGCTTTTATAAAAAAACTTCTGGAAAAGTTTCCGGCCATTAAGACGGTGCTGATCAATATCAATACCAGGACGGATTCCATGATCCTTGGAGAGAAGACCATCAATGAATTCGGCCGTGGATTTATCTGGGACAGCCTTCTTGGCGTGCGTTTTAAGATATCGCCCTCTTCCTTTTTCCAGATCAATCACGACCAGACAGAGAAACTGTATTCTCTGGCGATCGAGGCGGCAGATCTGAAAAAAGGAGAGACGGTCCTTGATGCCTATTGCGGAATCGGCACCATCGGACTTTGTGCTGCGAAGACTTGCGAAGGAGTGAAACTGACCGGTGTGGAAATGAACCGGGCAGCGGTTTCGGATGCAAGAGAAAATGCCAGGGCAAACGGCATGGAAAAAGCAAGGTTCATTGCGGCAGATGCCACGAAGTTTATGGTGGAAGCGGCAGAAAAAGGAGAAAAGTACGATGTGGTATTTCTTGACCCGCCACGAAGCGGAACCACACCGGAATGTATCCGTGCGTGCCAGCTTCTTTCCCCGAGCCGGATCGTGTATGTTTCCTGTGACCCCGAAACTCTTTCCCGGGATCTGAAACTTTTCAAAAGGCACGGGTATAGCCCCCTCTATGCCACTCCGCTGGATATGCTCCCCATTACGGAACATATTGAAAACTGTGTGCTTCTGGAACGCGTGAATACATCCAGCCTGTGATACAATAAATCATAGGAACAAGATGTAAGATTTGGCCCTGGTTTAAGACCATCAGCAATCGGGCCAATGTCCAGAGGAAAACAAAGATGGAGACGAGCGGTTTTGGGAAAAGAAAGTTTTTGCTGACTCAGGTTTTGGCTGCGGTTTTGATCCTGGTTACGGTTACCGGGTGCATCTATTACGGAAAAACCAGTTATTCGGAAATGGTTTCGAAAGTAGATGAGCGTCTTTCCCGGAGACTACAAAAATATGATCTCTACCGGAGAGAATATACCGCTATGGCCGCGCAGGATCAGGATATTCTGGAAACTTCCAAAATGGTGGATTTCTTTTACACTGTTGAGGGAGGAACCAAGCTGCATCAAGTTGATTTCGATCCGTATCACCTGAATTATCTGAACTATATCCTCGATGAGGACGGTATGACTGTTTTTGAAGAGGAAACATTAGATTGGTTAACAGATGTGGAAAGAGACAGTTCGAAGCTTGCACTGTGCTGGACAGATGAGGACGGAGATTTTTTTTGTATGGTCAATGGAAGGATCTGGATCTACCCCGCTGAATATGGGTATACATACTATATCGGTTCGGCATCGGATAGAGAAATAAACTTGCATGGACTGAATGTGAGGAGTAATCAGGACAGGGATATGGTCTCTCTTGCCAATGAGATTTTTACCAAAGAAGAAAGTCAAGGCTGGGCAGGAAAATACCGTTATTTGATCACAAATACGATGGATGTGGATGTGCTCGGGAACAAGTACCTGTTTTTGACAGACTGTTCCGATGAAAAAGCCGGGTGGAAGAAAAATATCGCGAAAATTTCAGTAGCCGCGGCAAGTCTGGATGTGATTCTGATTGTGCTCATGTTCTTTTTGGAGCGGGAAAAGAATAAAAAATTCGTTTCTGAAGAAAAAACGAAGTCTTCTATCGGTTTGTCTGTAGATGCAAGCGCCGAAAAACGGTCTGGGCTGTCTGCCGGAATTCCGAAAGATGTCGCGAAGCAGCTTCTGTCTTATGTAGATGACACCGAACGATCGATGGGACCCAGCGGATATCTGGATTCCATCCGAAGTACGGTGGAAGAAAATATGGAAAAGATGTAGGGAGGAATGAATTATGCCGATGATGGAACGTCCGGCCGTAATCGATGTAAACGGCGGAAAGTATTGGGAGAATGAGTTTTCGGATTTTTACATGAAAGTGTTTGTACCGGATAACGATATTGACGGACAGACCAACAACTATACATTCCGGATGCCGCTTCTTCTGGTATTTGAAGAAGAGAAAACGGACCGGGAGGCCGAAGTGGCATTTGCCAAAGAAAGCGGACTTTCAAAGATCGCAGCTAGAGTCGATGGCAGTGTGATCTTCATTTATCCGAAAGCACAGGGCGGATGGGAAAGCGCAGATGCGTCTCTTTATGCTTCCGTCATTAAGGAAGTGAAGATGGTGCCGGTCTATTCTGACGGAATCGTGGAGAACTTCAATTTCTTTACCCAGACCTTCGAAGGATATTTCGCCAGAGGCGCAATTTTTAGAGCCGACATTTACAGTTTCGGAAAATCAGCAGATTATGTGGCGAAGAATCTTCTGACGACGCTTCAGGGAGAATACCTCTGGGGACCGGGCGAGATCACGCCGGCCATGTGCTCGATGGAAAGATTGAGCGTAGTGCCGAAGGTAGACAGAAAAGACATTGCGATCCTGAGTGTGGGAAACAGTGAAGAGGTCAACAGTGCTTTTGCCGGATGCGAAAACCTGCTTATTAAAGATGTGGCCGAATATGAAAAAGACTTCGATTCCTTCGTCAAGAAGTTCAAGATGTGGTGCGGCAAGATCGAGCTGGAGCCGGATTTCCCGGCATTGAACATGACGGAAGACGTGGGATCGGTTTTGGTCAAGACATCGGACGACAATGAGTTTATCCCCGGAAAACCGGCTGAACACAAGGTGGGCTATTTTGCATATTACAATAACGGATTGTTCGACAACGGACCGGTGCCGCTGGTGTTCGGCTGTCATGGCGGCGGCGACAGTTCCATGTACCTGACTTTTGTAGCCGGATGGTGGGAACTGGCCCATAAGTATGGTTTCCTATTCGTGTCCATTGAGAATCATCAGTTCGTGACGGCAACCGAAGCCATCGAGGTCATCGAAGGTTTGAAGAAGAGATACAATATCGATGAAAAGCGGATCTACGGTACCGGTTTCTCCATGGGATCCGGAAAGACATGGGATCTGTTCCAGGAATATCCGGAAGTATTTGCCGGAGTGATGCCTTGCAGCGCTCTTTTCCCGGTTTATACCACTTTTTTTGGAAAGCCATGTAAACAAAACATCAACAAGACCGTACCTGTACCGGTATTCTATTCCGGCGGCGAAAAATCGCATCTTCCGGAGCTTCCTTTTCAGGCGGATTCATCGCTGGAGCGCTTGAAATACCTGGCGGAAGTCAACCGGCTGAAAAAGGATTTCTCCGGGCTGGATTTTGAAAAGAAGGATTCCTGGGAAGATCCGATCTGGGGTGTGCCGGGAGACCGTGTGGAAGTGGCTCACGATGATTCCCGTGATGCGGATCTGACGATCCACTATTTCGACAGTGAAGACGGCATTTGCCGGACCGCGCTGGCCAGCGTGAACAATCAGATCCACGAATGCCGCCAGCACAGCTGCGAAGAGGCCTGGAAGTTTATCAGTAAATTCAGTAGATAAAGGAGAAACCCATGCCGATCCTTGCTTCTTTTATGGTGCCTCACCCGCCGCTGATCGTGCCTGATGTGGGACGTGGCGGGGAAAAACAAGTGGAGACGACGATCGATTCGTATCAGAAGGTGGCAAAAGAAATTTCTGCCCTTTCGCCGGATACCATTATCATCACGTCGCCTCATGCGACGCTTTATTCGGACTATTTCCATATCTCGCCGGGAAAGACGGCGCAAGGTTCTTTTGCGGCCTTTCGCGCGCCGAATGTGAAGTTTTCGGAAACCTACGATACCGAACTGGTGGAAAAGATCTCGGAGATCGCAAAGAAAGAGAATTTCCGCTGCGGTACCTTGGGCGAGCAGGAGCCGGAACTGGATCACGGAACCATGGTCCCGCTTTATTTCATCGAGCAGGAATATAAAGCCTTTCAGCTGGTCCGCATCGGCCTTTCCGGCTTTCCGCTGACAGATCACTATAAGCTGGGCATGATCCTTTCCCGTGCAGTAAATGCACTGGACAGAAAAGTGGTGCTGGTGGCCAGCGGGGACCTTTCCCATAAGCTTCAGGACTACGGTCCGTATGG
>CADBGD010000165.1 GCA_902794115.1 Oscillospiraceae bacterium
AACGATTTTTCAAACGGAAAAGGTCATGTTACTATTGACTCATCAGAAAAGGAAAAACAAAAAATCAACAAGAGGGAGGAAAGAAACATGAAGAATATGATGGATCGGAAAACCGTGCAGATGTGTTGTATGTGTTGTATGTGTTCGACATGTTTATCTATGGGAAGATAGAAACCCTTTTGCTGGAAACAACCTTTTTAATTGGTAGTTGTTGCCGAAAAAGTGGTAGCAACTAATTTTTTTGTCGAGGAGGACATGAACATGAGTGAGATTAAGCAAAGTGCATTGGAACTGATTGGAAACACACCGCTTCTGAAGCTGAATGCGTATTCCAAGAAAAGAGAGATTACAGAGGCTACCGTATTGGGTAAGCTTGAGTACCTGAATCCGGCCGGATCGGTAAAAGACAGAATCGCCCTGGCCATGATCGAGGATGCAGAGAATAAAGGCCTTCTGAAGCCCGGTGCCACGATCATTGAGCCGACTTCCGGTAACACCGGTATTGGACTTGCCGCAGTTGCAGCTGCGAAGGGCTATAAGGCGATCCTGACACTGCCGGATACCATGAGTGTGGAAAGAAGAAATCTTCTGAAAGCATACGGCGCTGAACTGGTTCTGACTGAGGGCGCTAAGGGCATGAAGGGTGCCATCGCCAAGGCGGAAGAACTGAATAAGGAAATCGAAGGCTCGATCATCCTGGGTCAGTTCGTCAATCCGGCAAACCCGAAGGTACATAAGGAAACAACAGGTCCGGAGATCTGGAAGCAGACCGAAGGAAAAGTCGATATTTTTGTTGCCGGCGTAGGTACCGGCGGAACCATCACCGGTGTCGGTGAATATCTGAAGTCGCAGAACCCGAACGTGAAGGTAGTGGCTGTTGAGCCGGCTACCAGCGCTGTTCTTTCCACAGGTGTTCCCGGTGCCCATAAGATTCAGGGTATTGGTGCCGGCTTTGTTCCCGATGTACTGAACACCAAGGTATACGATGAAGTCATCACCATCGCAAACGAAGATGCATTTGCAGAAGGAAAGGCCTTCGCCATCTCAGAAGGTATCTTAGTCGGTATTTCTTCCGGCGCTGCCTTGAAGGCGGCTGAGATCCTGGCAAAGCGTCCGGAGAATAAGGGAAAAGTGATCGTTGCACTTCTTCCGGATTCCGGTGACCGTTATCTTTCCACTCCGCTGTTCAATTCCTGATCAGCGGTCCTGGAAGAAATGAGTAATACCTACCAGGATCTACAGAATTCTCATCCGTGTTTTGGCGGTCACAAAAACAACGCCGGAAGAATTCATCTTCCGGTGAGTCCGGGATGCAATATTGCATGCCGGTTCTGTGACCGGACGATCAACGATGTCGAAGAACGGCCGGGGGTGACCTCGAAAGTTCTGAAACCGGAAGAGGTGGAAGAGATCCTCGGAAAGGCACTAGAGATCTGTCCGGAAATCAAAGTGGCCGGTATTGCCGGTCCGGGAGATACCCTGGCGTCGGATAATGCACTGAAGACCTTTCAAATCGTAAAAGAAAAATTCCCACAGTTGATCAAGTGCATGAGTACCAACGGACTGCTTCTGAATGAAAGAGCAGAAGAAGTCATCCGGGTCGGAGTGGATTCCCTTACCGTGACTGTAAATGCGGTAGATCCGAAGATCGAAAGTAAGCTGAATGCCTATATCCTCTACCACGGTCAGAAGATCGAAGGGGAAGAGGGAGCGAAGATCCTTATTGAGAATCAGCTAGAAGGAATCAGAAAGATCGCGAAAGCAGGCATCACCGTGAAAGTCAACACGGTCCTGGTTCCGGAAATCAACGGAGACCATATTGAAGAGATCGCCAAGGCGGTAAAAGAAGCCGGCGCGAAGATCTACAATATCATCCCATTGATCCCGCATCATGAACTTAAGGATGTGAAAGCTCCGACTTGCGCCGAGATCGATGCGGCAAGAACGAAAGCTTCGAAATATATCGATGTATTCCGTCACTGCCAGCACTGCCGGGCCGATGCGGTCGGCGTTCCCGGAAAGTCCGAATATGGTGACCGGATCTATCAGAGAAGACTCGGTATAAAGGAGACTTTCTCACATGGATGAAAAAGACTATCGGATCGCCGTGGCAAGTTCTGACGGCATCGTAGTGAATAATCACTTTGGACGGGCACGTGCCTTTTATATTTACGAACTGAAGGGATCGGTTCCGGAAGCAGTAGATATCCGAAACCTCCCCCCGGTCTGCGAAATGGGAGACCATGATGAAAGCAGACTTCAGGATAATCTGGAAAAACTTTCCGATTGTACTCACCTTCTGGTGAGCCGAATCGGAGACGCAGCCAGGGAAAAAGCAGAGCAATACGGGATCCGCTGTTATGAGATCCCGGGCGAAATACCGGAGTCCATCGATAAGATGATCCGATATGAAAAAGTTAACGAGTTATTTAATTGAAGGAAGGAATAAAGAACATGGGCGAATTAAGACAGATTGCGATCTACGGAAAAGGAGGTATCGGTAAATCCACCACAACACAGAATCTTACTGCAGGACTGGTTGAACACGGTAAGAAAGTTATGGTAGTCGGGTGTGACCCGAAAGCCGATTCCACAAGACTTCTTCTGGGAGGTCTGGCACAGAAGACGGTTCTGGATACGATCCGTGAAGAGGGTGAGGATATTTCTCTCGACCGTATCATGAAGGACGGCTACGGCGGAACAAAATGCGTCGAGTCCGGCGGACCGGAACCGGGTGTCGGATGCGCAGGACGAGGCATCATCACTTCCATCAACATGCTGGAAAATCTCGGTGCCTATACTGACGATCTGGATTATGTATTCTACGATGTACTCGGTGACGTTGTCTGCGGTGGTTTCGCCATGCCGATCCGTGAAGGTAAGGCAAAAGAGATCTACATCGTAGCCAGTGGTGAGATGATGGCTCTTTACGCCGCGAACAACATTTCCAAGGGTATTGCACGCTACGCCAGAACCGGCGGTGTCCGCCTCGGCGGTATCATCTGCAACTCCCGAAATGTAGATAGAGAACTTGACCTTCTTCGTGCATTTTCCAAGGAACTGGGTACCAAGCTTCTTTACTTTGTTCCGAGAGACAACATCGTACAGCATGCGGAGATCAATAAGAAGACAGTTATCGAATATCGCCCGGATTCCAATCAGGCACAGGAATACAGAAACCTGGCCCAGGCCGTGATCGAGAATACGGATTTCGTTATTCCGACACCGATGACGCAGGAAAGACTTGAAGAGATCCTCATGGAATACGGCATGATGGAGCTTGCCGACGATTACAAGATCTGATTAATAAATGAATCCCGAACGGGGAACAGGAGGAACATAGCATGGGAAAGATTTACAATTCTATCACAGAACTGGTCGGACATACCCCGATCGTGGAATTCAAAAGACTGGAAGAAAAGCTGGGCTTAAAAGGCCGCGTTGCCGGAAAACTTGAGTATTTTAATCCGGCTGGATCTCATAAGGACAGAATGGCTCTGGAGATCATTGAAGCTGCTGAAAGGCGCGGAGACATCAGCCCGGATAAGACAACACTGGTTGAGTTTACTTCCGGTAACACAGGTGTGGCGATGGCTGCCTTTGCTGCTGCAAAGGGCTATAAGTTTAAGATCGGTCTTCAGAACGGTGTATCGGTAGAAAGACTGAAGCTTCTTCAGGCTTATCAGGCAGATATCGCTGATGTTCCCCAGGAACTGATCGCAGGTGTATTTGAAAAAGGTATCGCAGCTTTTGCGGATGTTATCGACTACATGGAAAAGGGTGTGGAGAATCCTTTTTCTACACGTCAGCTGGATAACCCGGATAACATCAATGCCCACTATAAGCACACAGGTCCGGAGATCTGGGAAGATACAGACGGAAAAGTCG
>CADBGD010000166.1 GCA_902794115.1 Oscillospiraceae bacterium
GGTGACGGAAAAGTTCTCTCTTTCCGTATCAATACAGAGCATTCCTATTCGTCCTACGATTTTAAGTCCGAGTATTTCAATCTGGACGGCCAGACAGGTGAGGTGATCTATTTCGGCGATGTCGTCAAGGACCCGCAGCTTCTGGCGGACTATTTCAAGAGAACGAGTCATCAGGGTGCGGAAGATGTGCTGGAAGAAATCAAGGCCCCTTATCCGAATTTCGGTATCACCAGTAACGGTATCGTGATCTGCGGCCACTTCATTCCGGTCATCGGAAACGAAGGTGCATTTAACTTAGAATACTTTAACGCGACACCTGCTTACGACTACGCCATCTGGAGCGACGATTTTTCCCGCATCGAGTGGGACATCGACGATGACGGTAGAGTCGACAAGGTGGATTTCAGTTACATTCCGGATCTTACCGACGGCAGTCTCGAATCCGTGATCGTGACATGGAACGGACAGGAATTTGAGTTCGGAAAATCCGACATCGCGACGCTGAAGGATGCCGGTTTTGAAAGTGAAGACACAAGCCCGAGAACAAGGCTTTTCTATACAGAATACGGATGCTTCCTGTATGTGGATTTTACAAACAATACCCAGGATCATGTCATGTCCTTCAAGCTTTCCGACGGGAAAGTCACTTTCTGTGATTCGATGCTGGTGAATCAGGTGCTGACTGACTGGGCGGGTGATGATCTGACTTTCGGAAACAGCATTCCGGAACTGGGAGGCAACATGGCGATGCAGGATTACCTTCTGGATCAGAACGGGCGCTTTACCAAGGTTTCGGAAAATACCTACTGCGCTTGTGGGGCGCTGGTGACGAAAGTGGACATCACGGGCCAGAAGCTGAACGGCCGGGGCGAATATACGGGCGAGACCACGATCGCTACCGGAACAAAGGTGACCATCAGCGGATATAATGCGGAAAACGGTCTGATCTGCCTGATGCTTCTGAATGAGGACGGCTCGGAAGGGGAACGTGTGGTTGTGGAAATGAGCACGCTTCCGGAGTTCTACGATGCATTTACCGGATATGCGCTTCCGGCAGATGACGTGTAAAGACAAGCAGGGATAAAAGGCAGGAGCAGGGACAAACGGAGAAATAAGGGTATGAAGAAAAAACTTGCGGCAATTCTTGCTGTAGCTACAGTTCTGGGGTGCGTGGGCTGCAGTAAATCGGAAGAGACAACGAAGAAGAAAAAGAAGACCACGAAGAAGACTACGGCGGAAGAGACGGAAGAAACGGACGAACCGTCGGATTCCGAAACGGAGGGGCCCTCGGATGAGTCTTCTGAAACTTCGGCAGTGACGGACACATCCCAGTCTGAGACTTCGGTCGAAAAGGCGCAGCTGGTAGTCACTCACGATGCCCACCGGGTCGAAAACCGTCTTCAGAGGACTTTCTTGCAGTACGGTGCCATTGATCCCAATGCGGATACAGATTATGGAGTGCGGCTGAATACGGTCACGCTAGATGCGGACCTTCCTTTGATGTTTCTGAAAAATGTGCCGGACATGCTCGATTCTCTTCGGATGGAATATGACAGACGGGCCGAAAATTTTTATGAATTAGAGAAGGCCGGCGCAGAACTTACCGATTATTCAGACAGGATAAGTACATATATCTGCCGTTCTGATGATGAGATCGTGTCCTTTGTACTGGCGCAGTCGCTGACCGATCCGGTTACTGGAAATCTTGAATCTCAAATGTCCATGAATTTCTACTATGAGGACGGCCAGTTTATCTACCAGTTTCATGTGATACTCGATAATGAGGCGCTGAAGGCCTATCTGACCGAGCATTACGACAAGCACTACGTTCTGGATGATACATTCACCGCTATCGACGAAAACCGGCTGGAATTCGGAATTCTTTACGATGGCATCTACATCCCGTCCATCGACGCCAAGGTGCCGTTTTTGGGAAATGAGCAGTTTTTGAATCCCGAATATTTTGGAAAGACGCCGGATTATTATTCCATGCTTCTTGATGCGGAAGGGAAGCTTACCTGGGATTTCGACGGGGATGATCAGATGGAAGAGCTTTCCGTTACGCAGACGGCGCCGACGGAACTTACGATTTCCTATAAGGGAAAAGATATTTCGTTTGACACCAAAAATGTACCGGACTTTGATGAGTTCTACGTCATGCCCCAGGCCCAGTATGTGGTGTTTTCAGATGAAGGGACATATCTTCTGTTCTCTGTAAACTCGGATGAAGATGATTCCCATTATTTTCTCGTGTTCCGGCTTGAAAAAGACTTGTGGGTCTATAAAAGCGTCTACGATGCGGCGATCACGGATGCTTCTAATCCGTATGAGATCGTGCTGGACGGCTACGAAGAGGTACTGGGGATTTGCGGTACCCGGGTGTACGGAAGCTTTATGGAAGGCATGTTTATTCCGAATACGGAATATCAGGAAGTCTTTTCTGGACCCTATCAGGTCAAGGAAGATCTTTCCGGTGAAACCTACGATTATCTTTCCGGCGAGCCCAAAGGGGAAGAAGTGATCCCCAAAGGCGCGAAGATCTCGATCTGCTGGTACTGGCCAAATGAAGAAAAGATCGTAGTCAAAGTCCTGGATCCGGATGAAAACAAAACCCACTATGTGCTTTTGAAAGTGGATGGGACAAAGATCGCCGGCATGAGTACGCAGGAGGCGCTGGAAGGCGTGATCTACGCAGGATAGAAATGCGACAGTGCATTTCAGGAAGAAAAAGCTGCTTCGGCAGTGCATTTACCAAAGAATAGAGAGGGCAGGAAATGAAGAAGATCGTATCGGTACTCCTTACAGCAAGCATGGTGCTGGCCATGACGGGCTGCAGTAAATCGGAAGAAACAACGAAGAAGAAAAAGAAGACCAAAAAGACAACGACAACGGAAGAAACCACGGAGGAGTCGACAGAGGATCCGACTGATGATCCGTCAGATGTGACTTCTGATGCCACGACTACGGAAACAGACGAGACTTCGGAAAGTGAGACGGAACCGCAAGATACCCGTCCTCCGCGTGACGATCTTAAGACGATCACGCTTCCCGGCGGCCTTACGGTAACCGACGATCTGGAATTCCTGCCGATCGGAAGAGACCGGATCTTCTATGGCTATGGTGCGCAAAATCCCGATCCGGATGTCTGGCCGCAATATGTCCGGACGACCGGCAGCATTACGACACTAGAGGTGTACGATGAGCAGTGTCCGCTCTATAATTTCCTGACCGAATATATCGGGTATCTTACTGATAACGTGGACAGTAATTTCCGTGATAACAAGAAGGACTTTCTCAAGGACCTGCAAGGGGGAAGCGAGGCAAGAGACTATAGATATTCCTACTTTATCGATCTTGCCCGGGCTGACGATGCGTATTTATCTATACATGTGTATCACTATGACAGCGAGAGAACACTTGACGACAGAAATTACGCCAATTTCTATACGACCATCAGGACGGAGGATCAGTCAATACTGAGATATGCGGATGTGGTGAAAGACTTTCCCCGCTTCAAGGAATATGTGAAAGAGCATTTCGATCCCTCTAGTGGTTTCGATCCATCGGTCGCGGACATTCGCAGCGAAGAACATTCCGAGTTCCTGCTTTTGTACGATGGTATCTACGTTGGAGGTGTAGGAAAAGTGTCGGTCGTGGGAAATGAAGATCTCTTCGATCTTTCCTATTTCACCCATGTTCCGCAGTATTACACCCTGGATTTCGACGTGGAAAATAAGCTTGTATGGGATCTGGACGGAGACGGAAGTGCGGATACTGTTTCCCTTTCTACTTCGAGCTATGAACGGGGAGATTCGGAAAGCAAACTGACGATTACCCTG
>CADBGD010000167.1 GCA_902794115.1 Oscillospiraceae bacterium
TACCGAAAATGAAGATACTTTATTCCTGCATCTCTTTGTCGGGTCCGAACTTGAAAAGAACGGAAGAAAGATCTCTATCGAAAGCGGCCTTCCGGATACCGGACGTGTTACCATTCATATCGCGGCGGGAAATGCTCGGGGCAAAGGCTCAGCAGGGGGCGAAGTCGGGAAGAATTCCGAAGAAGTCGCCGCGTATAATCTGCCTTTGCATCTTGCGATCCGTATCCCGTCCTGGTGCGAGGACCGCTATGAAGTAAAGGGAATTTTGGAAAAAGGAACAGTAAAAGACGGTTACCTTTATCTTACTGTGCCTTCGGAAGAGACGATGATCCAACTGGATTTTGAAATGAAGCCGAAGCTTCTGGTATCGGACGAAAGAGTGACGGAGAACTTGGGAAAAGTGGCCGTGGCCCGAGGACCGATCGTGGATCGAAGAAGTCACCATCGATACCTTCGGAAGACCGGAGGTGGCACTAGATGTGCCGGGTGTGAGAAAGATTTCTTCTCAGACCGGAAGTTCTTTTGTCAGCAGCCTTTACCACACCTATTCCGGAGTCCGGAAAGAGAAGGTTAAGATCCGCATGATCCCCTACCGCCTCTGGGCTAACCGGGGAGAAGGAGAAATGCGCGTACACCTTTCCCTGGAACAGTAAGACGTACACCTTCTTTGAAACAGTAAGAATGGAGATGAAGCTGATTTCTGCTGTGACAGGAAAGTCATGACTTCTTTCCTCATTTGCGGTATGATGAGTATCGGAAAAAGAGGGGAAATGAAGGAGTTCCATTATGCGTAACGGTAGAAAGTCTTTCCGTTCGAAGGCAAAAGCACTGGTCGCCGTATTTCTTATTTTGCTTTCGGGGTTTTCTGTTTCCTGTAAGGAAGATACACCGATCACGCCTGAACAGGAATCGTGGATCGAACAGTTCAGAACATGGTACCCGGACGATACGTTTACCTATATAAGTCACGGAAGAGAACTTATGGGCGCCTACGTAGATTCCTGCATTCTGGTCAAATCCGCATTATACGGAAACTTTGAGATCCGAAAAGAAGACAGCGGGGAACTTCTCAGCTTTTATCCGAATCTTCTGCATAACGATGCGGTGGAAGAGTACTACGAAGGAATGGCAAAAGAATATTTCGATTGCGATGAACTTTCGGTCTATTATTCCCCCAGAGTTTACGAACACCCAAGTGCCCCCATCTCGGATGAGGAATATATCGAAAAATATACTTCCCATATTTACACGCTGACACTTTACTACGATGGCGGCGCCTATCCGGAGCGGGAGACGGAGATAAAAGAGCTTCTATCCTTTATCGAAGGCATAGAAAGCTGCGACATCACAGTCCGCTACCGGGATCCGGAAAAGGAATATGGGGATTTTAAGTACGACTATCAGTACACGATCCGGTGTGCGGACGGACATATCAAGTATTTCAACCGCTGGCTTCCCGGACAGTCCCAGGATCCGGAAGAGATTTTCCGGGACATAGATATTTCGGAAGTAAACGCCTGAGTGGAAAAGAAGAGGGAGAAAAAGACCTATGAAGGTACAGACAAGTAATCTCGAAGGGATAGGGAAGATCCGGTATTTTACTGAACTTGTGGGAGATGCGCCGATCTCTGTCTACGTCATATCCGGGAAAGACGGAGATATGCTGATCGATACCGGCTTTTCGACGACTTTCAAGCCTCTTTTAAAATGGATCCAGGAAAACGGGTTTCATATCACGGACATCTTTCTTACCCATGCTCATCCGGATCACGATTGGAATGCAGCGAAATTTCAAAAAATGTTTCATGCCCGGATCTGGCTTGGAAAAGAAGATGTTTCTTTGATACGGAATTTCTCTTCTCAGCCTCAACATCCGACCCATAAGAAATTCGTATTTCGAGTCAAATGGATCTCCTTTTGGACGAAGACGCCTTTTTTCAAAAGTAAGAAATATATTCCGGATGTTATCTTAGACGAGAATGCAAATGATACAGCCCGTAAATTCGGCTACGATATAGAAATCATTCCTTTGCCGGGGCATACGAAAGGATCTTATGGAATCCTGAAAGACGGGGTTTTGTATGCAGGCGATGCCTATGCTGTCTTAAACGGAACACCGATGGAACCGCCTCATGCTTTTTCTATCGAAGAACTGAGAGAATCGATGAAAAAGATCTCGAAGATTGCGCCGGAGTATCTGGCTTGCGGCCATGGCGTGCCTTTCCTATTTGATGAGAAATACTTTTCTTCTGAAGCATAGGCTTGCTCCCTTCCATCTTCTCACGCAAAGAAAACTTGTAGTAAAATAGTTTGGGGACAAGGTGATGAAGTAGGAGGGTGTTATCGGGAATGGAATATAGACGGCTGCCTTTTGAGCAGTATTTTATCAATACCAGTGAGGATTTTAATCACACGGGACGGGCGACCTATGAGGTGAAATATACGACTGTCCGCTATTCTCACAGTAAACTGGAAAAGTTTTTTCATGTGCAGCATGAGGTGGATTATGAGATCCACTATGAGGAAGACAGAAATGTCATTCAGCTGAATTTCGAAAAGAGTTCGGGCACCATGGATTGGATCACGAATATCTTTGAGTTTTCCAGCAAGTATTACGATGCGATCATGTACGAAGGGGCGCCGCTTCAGCTGCGGGTGCATCACGGCTGGGGCATTATGTATAAGGCCATTAAAAGAGAGGTCCGTGCCAAGTGGAAAGAACTTCATGAGGCGCACCCGGATGCGGAGACGGAAGTGCTGGGCTGGTCTTTGGGATCCGGACAGGCGATCCTCTGCTGCCAGGATCTGAACTATAACTTCGGCGTCAAGCCCCATCTTTATACCTACGGAAGTGTCCGTCCGTTTAAGGGAAAACGCATCAATAAATCCCGCCTGAAAAAATATCTGGATACAGTCTGCACGGAGTGCTGGAACTTTGCCGATATTAATGACATCGTCACTTATATGCCGCCGTTTCGCGGCTTCGTCATGATCCGCCGGGTGGATGTCAGTGAAGAAGAAAAGCGGACTTTCCGAAAGCTTCTGAAACCGAAACTTTATCACACGACCTACGATCACGCGGTACTCTATGCCAGCTTCGTGGCGGAAGGCATTAAGAATGTGATCGGCGACAAGCCGGTAGTTGAGAGTAAACGGTAATCGGCTGACGAGAGTAAACGGTAGTCGGCTGACAAGAGTGACCGACTGATGAGAGTAATTGGCTGACGAAAGTGACCGGCTGACGAGCGGTCGACGCGTAGATTACTTAGAAGAAGGGACCTTGGTAAATCCACTGTACGCTTTGAGGGCGGAGGGGAAAGCCAGGGTCTCATATTCTTTTTCTGTCACAAGGGTCCCCAGTTTTTTGGCATGGGAGGTCAGGTTTCTTTTGACGGCAGGATCTTCGGAAGAAAGAAGGATCTCATAGCCCAGCATTTCCCAGCGAAGGTGGGAGAAGATGTGGTGGGCATTGCCCAGAGGGCGGATATCCGGTTCAACGGTGTCGGATTTCGATTCAGAAGCGGAGATGGTGCCGGAGTTGGTCGCGGCTTTCGTTTCCGATCCGAAGTTTTCCGAAAGCCAGGTCCGGATCTCGTGATTCGTCTTTTTCCCGGGAAGGGAGATATATTCATATAGACCTGCCAGAAGTCCCTGGTCCGGGCGTTTTCTGACAAGGAGCTTTTTCCCCACATAAATCTTCAGGATCGTGTGCTCTTCCACGGGCACGGCTTTTTTCAGCTTTCTTACCGGGAAGTCTTCGGCTTTTCCCAGAAGACAGGCGCTGCAGTAAGAAGAAAAAGGGCAGACGGAACATTTGGGAGATCTGGGGGTACAGATCAGGGAACCCAGGTCCATCAGGGCTTCGTTAAAATCTCCCGGTGCGTCATCGGGCATGTCCTTTTCGATGCGGGAAAAGACCTCGTTATAGGTGGCCTTGTCGGTGGCGGGAAGCGGAAGGGCATGAAGACGGGTATAGATGCGGATGGCATTTCCGTCCACGGCCGGTTCCTTTTTCTGAAAAGCTAAAGAAGAAATGGCGCCGGCCA
>CADBGD010000168.1 GCA_902794115.1 Oscillospiraceae bacterium
GGGAACATGATCCGCATAAATTCACCCGTGGGGATCCCGAAATAGGAATACAGAAAAAGGTTCTGGGGATTTCCGAAAGGTGTCAGCATGCCGCCTAAGTTGGCGGAGATGTTCTGAAGGATAAAGATGTAGGCCATCTTCTCCTCGTTTTTCGTCACAGATAAGGCGAAGTATCCAAGGGGCAGAAAGGTAATGAGCGCCATGTCATTGGCGATCAGCATGGAACCGATAAAGGTGATGTAGACAAGAGCCAGGGCCAGTATCCTTAGGTTTCCCGTGGTCACCACGATCCGGTGGGCAACGATGCCGAAAAAGCGGATGTCTTTCAAGGCGCAGATCACCAGAAGTGTCAGGAAAAGACACGTCAGGGTACGAAGATCGAAATAGTCCAGATAGGCCTTATCCGGCGGTACCAGAAAAGAGGTCAAGACAGCAAGAAGCGCCGCGATACACATCACGGCGTTCTTGGAAACAAATTTCAGGATTTTAGTTCCTATACTACTTGGCTGTTCGCTCTCCACGATTCTTCTTACTTTCCAATCTGGTCGAGGAATACGACCTTATAATCGCTGTGCAGACGGGCCAGTGTTTCAATGACGATCTCCTTCATGTGGGTCTCGGCCTTCTTGAAGATACCGTTATTGACAGCATTCTGCAGCTGCTCATCCTTGATCTCGGCCAGACGGGCGTTGACTTCGTTGGCGCGGATCGGATTAAAGATGTTGTTGTCCTGATAGCAGGTCACATTCTCCTGCGGAAGATTGTTGTCCACGATGGGATTCTTCGGCAGTGTGATATAGATCTCTTTCTTCTGGTTATTAACCACGATCTTGATGTCCTTGAGCTCGTAGCCGACCTTAATGGTGCCGGAATACATAACATCAATGGTGTGCTGGGTTCCCCAGATATCGAAATCCGTATACGGGATCTGGACGGAATCAACTATGGAAGCCTGACCGGCATAGACCTGGGAGTAGGTCATCAGCTCGGAAATGGAGTTCAGCTCGGCAACCAGAGTCTCATTGGTGAGAATGATGCCGTGGAACTTCTCTTCTTCCTCGATGATCGCTTCACGGGATCCGGAATTCTTTACCTTCGGGGATGTATCAAACAGCTTGGACCCTGCCACCATAAAGATGATAGCAAATGCACCGACTGCTGCCAGTACGCCGAGCACGGCTCTGCCGGCTCTATGCAAAAAGCTCTTCTTTACGCGGACTTTCTGCCCATTCACGATTGCATACTCTTTCATAGTCGTACCCTCCTTCACATAAGTCTTGCGTCCCTCTACACTTACACGCAACTTCTTATCTTACATAATACCTGACATTTATTGTCAATTCTTGCTTTTTTCTATGAACATTTTCACCGAAAAAATGAATGAAATGTTTCTTTTGTTCTGACTATAGTTTATAATCTAGTGTGTCAAACGATAAACCGTGCAGATTAGGTTTTAGACGCCGGTAATTTGCTTTGGAATTCAAAATAAATTTGTGGAGCGGGAAAATGGGTAGAAAGTCAACCAAGGAAAACAAGAACATTTATCAGATCAGCCGTGAAGCACAGAATCTCACACGTGACGCGGCATCCGAGCTTTTGCAGTACATTTCCGCTGACCGTATCGAGAAGATTGAAAACGAAAAGACCCTTCCTCATCCGGAAGAGATCCTGGCGATGGCTGACTGCTACAAGAATCCATCCCTTTGCAACTACTTCTGCTCTCACGAGTGCCCGATCGGTCAGGAATATGTTCCGGAAGTCGTACCGAAGGAACTTTCTCAGATCACCCTCGAGATGATCGCCACATTGAACTCCATCGATAAGAATAAGAACCGTCTCATCGAGATCACCGTTGATGGAAAGATCGCCGATGATGAGATGCCGGATTTCATCGAGATCAAGAACGAGCTGGACAAGATGGCGCTGACCATTGACTCTCTCCGTCTCTGGATCGACAACGCCATTGCTGCCGGCCACTTAAGCAAAGACGATTTCAATAACAAGTAATTTCCTTTTTCATTTCCGGATCCGCCCGGATTCGGATCGGTTACCGGTTCAGACGACAGTTCGGATGCCGGTTCAGATACCGGACCGGATGAAAAACAAAAGAAAAGAACAGAGCCCGCACGTCTCACTCATGCGGGCTCTCCTTATGTGGAAAGGGGGGGTGTTTTAGTTTGATCAACCACGCTCTTGCCATGAAATGTGGAGGCATTCTCTAATCCCATCTTCTTGCTGAATTCCGGAAATCTTTCAATGGTCTCCAGCATTCGGATCATCTGTCGTCGTTTCTCCAGATCCATAGATATTGTCTCCCCATCATGTGTCGCTTGCCTTCGTTGATCGTATCTATATTCTAGCCTTCCCCTTCTTGAAGATACATTTCCGGAAGTCCGAAATAGTTCCCGCTATTTTTCTTTATTCACGTGAATAACTCTTTCCGGACCGCTCAAAAGGGTCCAGGAAAACCTTTCCCCTTTCAGGTGCATTTCCCGAAGAAGCTGGGATACCGCCTTTTCCAAGGAATGCTATAATGAAGAAAAAAGTAAAGCGAGGCGCGCCTATGAAGTACGTATTGATTTCCCTGTCCGAATCATCGAAGCTCGACCTTTCCGGAGCGGAAAAGCTCGGAAAGACCGACCACCTGGTATTTGTCCACGCCAAGGGCAAAAAGACCGTCAGCGCCAAGCTGAAAGAGATCCTTAGCGCATGCTCTTCTGAAGTCGAGTATTTCGAGGCCGGCGACGCGGCAGACGTGATTCCCGCAATCTCGTACCTCATCGGCTATTACACCGCCGGCAAAAAAGACGTGTTCGTTCTTACAGCCGACAAAGATAAACTCCCCGGAAAGATATGTAAGGACATCAAAGTATATAGCGCCATGAAGTCCATCACCGGCGGAACAGGAAAAGCCGCGGCCAATTCCACAAAGTCCTCTTCTTCTAAGACGGGCACAGCCAAAAAGACAGCCGCCAAGAAGACAGCAGCGAAAAAAACTACATCGAAAAAATCCACGGCTTCGAAATCCGCAGCGAAGAAAGCAACTGCCAAGAAGACCACAGCCAAGAAAGATTCCGGGGTAAACGTGACTTCCCTTCTGGACTCTCTTTCCAAGGGCGATACCAAGAAGATATCCAAGCAGTTCACCGATCTGGCCACGCAGCTCATGAAAGGAAAATAAGGCGCCGATTCGGCGGACAGTGCATTTCCTGTGGATACCCCCCGGGGGTATAAGCAAGAAGACAATAGGACTCAAAAACGTTTCGTGCGCATTTGAGTCCTACTCTTTTTCGCAAAAATAGGACCCAAACGACCAAAAACGGCGATTGAGTCCTATTGTGTGTCTGTTGTGAATAGGACCAAATGGCTCAAAACCTGCATTTGAGTCCTATTTTTCGGATTTTTTGTAGGACCAAAGTGGCAAAAATCACCATTTGAGTCCTACTTTTTCTTCCCCCATAGGACTCAAACAGCCAAAAACACTAATTTGGTCCTATTTTGAATCCTGCTTTTCATTCGAATTCTGTCCAGCGCCTCTGTTATCCGGAAGATGCCTTTCGTGCGGGAAAAGCACTTTCGCCCGCTGTACTTTCGCCCGCTGCACTCGCGCCGGCCGCCACCCATACTCAGGCATTTTTCAGATAGTAATCGCCGATTCCCGGGAATGCCTTATCATCGGTATGAATGAGCATTAAGTTATCATGGCCCTGGGCAACGCCCAGCTTGGCATAGACATAGTTGCCGGCATCA
>CADBGD010000169.1 GCA_902794115.1 Oscillospiraceae bacterium
GAAAAGTCAGAAAGAGATCGATGACTACGATCGTTCGATGGAACCGTATGCCAATAACCCGGAGTATCTGGCGGCCTATCCCAGATACGATCAGGAGATGGCTGGTGCTTTTACCAAAGTCGTCGAGAGCATTTCCACAAAAATATGCAAGAACCCGACCATTATGGAGATCATCCGCGAAGAAGCGCCGGCATACTTCGACGGATCGAAGTCGGCAGAGGATGTCAGTAAAATCATCCAGAGCCGTGCTTCGACGCTGATCGCAGAAATGGGATAATTCTTTAGATTCCCAGTGCGTCCATCACAAGATTATCGATCTCGGTCTGTTCATTTGCCGGAAGATAAGCGATGGTGGCAATATGTGAGAATTCTTTGGCTACGTGTGCACATTCGGATTATCGGTGACGTCCGGAAGGCGCATGCTGTACCATACGTCGGCACCGCCGTACACCATGATGACCAGATTCTTTGTGGTGTGGGACCACTTCACCAGTTCGTTATACAGCGACTGGTCGTAAGTGAAATGATTCAGCATTTCCGGAGTAAATACCATGCGGAACAGAATGCCTTTCTCCATATCTTCGGTGATAGTCAGAAGATCTTCTAAGCCCTCTTCTTTCAGTCTCTCACGGATATAAGAGAAGTCGTAATCATGCTCGCCGTTCTGGGTGGCGGCCTGCACATAGTAAGCGAAGTATTCGCCGTTGATGGCCCAGGTCATCGGTGGATTTCCTTCGAGAATAAGCTTATAGACTCCTTCAATAAATTCATCGCTGCTGTGATCCAGATCCAAGACCTTCTTCACAGCACTGAAGTTCTGATAGTACTGCCAGAGCTGGGTGGCAAAGTCCAGAACGGACATATCGTATAAGATCTCCGGAGTGGTGAAGTCGGTGAAAACATTGCCTTGCTGAAGGCCGTCCTGATAGTAGCGGTCTGCCAGGACCGGTTTTAATTTCATCGCTTCCACCTGGAAATCCAGGACCAGCTTACGGTATTCAGCTGCCTGTGCTTCGCCATAGGCATCGTTTCCGATCTCGTTATAGATGAAATCGAAGAAACCCGGCGCTTCGTCAGAGACTCCGCCCGGAGCCACGACCGGCAGGTACACGGCACAGTCATCCGGATAGAAGAGGGAGTGGAACATGGTCAGCTGTCCGCCCTTGCTTCCGCCGGTAAAGATCCATTTGCCGGAGAGGAGCTTCTTAAACTCGGTGATGATGTGGTGGAAGTCAGCGGCTGCATTTTCCGCAGTCAGATATTCCCAGTACTCGGGAGAGGTGTTGGACAGTCCCTTCGGGACCGAGGCGCCGTAGAAACGGTGCTCGCACTCGAGCTCATTGGTGTCGTAGCGGGTGGACACATCGTTACGGTATTCGTAATCGATCAGCATGTCATACATCATGTAACCATTACAGAGGAATGTATTCGGAGAGGTGTCGTCTTTATAGGAAAAGGTGGAACGGAGATAGAAACTTCCCTTGGAAGGATCTCCCCAGTCCAGCGGCATCTCGAAGATCACATAATACTTGCCGATCGAAGAGGTGCCGTTGCCTCGTTTTTCAACGGCTACGACCCGGTCCAGCTGACTGATCCTGTCAGTCATGTCATCCTGCGTTCCGTTTCCGAATCCGAAAGCCGGATCCAGATCGGCCGGAGCGGCAGTCGGCGCAGATGTCGCCCGCGTTGTGGTTTCCGTTGTCGTTTCTTCTGTTGTGGACTCTGTGGTCTCCGATTCCGACGGGGTCTCGGTAGGCTCCAGCGTCTCCGTTGCTTCGGTGGTGGTCGTTTTCTTCTTTTTCTTCTTTTTCTTGGTTTCCTCACTCTTATTGCAGGCGGCACAGCCTAAGATTATGGACAAGGCCAGTAAGCCGGAGAGAAGTTTCTTTTTTTTCATGTCAGTTCTCCTTTTAGATCCGCTCCGGATCGCTTTCCGGGTTGATGCGGAAGTGAGTATGTCACGGATATATTGTAGCTTATAATTCCTAAAAAGTAATGACAGAATCGCAACTCTGCCGTTTTGTTGTCATTTGGCCGGTTTTATGTAATACTTTCTATGCGAATGATACCAGTGGGAGGTTACTTTATGGAAGAAGCGTTACGACAGCAATTTGTCAAAACCGTGCAGGATTTTACCGCCATGACGGGAATCTATCTGCCGGATGATGTGGAAGCAAGGCTTCGGGAAATGCATCAGCAGGAAAAGATCGAGAATGCCAAGACGATGTACGAATGCATGCTGACGGACCTGTCTCTTGCCAAAGAACTGCATCGTCCGCTTTGCCAGGATACGGGCGTGATCCAGTATTTTGTGGAAGTCGGAACGGAATTCCCTTATCAGGCGGAGATTCCGGAGGTGCTGGTGGAAGCCTGCCGTGCGGCAACACTTCAGACACCGCTTCGTCCGAACGTGGTCGAGCCTTTAGCAGAGCACAATACCGGCGATAACACCGGCTATGGTGCGCCTTATATCGAATATGAACTGGTTCCGGGATCTTCGGATCTCCGTCTTCGGATGTATATGGCCGGCGGCGGATGTTCGCTTCCCGGCAGAAGTAAGGTCCTGATGCCGCTGGAAGGTGTCGAGGGCATTAAGAAATTTGTTTATCAGACGATCCTGGACTGGGGCGCCAATGCCTGCCCGCCGCTTTGCGTAGGTATCGGTCTGGGTACCTGTGCCGCGACTTCGGCCATGCTTTCCAAGAAAGCACTTCTTCGTCCGATCGGTACACATAGCACATATCCGGCAGTGGCAAAACTGGAGGACGAGATCCGTGACGGCCTGAATTCTCTGGGTATTGCTCCTTTGGGATTCGGCGGAAGCCAGACTGTCCTCGGCGTAAATATCGAGGCGGCAGCGCATCACCCGGCGACTCTGGGTGTGGGCATTTCCACCGGATGCTGGGCTACCCGCCGCGGCGACATGATCATTCACAAGGATCTGTCGTCTGAGATCCTTTCCCATAGAAAGTCCCTGGAGGTGTAAGACCATGAAGAAAATACTGACGACTCCGATTTCTTATGACCAGATCAAAGACCTGCGTATCGGCGATACCGTGTATCTGACCGGTATGCTGGCCACCTGCCGCGACAGCGGCCACCGCCGTGTGGTTAAGGAGAAGATCCTTCCGGAGAATTTTGAGTTTAAAGATGGCGCCATCTTCCATGCCGGCCCGATCGTCGGAAAGGATGAAAACGGCAAGCAGTATATGGTTTCGGTAGGTCCTACCACCAGCCGTCGTATGGAATCTGCCGAGGCAGACTTTATCGAGCAGACAGGTCTCCGACTGATCATCGGTAAAGGCGGTATGCTGGAAAAGACTACTGAGGCCTGCAAGAAGTTCGGTGCGATCCACTGTGCTTTCCCGGGCGGATGTGCCGTAGTGGCGGCCCAGGAAGTGGAAGAACTGGTAGGTGTGGAATGGATGGATCTCGGTATGCCGGAAGCGCTGTGGATCATGAAGGTCAAGGAATTCGGCCCGCTCATCGTTTCCATCGATACCCAGGGAAATAACCTCTTCGACAATAACAAGAAAATCTTCCAGGAGCGTTTCGAGAAGCTTCTGTAACGAATATCAAATAATAAACGAAAGGCGCTCCGGTTTTCCCGAAGCGCCTTTTTTATCTTGCTGTTTCTGCTTTCATTCACTGTTTTTTCTGTTCCCATTCACTGATGTGGGCTTCGGTCCTTGCCTGTAACAGAGTTCCGTTCTGTGATCTGGCAAGCTTGGCGAGGTCCTCGAATTCGTACTTTTCTTTCGTGACCCCGTAGCCGGAAGAGACCTTCTTTCGCACGGTACCGTGCGGTGTTTCGATGGTCTCGGTCTTTCGATCCAGCACATATCTCTGGAATAAAGCTTCCCGGATCCCGATGGTGGTAGTGTGGGTAAAGAGAAGACGGATCATCTCATCTTTTTTTTCTTTTTTACAGAGCACGGTCAGAAGGATACCCGGACGGGATTTTTTCATGCCGCAGGGAAGGGTAAAGACTTC
>CADBGD010000170.1 GCA_902794115.1 Oscillospiraceae bacterium
CCGGGTTACATGTATACCGACCTTGCGTCCCTGTAAGAAAGAGCCGGCCGTCAGAAGGGCAAGAACGGATCCATCACCATGATCCCGATCCTGACCATGCCTGAGGACGATAAGACTCACCCGATCCCTGACCTTACCGGATATATCACCGAGGGACAGATCATCCTTTCCCGTGAACTTTACCGTAAGGGCGTTATGCCGCCGGTAGACGTTCTTCCTTCCCTTTCCCGTCTGAAGGATAAGGGTATCGGTGAGGGTAAGACCCGTGAAGACCACAGTAATACCATGAACCAGCTCTTCTCCGCTTATGCCCGTGGTAAGGAAGCGAAAGAACTCATGGTCATCCTGGGTGAAGCGGCACTGACCGATATGGATAAGCTTTACGCCAAGTTCGCAGATGCATTTGAAAAAGAATATGTATCCCAGGGATTTAACCAGGACCGGTCTGTAGAAGAGACCCTGGATCTGGGCTGGAAGCTCCTCCGGATCCTGCCGAGATCGGAGCACAAGCGTATCAGCGACAAGCTCCTGGATAAGTACTACGACGAGAAGTAAGAGGATAGGTAGAACATGGCCACCACGAATGTAAACCCGACCAGAATGGAACTCACACGCTTGAAAAAGCGCCTTGTGACGGCACGCCGCGGTCACAAGCTTTTGAAAGACAAGCGTGATGAACTCATGCGTCAGTTCCTGGAAGCGGTTCGGGAGAACAAGCGTATCCGCCGGGAGGTGGAAGCGAAGCTGGAAGTGGCCAACCAGCATATGTCCATCGCCCGTTCCCTGATGTCCAACCAGGCCATTTCCGTCGCTATGATGTACCATAAGCAGAGCATGACGCTGGAAGTGTCCGAGAAGAATGTCATGAGCGTTAAAATACCGGTATTTAAGACACAGTACAAGACCGCCGACGAAGGCGATATCTATTCTTACGGTTATTCCTTTACGCCGACGGATCTGGATGATGCGATCCTGGCACTGTCGGATATTATGCCGGACTTGATGGCGCTGGCCGAGATCGAAAAGAAATGTCAGCTGATGGCTTCCGAAATTGAAAAGACACGCCGTCGTGTAAATGCACTGGAGCATGTCATGATCCCGGACTATGAGGAGAAGATCCGCTACATCACCATGAAGCTCGACGAGAGTGAGCGTTCCGCCACCACGCGTCTTATGAAGGTCAAGGACATGATGCTGGAAAAGACGATCCGGGAAAGACAGGCCCGTGATCTGGAACTGGATGCCGCGCTTGCCGAAGAGAACTGATTTTCCGAAGTAAAGAGGATCTTTTCCATGTTCTGGTTTTTCTGGTTTTCGAGAGACAAAGACAGCGACGGCCGCCCCTTTTCGATGATCCCCTTCTTCTCGATTCTGTGCCTCATCACGCTGAGCTGTCTGATCATTTTCTCCATGTCATTTGTGTTTTATCTCTTCCCTTACCCCGGAAGTTTTAATGAATTTGCCCCGGCCGGACAAATCAATCTCCGCCTGAGCCAGGTCAGTGACACCAACGGGTATTCCCTTTTATTCATCACGGAAGACGGGGAAGCGATCCTAAGCACCCCTGTTACCAAGACCCGTTATCAGGAGATGGAATATCTTTACGAGACCGAGCCGGAAACCATGTACTGTCTTCAGGCGTACCATACCGCCAGCGGCGATCTTTTTATTTCCACTTACGATGACCAGGATACCGAAGATGCCTGGGAAGATTACAAGCACGCCTTACAGGACAGTTCCGTCCATAAGAATATCGGGATGATCATCTTCCTCGGATTTCTCATTCTTCTCTTTCTGGCGCTGACCATTATCGTGTTCCGTGCCATCTTCCGGTATATCCGGGGCCGAAACCTGAAAACGACACTGGAAACAGAAGGAAAGATCATGCCGGACGCGCCGGAAGAGCTTTCCGAAACTCCCTCTATTTCAACCGATCTCTCAGATGAGATCGACAATTTCGATCCCCAGAATGCCTCCTGGCATAAGTGATTTTTCCTTACTTCTTCCCCAGAAGCGGTGCGGATACACGCGGGAGGATCCCCTGCATCTTCGCCATAAGGACACCGTAATTGGTGATCGGGACACCGGCATTCTGGCAGATGCGGATGCGGTGGAGCATTTCTCTGGGATTCAGCATACAACCGCCGCAGTGGACCACCAGATCAAAGGTGGAAAGATCATCCGGGAAGGAATCGCCGGAGCTCCACTCGAAATGGAATTTCTTTCCTGTGGTCTTCTCGATCATCTTCGGAAGCTTCACGGTGCCGATATCGTTACATTGACGATGGTGGGTACATCCTTCGGAAATGAGGATCTTCGCCCCGTCATCCAGTTTCTCCAGGAAGTTCGCAGACAGTATCGCCTCACCCAGATCGCCTTTATAGCGGGCGAAAAGCATAGAAAATGAAGTCAGCGGGATCTCCTGCGGGACCAGTGCATTTACCTCGGCAAAAGCCTGACTGTCCGTAACGATCAGCTTCGGCGGATTCTTCAGGGAAGAAAGCACAGTCGGGATCTGCGGGACCTGCGTGACGATTCCGACAGCACCGGAATCCAGAATGTCTCTAAGCGTCTGCTGCTGGGGAAGGATCAAGCGTCCTTTCGGTGCCGCCTCATCAATGGGAGTGACCAGTACCACCACATCCTCCGGCTCGATCAGATCGGCAATGATCTTCCGTCCGTTACTGGGATCCACCACCAGATGGGCCACCATTTCCTTGAGGTCGTTGATATTGATCTTATCGGAAGCCGAGACCCAGATACTGTCCTGCTCCACTTCCTTCGTTCTTCCTTTTCCGATGCGCTGGGTCACCAGATCCAGCTTGTTATAGACCGTCACATAAGGAAGTTTTCTTTCCTCGAACATCTTCTTTAAGACACGGTCCCCGTCAGTCATGCCCAGGGTTCCGTCCACCACATGGATGGCGATATCCACCTTCGCCATGACTTCTTTACACTTTTCAATACGGAGGATCCCCAGGTCCCCTTCATCGTCCATACCGGGCGTATCCACGATCATGACCGGGCCCAGAGGAAGAAGTTCCATGGCCTTATAGACCGGATCGGTGGTCGTACCTTTCACATTGGAAACGATAGCGATGTCCTGATTGGTAAACGCATTGACGACGCTGGATTTGCCGGCATTTCTCATGCCGAAGAAGCCGATATAAATGCGCTCGCCGCGCGGTGTCGATGAAAGTTCCATATCCATACCCTCCCGAAAGAAAGTACCCTCCCCTCCATTAAGGAAGGCATGTGCTGTTTTCATTGTACCGAATTCTCATAAAAAATCCCATACTTATCGCAAATGTGGTAAAGTGGAGTTAGTTTCTTGGGTTTTCCGGAGGGGTAGGGTATGAAAATTCGATTTGAGGGACTGACGAAACGTTTCCCGAACCGTGATAAGCGGATCAAGACCGAAGTCGTGGCAGTGGACCACTTCACATTTGAGATCCCGGATGGAAAACTCGTGGGTCTTTTAGGGCCTTCCGGCTGTGGCAAAAGCACTGCGCTGAATCTGATCTGCGGTCTGGAAACGCCGACCGAAGGACGCCTCTTTTTCGATGAAGATGACGTCACCGACATTCCCGCCGAAAACCGCGGCGTCGGCATGGTCTTTCAAAGCTATGCCCTCTATCCCCATTTGAATGTGAAAAAGAACATCATGTTCCCGCTTCAGAACCT
>CADBGD010000171.1 GCA_902794115.1 Oscillospiraceae bacterium
TTCACGCTCTTTCCGAATACGATAAACGCATCGAAGTCGGCTATGATCTCAACCGCAATTTCTGGCAGAAAGGAATCATGACAGAAGCGCTTTCACTGATCATTAATCACGCATTCGGATGCTCGGATGTGAACCGCATCGAGGCGATGGTCGAACCGCCGAACACCGGCTCCCGCGCCCTTCTCGAGAAGCTTGGTTTCCAGTACGAAGGCACCCTCCGGAAACACGAGATGTGCCGCGGCGATTTCGTAGATATACAGATGTTCAGTCTATTGCGGGAAGACCGGGAATAAGTGCTTTTCGCCAAGAAACTTCAGAATTTCATAACACCAAACTTCAGAATTTCATATATATTGACTTCAGAATTCAATAAGTGTAAACTTCAGATTATAATAAAAGTGAGGTTTACAGACATGATTGAGAGATTGGCAAAAGATACCTTATTGCGACTGGCACAGCAATTTCCTGTCGTGGCTGTAACCGGTCCAAGACAAAGCGGGAAATCTACTTTAGTTCAAGAAACCTTTCCTGAAAAGAGGTATGTGACCTTTGATGATTCATCTGTGCGGGAACTAGCCTCATCCAATCCGCGGGACTTCCTTCGAGCATTTAAAGACGGCGTCATCATCGACGAAGCACAAAAGGTACCGGCGCTTTTCGATGCGATAAAGCTTGTCGTGGATAGCGAAGAATACACACCCGGGAAGTATATACTTACGGGCTCCTCCCAATTCAAACTGAAGAAGAACATCAGAGAGTCCCTTTCCGGGAGGATCGGCCTGGTAAATCTTCTTCCGCTGTCTATTTCCGAATTGAACCTTCAGGGAATCCTCGGTGAAGATGCCTATGACTATGCTTTCCAAGGGTTCTATACCCCCTTTTATGACGACCGGAAACACTACGATCGCCAGGACTGGTTCGAGAATTATATCGACACATATATCGAGAGAGATGTTGCCGAAGAGATACGCGTCGCGAATCTTTCCACATTCAAGAAGTTTATCCAGTTCTGTGCGATCTATAGCGGACAGATTCTTAATATGGAGAGCATCTCACGAGAGATCGGGGTTTCGGCAAATACGATCAAATCGTGGCTATCGATTCTGGAGGCTTCTTTCATCATTCATATGCTGGAGCCGGACACAAACAATCTCGGAAGAAGTCTCGTGAAGTCGCCGAAGCTCTATTTTGTGGATGTCGGGCTTCTTTGCTATCTTCTTCGAATCGAGTCGAAAGAGGAGTTGTTACTGTCGAGATATAAAGGTGCCGTGGTCGAAACCATGGCGATTTCAGAACTGTTGAAATCAAGATTTAACAAAGGACGAAAAGCGGAACTAACATACTTTCGCGATAGCAATGGTTTCGAGGTGGACGTGATCGCCGATTGGCATAAGACATATGCGCTGGAAATCAAGAGTGATAGCGACACTGAAAAGAAACTATCCGCCAATGTACGTAAGTACATCGACCTGCGTGCAAGTGACACCAAAGGGTTTGTATATTATCTGGGAGACATTACATGTGATATCAACGGTGTAACCTATGTTTCTTGGAAAGACTGGGGCACCAATTAAGGAGGCACATATGGCATCGAGTAAAGAATACCTGGATTTTATACTGGAACAGCTCTCGGAACTAGAGGGCATTTCGTACCGCGCTATGATGGGCGAATACATCCTCTACTACGAAGGCAAGGTCATCGGCGGCATTTACGACGACCGTTTCCTCGTAAAGGTCACGAAGTCTTCCCGTGAAAAGATGCCGGATGCGGAACTGGAGCTTCCTTATGAGGGAGCGAAAGAAATGCTTCTTGTAGATGATGTGGAGAATAGGGAGTTTCTTCGGGAACTTCTGGAAGCCATGTATCCGGAGCTCCCTCTACCTAAGAAAAAGAAATGAGCGGCAATATCATCCGAAGATCAGTTTCTTTACGATCTCGATGGTCTTCTTCCGCATATAGGTCTGGTCCAGTTTTGGATCGATGGGATGCATATAGGTATGGCAGAAGCACTCGATGTAGTTGACCGCCATGCGGACGTTCTCGGCGCTGTTTTCCGATTTGGCGCCCTTCAGGAGGAACACCTGCTCCATCTTCTCATACATGTTCTGCCAGAAGCCGTCGGAGACTTCCGCGATATCCGCATCCGTGTGATATAGAGCTTCCAGCTCTTCGTGCACGGCCCAATTCCGTTGGTGATATTCCAGTAAGTAGTCTAATGTTTTCTCTGCAAAAGTATCGAATTCAAGCCCCTTTTCTCCTTTTTCGGCTTCGTGGTAGAAACGGGTGACATCTCCCATCAGCTGATCTGCTGCCATTTGAAGAGCCTGAATGAGGATATCTTTCTTGTCTCGGAAATAGTGGTAGACGATCCCCGTAGAGAGACCTGCTGCTTTAGCAATGTCATCGGCCGTAATGTTGTGGTAGCCCTTTTGAAGGATCAGGTCGCCGCCGACACTTAAGATCTTCAGGCGCGTTTCGATGGAGCGTTTCTGCTTCGGCACCGCCATAGGCTTGACTGCGGTCTCAGCCTTCTTGGATGTCTTTCTGACCGCGGCACCGTTCTTTTTAGATACAGCATCGCTCTTCTTTGCCGCGTTCTTCGGCGTATTCTTCTTTTCCGGCTTTTCCTTCGCCATGAGACGACCTCTCCTTATCTATCAGATAACTACCCATATTCATTAAAACACATATTTGATTTGTTGCAAGTAAATATTGAGACTTTTCTCAATTTTCACAATAAACCATACTAACCTTTTATTCACTTTGTACAAAGTTGAGATTTTTCTCAATTTTTGTATTGACCTGTTTTCAGGCAGGACGTAGAATGAGGATGGTTAGCAAAGACTTACCATTATTCTTATATACAAATATACAGGAGACGGAAAATGGGAAACACAATCGTCGAATTTAAAAATGTCACGAAACAATACGGCCAGGGAGAAGCGATCCAGCTGGCCAATAACGATGTCAACTTCACGATCGATGAAGGCGAATTCGTCGTTATACTTGGTCAGTCCGGTGCAGGTAAATCTACCGTCCTGAACATGCTGGGCGGAATGGATACACCGACCTCCGGCACCATCACGGTGGCCGGGCAGGAAGTCTCGAAGATGAACGATAAGGAGCTGTCGGAATATCGTGCCGGCACCATCGGCTTTATCTTCCAGTTTTATAACCTCCTCCCTTCCCTCACCGCTATCGAGAATGTGTCGCTGGTAAAGAACATCGTCAAGTCCGGTCCTGATCCTATGGAAATGCTACGCGCGGTGGGACTACAGGATCATGCGAAAAAGTTCCCGTCACAGATGTCCGGCGGCGAACAGCAGCGTGTCTCCATTGCAAGAGCGCTTGCAAAAGACCCGAAGATCATCCTCGGAGATGAACCGACAGGCGCTCTTGATTCAGAGACCGGCGTGATCGTTCTGGAGCTTCTTTCCGATCTTTCCAGAAAACAGGGAAAGACCGTGATTCTGGTTACTCATAATGCCGATATCGCAAAATGCGCAGATAAAGTCATCCGCATGAAAAACGGCAAGATCCGGGAGATCCGCATCAACGAATCTCCGGTTCCGATCCGGGAGGTGGAATGGTAATGCTTG
>CADBGD010000172.1 GCA_902794115.1 Oscillospiraceae bacterium
ATGGAAGATCCTGCAGGAGAGCGTGACACCATTCTCGCGCCGTTCTCTTTGCCTGCCGGACGGGCCGGAGAAGGACGCTGTGCCGGACTATTCTCCGGCCTTGCCTTTTTCATTCCTTCCGGCCGCGGGTTTTCTGAAGATCTGGCACGCATAGGAGCACCGCCGGTTGTGCCGGAAGCGCGGTTGCGGTTACCCGGCATCTGTCCGCCCCGGTTTCCATTCGGGCGCGGATTCGGTGCCTTTCCGTTATTCGGCCGTTTTCCCTGTGCCATAAACTTAGTTCTTCGTCTCCCTCATTTTCGAAACGGCCATCATGACAGCCAGTTTCACCTGTTCAAATACTAATCCGCCCTGCATGTATACCAGATAAGGCGGTTTTACCGGACCATCTGCCGAGAACTCGATCGATGCGCCCTGTACAAAAGCACCTGCCGCCATGACGACTTCAGCGTCATAGCCGGGCATCGCCCACGGTTCCGGCGCGACAAATGAGTCCACCGGAGAGCAGCTTTGCACGTTTCTACAAAAGTTTACCATTTGTTCCGCATTTGGAAAAGCCACACTTTGCACGATGTCCCCGCGGGGTTCGTCAAATGCCGGCGCACAGGTGCAGCCGGCCATTTCCAGCATTTTTGCGGCAAACACAGCACCCTTTAATGCTTCCGCGACCACATGCGGCGCCATAAAAAGTCCCTGTGCGATCTGCCGGTTGAATCCAAGGCTGGGACCCACGTGGCTTCCCAGTCCCGGTGCGGTAACACGCTCGGCGACCCGTTCCACCAGATCCTTTCTGCCACAGACATATGCGCCTGAAGGGCAAATTCCGCCGCCGGCATTCTTAATAAGAGAACCGGCACAAAGATCCGCGCCCACGGCGCAAGGCTCTTTCGTTTCCACAAATTCACCATAGCAGTTGTCCACAAAGACGATCAGATCTTCCCGGATCCCCTTTACCAGTTCCACCACTGCCTTGATATCGTCGGCACGAAGACATCTTCTGGATGTATACCCCTTTGACTTCTGCAGGAAAATCACTTTTGTCTCCGGCTTGATCGCAGCCCGGATCGCCTCCAGATCCGGAGATCCGTCCGGCTTCAGCTGGACCTCGTTATACTTCATTCCGTAATCCAGAAGAGAGCCTGTAAATGTATCGTCTTTCTTCTCTACACCCAGCGCAGATGCCAGGGTATCATACGGGCGGCCAGTCACTGCCAGCATCTCTTCACCCGGTTTTAAGATACCGAAGAGGCATGCCACCAGGATCTGTGTGCCACAGGTCACCTGGATCCGGACATAGGCGGCTTCCGCGCCGAAAAGTTCGGCGTACATCTCTTCTATTTTTTCACGGCCCATATCGTCATAGCCGTACCCGGTCGTAGCCCCTAAATGCGCTTCGGCAAAGCGGGCGTTACGGAAGGCATCCAGCACGCGAAGCTGGTTGATCTCCCGCACTTTTTCAATATCCCGAAAAACAGAGGAAGCGGTGGTCATCGCTTCAGAAGCCATGTCAACCACCGCATCACTGATTCCGTATTTCAAAAACGGATTGTCACTCATTAGATACCATAAACCTCCTCAGGTTTTAAGATCCTGATTCCGGCCTCTTCAAATGCTTTGATCACCGGATCATAATTCTGTACTCGAATTACCATGATGGCCTCGGAAGATTTCCGTCCGACAAAACCGTAGATATACTCCATCGATTCACCGGTCTCCGAAAACTTCGTTAAGGTCTGATCCAGTGTGCCCGGAGTATCCGGGATCGCAATGGCCAGGACCTGGGTCGTGCTGACCGTAAATCCGGCTTCAGTCAGGACTGTCACAGCCTCTTCAGGCTTATCAAGGATCATACGGAGCACTCCGTAATCAGATGAATCGGCCACAAATAAAGCACGGATATCGATATTGGCTTTTCCCAACGTCTTAGTCACTTCGGCAAGACGGCCGAAAGAATTCTCGAGGAAGACACTGATCTGTTTCACTAACATAGGAAGATCCTCCTTATAACTTGGTAATTCCATTATACAACAAAAGCCGCGATGTCAGGCGAAAAAATCCCGTCCCATCTGGAAAGCTTTCAGGTTCATGGGAATAAGCTTGGCCTTGCTTGCAAAAGCTTCGTTAATCGCTTCTTCCCACAGTTCCTTCGGGAAATCCATACCTGCAGAAAGAGCGCCGACCATAACCATATTTACAGCCTTGGAGCTTCCGCAGGAAAGAGCGGCGGAAAGCGCATCAAATTCCACGATCTTCGTATTACCGGAAGCAGATGCATCAAGAGAATCCTTGATGTTTTCCGGATATTCGGCATTTCCGAGAAGTACCGGAAGGCTCTTGATCTTCTGGGAATTGACCAGAAGAACACCGTCTTTTTTCAGAAGGTTTGCCCAGCGGACTGCTTCCACTTCTTCAAAGGCCAGCACATAATCTGCCATACCTTCTTCGATGATCGGAGAATAGACCTTCTCGCCCATTCTTACATACGTGATAACGGAGCCGCCGCGCTGGCTCATGCCGTGAACCTCGGATACTTTAATATCCAGACCCTGCTTCATAGCCAGAATGCCGAGGAGCTTTCCGGCGATCAAGGTTCCCTGTCCGCCGACACCGGCGAGTACGATTGAAATATCCTTTGCCATATTACGCTTCCTCCTTCTTGCTGAGGGCATTGAACTTGCACATGTTGATGCAAAGTCCGCAGGCGTTACAAGCCTCCGGATCAATGACCGGCTTCTTATCCGGACCGGCTACCAGTGCCGGACACATGATACGGGAGCAGGCGCCGCACTTCTTGCAGGCTTCCTCATTCAATTCGATGCTGACACCCTTCGGCTTCTTTCCGGTAGGGATCAACGCGCAAGGACGACGGACGATGATGACCGATACGCAATCCTTGGCGATCTCTTCTTTCACGATCTTTTCCACCTCAAAGGTATCCACCGGATCAACGGTACGTACCGAAGTTACACCCACACTTCTGCAAAGTGTCTCCAGGTCGATGGCCGGAGCCGGCTGCAAACGGATATTCTTACCGGAAGCCGGATTCTGCTGATGACCGGTCATACCGGTAATGGAGTTATCCAGGATCATGACTGTGATCGCACTCTGGTTATATACCGCGTTAATGAGATTGGTGATACCGGAATGCAGGAAGGTAGAGTCACCGATCACGGCAACGGTCTTCTTGCTGTCTTCCCCGTCGGAAGCCTTATCAAATCCGTGGGCCATACCCACCGACGCACCCATGCAGACAGATACATCCATCGCGGATGTCGGCGGCAGTGTGCCCAGGGTATAGCATCCGATATCGCCCATTACCTGTACTTTCGCACGGTTCAAAGCAAGGAACATGCCCTTATGTGGACAGCCGGCGCAGAGAAGCGGCGGACGGCCCGGCGCTTTTGGAAGCTTATCGAGATCCAGTGCTTTTTCCGGAAGCACTTCCGAAGAAAGAGCCGCACGGATCATTCTGGCGTTATATTCACCCTGCAAAGTAAAGAGATCCTTTCCTTCACAGGAGATTCCGGCAGC
>CADBGD010000173.1 GCA_902794115.1 Oscillospiraceae bacterium
CCAGCGCGTTTCCGAGTTTACTGTAGGTCACTGCGCCGGCATACTCGAACGCTTCTTTATAGTTCGGGTAATACTCGGAGACACAGCGGTCAGAAGCGGCAGTATAGTGCGAGTGGAACGGCGGAGACTTCAGTTCATTTCCCTGATGGTCGATAATGGTGATCTCGAAAGGCTTCGGGTTCAGCCGGTCCGGGATCTTTAAGCGTTCATCCACGGAGTGAAGATAGGTATTTCTCTCATGGCCGACACCGACCAGAAGGACCTTCCCGCCTTCTTCGTAGAGGCGGCTGATGCAGCTGCCGACAGGCGCCGGAGAACCGCACTTCTCCTCGCCTTTCACGAATTCTTCCGCGCCTTTTCCGAAGACTGTCACTGAGTGTGTCGGATGAAGAGACCGGGCGCCGTCTTTTCGGAAAGCCGCGACCTCGGCAAGTGTGCCGATATCCGGCACCGTCGATCGCACATCGTAGTAGGGAGTTTCTCTCCACACCTTATCCCAGGTATGTGTCGGCACGATAAATAGACCGTCTTTCAGGTATTCGCAGAATGCATCGATCAGGCCATCCGCCCCGTTCTCGATCTTTCCGATCGAACGAAGCGAACAGTGGATCATCACTTTATCGTCATGTTTGATCCCCGCATCCTGAAGAAAACGGAATATATCCTCTTTGGTCAGCATGTGATTTTGCAATCCTCCATGGTTCTAATAAAATCAGCTTGTTGACCTGATTATATCATTGTCGGCGGAGGAAGAAGAGATACCGGAAATATAAGATTCCGGCGTATCCCCAAAAACACCGATGGCGTTTTTCGGATCTATCAGGCTCTCTCATTCAGGACCGTCTGTACCCTGTCCTGTAGGATCTTGATCACATCCTCGAGACTCTTTTGTCCAAAGAAATACGCAGGCATTTCTTCAAGCAGGATCAGGTCGATCGATGAGTCGGACGAATCAAAATGAGTGCAGTTTAAAAGAATTGTCTCAAGCTTCGACATATCTTCTTTCGTAAACTTCTTTCTGTTTTCTGAAGGCATACCATAAGTCATAAAAAGGCCGTCCGCCTGGGAGCTGTTGATGTAATCGATTGTCGCCTCTTCTGTTTTCCGGTATGCTTCCCGGCTGATCGTAAAGCCCTTCATTTTTGCCATATCATATAAAAGATCGTCGGAAAGGAGGATCTTCAGGAAATCCACACAGGCATCTGTATCCTTGGCATGAGCAGAAACGGCGACAGAGCATGTAGAGCAGACCAGCGGTCCCCGGCCATCCGCAGAAGGGAAACCCAGCATCGAACCCGCCCCGTTCAGTTCGCTGACACCGGCAAGATAATCTTGTGGTGAGGCGTATGTGGAAAAACGAGCGATCCCGTTAACATACTCACGCATTTCGTACATCGGATCTTCATCGTCATGCGCTCTGTTTTTCCGGGCCTCCACATTGACATTCTTTTTGACATAATCTGCCAGTTCAGCAAACTCCGGTCCCGTAAGATCCACTTTTCCGTTAGCGAAAAATCTGTCCCGCATGGCATTAAACAGCATTACGAAATACATAGCCTGGCCGTTATCAAACAGATCATACCCGTTCAGCGGGCCGTAAAGGAATTCTTCATATTCGGAAGTGGTGAATCCGATTCCGGATGCGCCCGCATATTTCGAGTCCGTATGGATCCCTTTGATTCCGAATGAAAGTGGCAGCTGATAGAGCTTGCCGTCGATTTTTGCCGCATTGATAATATTCGTAAAATACTTCTCGGAATCTAAGTCACCCAAATAACTGTTGAGGTCAACAAGATAATTGCTGTTATTCAGCCTGCCCATCTCATCCGTAATGATCAGAATATCCGGACCTGTGCCACTTATGATGTTCATGGCGATCGCATCATTTAGCGACAGATTACGCTTCATGATTTCGTTCTGAGTATCGTCCGCCGAATCTGACGGCGATTCATAGATCACACCGTCAATTTCATAATCATCGGTAACTTCAATGAAAAAATCACGATTTGCCGAGTTAAATCTGACGATGGCTTCAGAAACTGTCGGTTCGACATATCCGTTCGCCGCATAAAGCTCGAGGACTGTCTTCCCTGCGTTTGGATTTTCAGAAGCTTTCGATAATACATATATATCAAAACCGGTCCTGATCGGATCGCCTAAAGAAAACCAGCTCACTTTGCCGCCCAGGAAAATGATCCGCCCGTCAGAACAATCGATCATTTCAGTATTTTCCAGATTCCAATGATTGATCAGGCATGCATCATAGTCGAAATACTCCTCGACTCTCTTATTCTGCAGGTCGATCCTCGAAATGCCGTCATTCGTCGTGAAATACACCTGCCCGTCGTTTCCGGCCAGGCTGTTTGATATCCGTTTGAAATCGATCCACTCATAGTCCTTTCCGTCCACTTCAGAAACTTTTTCTTTTTGGATATCCACTTCAAAGAAAAGCGGGATATTCGTCTGATCCGGAGTCACCGGGACCAAAAGTTTATCCCCCTCCAAAGGAAGGATCATCGGAATATACTGAAGACTGGTCTGCTCTTTTTTCAGGTTGACATGGTGCTGCTTTCCGTCAGAAGACTCAATATCCAGTGCGAAATAGACATCATGCGTATCATCATCAAACACAGTCCCGGAAAGAACTGTATATTTTCCGACACGGAACAGAGTTTTATATCCAACAGAAGTTTCTTCTATGTTATGCTCCCGCTCCTCGAGTTTTTCTCCGGTCCTTCCGTCGATATCAATGTCGACGCAGGTTCCCTCCTGCCAGTCAGAGACAGTTGCCGTGATCCTGCCATGAGAATACTCGACGTTATCGATATAACCATATTCTGTTAAAAACTGATTCAGATCCGTAGTGTGGATCTCCTCACATGTGTCGTGGTCAACTACGGTAACAAAGCAGCACACATTGTTGGCCATAGGATCTTTCGTAGTAAAGTACGCGCGCGACATGACCACGATATTCTTGTCATCGGTCCCCAGAAGTCTCAGTTCCCTATACACCAGTTCTTTTCCGACGGTATCCACATCAGGTTCGATATGGATCACTTCCGAGTCGAACCAGGGATCCTCCGGACGGATCTTCCGGTGTTCTTTTGAGGTGCTTTTCCTTTGGCAGGAAACGCCTGAAAACAGCATCGAGAATATAAGGGCAAGTAATACCACCCTGCTTTTGAAAACATGCTTCATATGTATCCTTCTTTTCTGCGGGATCAGGACTGCTTCGTTTTCTGATAAGCTTCCCACTGGCTTCTCACCGTGTTCAAATAGTCATCGAACCCATCTTTCTTCAGCTGTTCGGAATATGTACTTACCGCCTCATCCACGGTATAACTATTTAGAGACCTTAGAAAAGCATCTACATCATCTGAAATGACAAGTTCTTTATCACTATCCGGTGCAAACCCGGCGAATGGAGAAATCTTCGCATTATCATAGAAGGCGGATACAGATGTATAAACAGGTTCAGCCACGTCTCGCGCCAAGGAGCGCTCTGCTTATCCGTGCCATCCATATTCACCGCAAAGCCATCATCGAGCTTATAATCTTCTCCGAATCTGCCATAGATCAAAAGGTTTCCATACTTTTCCTGTCCATATAAAAGGGTGAGGAAATCAAGACACGCGTCGATTTTATCCGGATTGTTTCTGATACCGATGGAGCCGTTGATCCGGGTACGAAGGACCGGAGCCAGTTCTTTGATCACGACATTTCCGCCGAGCCCATCTCCTTCAGGTGTAACGCTACCTAAAACTGCGAGGAAATTTCCGGCTTTTAAGGCTTCTTCTTCGTCCGTCCATGCTGTGTTCTGATAAAACGAAACACTATCCCTGATGAAACCTTCTTTCTTCATCTTTTCAAGGACACGGAGATAACCAATGAGCTTTTTAGACTGAAGTGGATCTTCGATCTGCATGGTGTCATAATCATACACCAGTCCATTACTGATATCACACCCGATCATCGAATCGAATTCATAATCAGTTAAGAGGTACTGAAAGCGCGGAGCAGCAGTATCATCCCACTTCACGTCCTTGATCATGTCATAGATGCCCTCTAAAGTTCCATCCCACTTCTCTATCGCTTCTTCAGAGATATGATCCTTGTTAAATGCGGCATATAGACCCGCATCGTTCCAGGTAGCATTCGGTATGGAATAGATATGACCGTCAACTTTGACCGTTTCCCACATAGATTCAGGGAATGCTTCATAGAGTGCTTTTCCCTTATCCGTGGTAAGGATCTCATCTAGGTTAACTAACTCTCCTGATTTTAAAAGCCTGACAATACTATTACTTCCGTCACCTAAGCCCATAAAGGTAATATCTGCTTTTCCTTCCTTAAGTACGGTCTCAAGGTCTGCTATATACGTATCCAGATCCACGTATACGATCTCCAGCTGATACGGGTGGCC
>CADBGD010000174.1 GCA_902794115.1 Oscillospiraceae bacterium
GGGGAATTTCTTTCCATGCTTCTGACAATCCGCCAGAATATAGTCCAGTGCAGGGTCACCGCAGTCATGCCAGAGAGTTCCGTAGTAGACTTTGTCCGGATCATATTCGATTCCGTGGGATTCAAGAGCATCTTTATAGGCATCAACGCGGACCTGGGTAAAGCTTCTGTCATGAAGACCGGCCAGATGGTATATGTCTTGGCAGTGATGTACTTCGATCAGATGATCTACGATCTGTCTGAAGGATTCCGATTCGTTGGTGACTACGTTATAGAAGCGCTCGTCATAGCCGCCTACATTTACGATCGGGATCGTGGCTTTCAGAAGTCTGGCGTCCATGTGCTCTTTGGAATAGGGTCCATATGTCAGATCGATGCGGATGATTCCGTCAAAATCGTCCAGATCCGGAAGTTCAAAGGAGGCGATATCACCTTCATCGTAGTGTATGAACTGGTCATAAAGCTTGGTGCTGAAATTATCGCTGAAGCTGGCAAAAAAGATCAACTTGATCCCCAGTTCCCGGGCAGCTTTACAGATGCCTTCCTGGATGGCATGGGACATGGGTTCGTAAATATTGGCGGAGAATACAGCCACTTTTTTTCTTTTATCCATATGCAGCCTGACCTCTTTTTCCTGTGATAAGCCTGATTCCGACGGCAAAGATACTTCGACATCTTCATAATACATGAGAAGTATTGCAAAGATATGAACATTGGATTGAATTCAAATGGCAAAATAAATTAACTTTTTAATTTACACGGATGCGGCTTTGCGCTGTTTCGAAACATGCAGGATCTGCTTGCACATTTGGCCGATTCCCTTATAATATATGTGTTTATAAACTCAAGGAGGAATATTTATGATTTCATTACTTGATTCCGGCGCATATCTTCTGCGTGGAACTGAAATTATTCCGGATAACCAGGAAGCGGCGGCCGCGATCGCCAGCAAGACCGGTAAGTCCATTTCGAAGGAAGAAGCCAAGAAGCAGACGATTGCGTATGGTATTTTGAAAGATCACAATACCTCCGATAACATGGAGAAACTGAAGATCAAGTTCGATAAGCTGACTTCTCATGATATTACTTTCGTCGGTATCATCCAGACAGCCCGTGCCTCGGGTCTGGAAAAATTCCCGGTACCGTATGTTCTGACCAACTGCCACAACTCTCTTTGCGCGGTTGGCGGTACGATCAACGAAGATGACCACATGTTCGGTCTTTCCTGCGCCAAGAAGTACGGCGGTGTCTATGTACCGCCGCATCAGGCTGTTATCCACCAGTTTGCCCGTGAAATGCTGGCAGGCGGCGGCAAGATGATCCTGGGTTCTGACTCCCACACCCGCTACGGTGCCCTGGGTACCATGGCCATGGGTGAAGGCGGACCGGAGCTCGTAAAGCAGCTTTTGAACCAGACCTATGACATCAACATGCCGGGTGTGGTTGCCATCTACCTTAAGGGTGCCCCGATGAAGGGTGTCGGCCCGCAGGACGTGGCACTGGCCATCATCGGTGCCGTATTTGCAAATGGCTACGTAAAGAATAAGGTCATGGAGTTCGTCGGCCCCGGTGTGGCATCTCTTTCCACTGATTTCCGTATCGGTGTAGATGTCATGACTACCGAGACCACATGCCTGTCTTCCATCTGGCAGACTGATGATGAAGTGAAGAACTTCTTTGATATCCACGGCCGTTCTGCTGATTATAAGGAACTCAATCCGGGTGAAGTGGCTTACTACGACGGTGTGGTCGAGATCGATCTGTCGACCATCAAGCCGATGATCGCTATGCCGTTCCACCCGAGTAACACTTACACCATTGAAGAACTGAAGGCGAACCTGGACGACATCCTCAACGATGTGGAAAAGCGCGCTAAGGTTTCTCTCGGTGACAAGGTGGATTTCTCCCTCAGAAGCAAGGTCAGAAACGGCAAGTTCATGGTTGACCAGGGAATCATTGCCGGATGCGCCGGCGGTGGATTTGAAAACATCTGCGCAGCAGCGGATATCCTGAAGGGCAAGTACATCGGATCGAACGAGTTTACTCTCTCTGTTTATCCGGCTTCTATGCCTGTTTACATGGAACTGGTCAGAAACGGCTGTGCCGCCACCATCATGGAGACCGGTGCCATCATTAAGACCGCATTCTGCGGACCGTGCTTCGGTGCCGGCGATACACCTGCCAACAATGCATTCAGTATCCGTCACTCCACAAGAAACTTCCCGAACCGTGAAGGCAGTAAGCTCCAGAACGGCCAGATCTCTTCTGTTGCTCTTATGGACGCCCGTTCCATCGCGGCAACGGCGGCAAACCAGGGCGAGCTGACGGCCGCTACCGAGTTTGACGGCGAGTTCGGAAAGTATAAGTATTTCTTCGATTCCAAGATCTACGAGAACCGTGTATTTGACAGTAAGGGTGTGGCTGATCCGTCCCAGGAGATCCACTTCGGTCCGAACATCAAAGACTGGCCGGCTATGGTTGCCCTGACCGATAATCTGGTTCTGCGCTGCGTATCTGAGATCCACGATCCGGTTACCACCACTGACGAACTGATCCCTTCCGGAGAGACATCTTCTTATAGATCCAATCCTCTTGGCCTTGCCGAGTTCACTCTGAGCCGTAAGGATCCGGAGTATGTAGGCCGCGCCAAAGAGATCCAGAAGGTGGAAAAGGCCAGAGAAGAAGATAAGAAGCTCTGCGATCTGTTCCCGGAGATCCACACAGTGATGCAGACCATTAAGAAGGACTTCCCGGATGTGCACCGCACCAATACCGGATTCGGTTCCACCATCTTTGCCGTGAAGCCGGGTGACGGTTCTGCCCGTGAGCAGGCTGCTTCCTGCCAGAAGGTACTGGGCGGCTGGGCCAACATCGCCAATGAGTACGCCACCAAGCGTTATAGAAGCAACCTCATCAACTGGGGTATGCTCCCGTTCCTGATCGAAGAAGGCGAGCTTCCGTTTAAGAATCTCGACTACATCTTCATCCCGGGCATCAAGGCGGCAGTGGAGAACAAGACCGAAGTCATCAAGGCTTACACAGTCGGTGAGAACGGTCTGAAGGAATTCGACCTGCGTCTCGGTGATCTGACCGATGAAGAGCGCCAGATCATCTTAAAGGGCTGCCTGATCAACTACAACCGCGTATAAGATCTTGGCCGCACCGGAAAGTGCATTTCCCGTCGACGGAAAATGCACCTGTGATGTGACGTAAGCGAAAAGTCAAAAAGAAACTCCCGTCGGGAAAAGCCCCGGCGGGAGTTTTTGTGTGTCAGTCTTGAGAAAAATGTTCGGCGAAAAGATGTCCGGGGTGAATCAGCCTCCGTAGAAGAGCCCGTCAAGAACATCATCCTGTGGCTTTCCGGCAACGGT
>CADBGD010000175.1 GCA_902794115.1 Oscillospiraceae bacterium
CGTCTTCTTCTTTTGAAAACTGGGTGAAAACATGGTTCCAGAATTCTACGTATCTGTCGCAGTCGCATCCGGGCCTGCAATCGGGATTACCGCAGCCGAAATCTTCTCCACGGTCATAGAAGATTTCAGAGTCGGGTCCGCAAGGTCCGAGTCCGATTTCCCAGAAATTATCCTCTTTTCCTAGCCTTACGATTCTATCCTCGGGCATTCCGAGTTCGCGCCAGATATTAAAAGCTTCATCGTCATCCAGATATACCGTTGCCCAAAGTCTATCAAGTGGCATCTTGAGAACGTCTCTTATAAACTCCATTCCCCAGGTAAGAGATTCTCTCTTAAAATAATCGCCAAAGGAAAAGTTACCGAGCATCTCAAAGAACGTACCATGCCTACTTGTTTTACCAACGTTTTCTATATCGCCGGTACGAATGCATTTTTGACATGTAGTCATTCTTTTTGCAGGTGGAATTTCTTGTCCGGAAAAGTATTTCTTCAAAGGAGCCATTCCGGAATTGATTATCAAAAGAGATTTGTCACCGGCTTCAGGAATGAGCGGTGCGCTTTTGGCTTTGTAATGCTCTTTTGAAACATAAAAGTCCAGAAAAGCCTTTCTCAATTCATTGAGTCCCATTTTTTCCACGAGTGTATCCTCCTACTGTTCTTATTTGAACTGTTCAAAAATCTTTACTATTTCTTTATCTATCGGAGACATCGGATCCGAAAGGAACATATATACCTTTACCTTTGGTTCCGTCCCTGAAGGTCTTATGATGAGCGTGCTTCCGTCATCCATATCAAATCTAACGACGTCTGCAGCCGGAAGACCGGTATCCTCGTATAGATAATCCGTCTTCTCCTCGATATAGAGTTGGCCGATGTTTTCATCAAGACCTCTTATATATTCCATGATTTCATTCATGGTTTCCTGACCTTTGATTCCTTCAAAGGTGAAGCTTCTTGACCTATCTATCAAGAGACCGTAATCCGCATAGATTTCTTCAAGATGATCTATAAGGTCGAGTCCCCTAGCTTTCTGCTTTGCGGCCATTGCGGCAATCACAGCGGCTGAAGTTATTCCATCCTTATCTCTTATAAACGGAGAAATCAAAAATCCGTTGCTGTCCTCAAAGGCAAAATAGAATTCATCTTCAGACCCCTGATGCATCATATTTGCGATAGCTTCTCCGATGTATTTAAAACCTGTCAAAGTGGTTTTTACAGTAAGCCCACTGGATTCCGCAAGCCTATCAAAGAGCGGAGATGACACTATACTTCTATAACAGGATTGTGAACCCTTTGGCGGTCTTTCTTCCACGAGATGGTCAAGCATTAAGATGCCGAGCTGATTGCCCGTAAGAAGTCTCTTTGTGCCATTATGTATAAGCGCTGCACCTACTCTATCGCTATCCGGATCCGTTGCAATTATTATATCGCTTCCGGTTTCGTCAAGAACCTTAAAGGCCTCGTTATAAGCGCTGAGTCTCTCGGGATTTGGCGCCTTGCATGTCGTAAAGTTTTCATCCTGGTTTTCCTGTGAAGGAACTATATATACATTTGGAAATCCAAGGCCATCAAGAAGTTTTCTCGTAAGAGTATTACCCGCACCGTTTAGTGGCGTATATACAATCTTTAGAGCCGGCGGGCTGTTCTTTACAAGCGTACCAGTAATTCTTAATGCATCGCCAAGATATTCGTTATGAATGCTGTCATCTATTACAATAACCTCTTCGGGTTTTCTTTTTATTCCGCTGAAATAATCGCATTTTTCTATTTCTTGGCTGATAAGCTCGGTCTCGCTTGGGACGAGCTGAAAACCGTCTGCATTATAAATCTTATATCCATTAAAAATGCAAGCATTGTGACTTGCGGTTATGACGATTCCGTAATCGCATTCAAGCTTAGAAATTGAGTACGAAAGCACAGGAACAGGCGTGATTGTATCAAATATAAATGTCTTAACGCCATTTCCGGAAAGCACTGCTGCCGTTTCTTCAGCAAAGACCTTTGAAAATCTGCGTCCGTCATAGGCGATTACAACAGAAATCGGTCGTTTTAAAGTCTTTAGATAATTGGCAAATCCTTGGGTTATCTTTTTGATAACGTAAATATATTTCATCAGAAAAATCACGCACTGGAGCAGATGATGACAAATATCTCCCACGATCTGCGGCTGCACCCACAGTGCCGTCACCTTTCCATTCTCGTCGGTCTCAACCCGGGTCGGCGCATGAAGTTCCACGATTTCACAGCCGTCCTGCTCTGCACCGATCAGCTCCTCCGGGAGCGCAGTCATATCATTCTTCCTTCTCCTGTAGGCAATCTGCACGCTCTCTGCCCCCAGCCGGACTGCGGAACGGGCTGCGTCCATGGCCACGTTGCCGCCGCCGATGACGACGATGCGCTTTCCGTGGTAATCCGGCTTATCGCCGTCTCCGATCCGCCGGAGGACTTCCACTGCAGAGTAGACGCCTTCCGCATCTTCCCCTTCGATACCCACCTTCCGGCCCACATGAGCGCCGATACAGATATAGATCGCATCGTAGTTCGCCTTCAGGTCCCGTACATCCACATCGCTGCCCACGCTGGTGTTGGTATGCACCTTGATGCCGGCAGACAAAATCGCATCGATTTCCTTATCCAGCACCTCCCGCGGCAGACGGTAGTTCGGAATGCCGTACCGGAGCATGCCGCCCAGCTGCTTCCGCTGTTCGTAAATCGTAACGGAATGGCCCATTCTCGCCAGATAATAGGCGGCACTCAGGCCTCCCGGGCCGCCGCCGATAATGACGACCTTCTTCCCGGTCGGCTCTGCGCAGACCGGCTTCGGAATCTCTCCCTCGTGATCCACGGCATACCGCTTCAGCGCCCGGATATTGATCGGGTCATCCACCAGTGTGCGCCGGCAGCGGGTTTCACACGGATGCTCGCAGATGTATCCGCAGACCGAAGGCAGCGGGTTGTCCTTCCGGATGAGGTTGGCGGCATCCTGGTAACGTCCTTCTCTGACCAGAGAAATGTATCCCGGCACATCCACGTGGGCAGGGCACAGGGAAACGCAAGGAACCGGCTCCTTCTTCACGATGGAACATCTTCCATGCTGAATATGTTCAATATAATCATCCCGGAATCCTTTCAGTCCGGTCAGCACCATGCGGGCCGCTTCAAATCCGATGGCACAATCTGAAGAAAAATAGATTCCTTCCGCTGTCTTCTCGATGACGTCCAGGGTTTCCATGGTGCCGTTCCCGTCCAGAATCTTCTGGATCTCCTCTTCCAGACGGACCAGTCCCACACGGCACGGGACACACTTTCCGCAGGACTGGGAACGACAGATGTGCAGGAAGGATACAGAAAG
>CADBGD010000176.1 GCA_902794115.1 Oscillospiraceae bacterium
GATATTGTTGCCTTAAACGGCTTATCACTGGATATCCGGCCGGGGTCATTCGTCAGCCTTATCGGTCCGTCAGGATGTGGAAAATCCACGCTTCTTCGAATTATCGGAGGATTGGATAAAGCCACAAAAGGTGAGCTTTTTATCGACGGCAAAGAGATCAAAAAACCGGGAAGCGACAGAGGATTTGCTTTTCAAGGATCCAATCTTTTTCCCTGGCTTACGGTGGAGAAGAATATCGCTTTCGGACTGAAGGCACGGCACATCTATAAGGAACAGAAAAAAGCCGTACAGGAATATATCGATCTTGTGGGACTTCAAGGGTTTGAAAAGTCGTATCCCCATCAGCTGTCCGGTGGTATGCAGCAGAGAACATCTCTTGCCCGCGCCCTGGTGGGACACCCGTCGGTACTTCTTCTGGATGAGCCGCTGGGGGCGCTGGATGCCTTTACCCGTATGAATCTTCAGGATGAAATCTTAAACATCTGGAAGAAACATAACATGACGATGGTCATGGTCACACACGATGTGGATGAAGCCATCTACATGTCGGATCAGGTAGTCGTTATGTCCGCCCGTCCCTCGAAAGTGGAAGCGATCATCGATATCGATCTTCCCCGTCCGAGAGCCCGTGCCCAGGATACTTTCCAGGAGTACAGAACCAGGATCCTGAATGTTCTGAACCTCGGCGGAAAAGTCGACGAAGTTGAGTACTACTTATAACACAAAACCTATTCTAATTTTTTAAGGAGAAAACACATATGAAAAACCGAATCAGTATTTCTATTTTATTTATTCTCAGCGGCCTTCTGGTGGTCTTGATCCCCACCGTGCTTTTCCCGGTTTGCAGCGCCGAGAAAATGAAGATGGCATGCTTCTTTACGAAGAAGGCCGAGATCGGACTGGGAGTGGTTATCGCAGCCATTGGTGCACTGTATTTCTTTTTCAAAAATGAAGGTGTGCGTCTGGGTCTTTCTCTTACCCAGATCCTTTTGTCGGCACTGATCCTTCTGTACCCGACAAAGCTCATTGGTATCTGCAAAAGTACAGATATGGCATGCCGTGTAAAGACGTTACCGGCTTTGATCGTCGTGACCGTCCTTTTAGGTGTCGTATCTATCGGAAACAGCCTTTATCTGGCAGTGTTTAAGAAACCGGAATGAGTATAAGAAAAGGTAACAATCTATTTAAGAATATCGCAAGCCATGGCTTTTATAATGCATGCCTTCTGGCTACGATACTGATCTTATCGGCGATCCTCTTTGCCTCCGCGGTGATCCGTCAGAGCCTGAATACAGGCATGGACAACATGGAGAAAAGATTAGGCTCTGACATCATGCTGGTGCCGAAAGGGGCGAAGGAGAATGCGGAAGATCTGCTTTTGGAAGGAAGCCGAAACACTTTTTATTTCGATGCGTCGATCTATGAGAAAGTCTCTTCTATCGATGGCATCGCGGAGAGTACTTCCCAGATCTTTCTGAAGTCTCTTTCTGCCGACTGCTGCAGCAGCGAGGTAGAGATCGTATTCTTTGATCCGGAAACTGACTTTGTGGTCGGTCCCTGGATCGAAGAAGAATATGCGAAAACGCTTTCCGGCAATCAGGTCATTGTGGGAAACAGCATCACGGTGGAAAATGGCGTCATCCGTCTTTTCGGACAGGAGTATCCGGTCGTGGCCAAAATGGCAAAGACCGGAACGGCGCTGGACAGCTCTGTGTATTTTTCCAAAGAAACGATGCCGGACGTGATCGCACATGCAGAGGAAAAAGGTTCTTTTCTGACAAAAGAGCAGCTGGAGGGAGGAATCATTTCTTCTGTATTTATTAATCTCCGGTCGGAGGCCAAACTCGAAAAAGTGCTGGAAACAGCTCATCAGACGATCGGTGATATTTTCGATGTGGTGTATCCGAAACAGTTAAATACGTCTCTGGCGGGTAATCTTTCCCGTATTACGGGGATCGTGGATATCATCACCTACGCACTGGGCGGACTTCTGGTCATCCTGCTGCTTCTGTTTCATAGTCTCATTATGAAAGGGAGGAAACAGGAGATCGCTCTTTTGCGTATTTTAGGAAGAACGAGAAGGAAACTTATCCGGGAACTTCTTTCGGAACTGGGTGTGATCAGTCTGATCGGTACCATCATCGGATGTCTCCTGAGCATGCTGATCGTCATTCCCTTTGGTACATATATCGGGATGCAGTTTCAGATGCCTTATCTGGGACCCGGCGTGATCAAGACGCTCCTGACACTGCTTCTGATCGTTTTCTTCGTGCTGGTGATCTCTCTGATCACATCGATCTTTTTCATACTGCATGTGACCCATGTGGAGCCGTATCTGGCTTTGCGTAGAGAGGAGTAGAAAAGTGCTTTTGGCGGAGAATATAAGTAAACGGTATAGAAACAACAGAAGAACCGTTCTGGACCAGGTGGATTTCAAACTGGAAGAGGGAGAATTCTGTGCCGTTATGGGTGAATCCGGCTCCGGAAAAAGCACTCTTCTGGCAGTGCTTTCCGGGATCTTAAGACCGGATTCCGGAAAAGTTTTACTGGATGATGCGGACCTTTACGCGCTATCGGATAAAGATCTTTCTTATATCCATCAAAGAAAGATCGGATATGTTCCCCAGGCCAATATTTTCCTGAAGCAATATACCATTTTGGATAACATCGTCCTTCCGTACCTTTCCGAGAAGAAAGATACGGAATCAGAACTTTACGATAAGGCAAAGGAGCATCTTGAAAAGCTCGGCATCGGAGATCTATGGGACAGGTATCCTTATGAACTTTCCGGCGGTGAGCAGAAACGTGCGTGTCTGATCCGGGCACTTCTGATGCAGCCGAAGATCGTGAAGTTGCACTGGTGCAGATCAATGTGGAAGGCAATCCTGCAGAAGGTGCACCCTGCGATCTCACTCAGAAGCAGTGTGTTTGCCGCTTTGATCGTCCAGGGAAACGGGTGGTCCATCCACCCGTCGATCGTCAGAACCATCGTGTAGGGTATGAGAATCAGTACCGGGTACTGGAAGATACGAAGCACCTGCGCATGTCCGACAAGAAGCACCGGGATCCCCGTCTGCAGAATCGACCAGATGCCGAACAGGAGTGTTGTGACCGACATCGCCCGAAAGGATCGCTGCAGGGATTTCATCGAGAAATCGATGACAAAGGAAAAGAATGAGAGGAGACCTCCCACAATGATGAGAAATGCCGAGGTCAGAAATGCCGGCATCATCGAGCGGAACGTCTGCTCCAGGTACGTCCCGGTATCTCCGATCCTGATGTCATAGAAATCCCCGGACGAGCGATAGCACCGCCTGACATGCAGGTGGATCTCCTTTCTGCTCTGAACGT
>CADBGD010000177.1 GCA_902794115.1 Oscillospiraceae bacterium
ATGGAGAAGGTTTATATCGCCATTGATCTGAAATCTTTTTATGCCAGTGTGGAGTGTGTGCAACGGCATCTGGATCCGCTGAATACCCATCTGGTTGTGGCCGACAAGAGCCGGACGGAAAAGACTATTTGTCTTGCCGTATCTCCGTCTTTAAAACGGTATGGTATCCCCGGACGTGCCCGGCTTTTTGAAGTGGTGCAGAAGGTGCGGGATGTGAATATCGAAAGAAAAGCCCGCGCCCCGCAGCATACTTTCTCCGGAAAAAGTTATCTGGCATCAGAGCTGGACTCGGATCCTTCTTTGGAAGTGGACTATGTGGTGGCAGTTCCCCAGATGGCCAAGTATATGGAAGTCAGTGCCAGGATCTACGGCACCTATCTGAAGTATGTGGCACCGGAAGACATCTTTGCCTATTCCGTAGATGAAGTCTTTATCGATGCCACCGGTTACCTTTCCACCTACGATATGGGCGCCCATGATTTTGCCCGCATGCTTATCCAGGATGTACTAAAGACCACAGGCATTACGGCCACAGCCGGGATCGGTCCGAATCTGTATCTTTGCAAAGTGGCCATGGATATTGAGGCTAAGCATATTCCTGCAGATAAAGACGGAGTCCGTATTGCCGAACTGGATGAGAGACGATATAAGGAATCTCTCTGGGGACATACGCCTTTAACGGATTTCTGGCGCATCGGAAGAGGACTTTCGAAGCGTCTGGAAAAACTGGGCATGCACACCATGGGCGATATTGCCAGATGTTCACTGGACGAAGGTTCAGTCAAACTTTTATATCAGGTATTTGGAAAGAATGCGGAGCTCATTATCGATCACGCCTGGGGGATCGAGCCGACTTCCATCGCGGATGTGAAGGCATACCGGCCAAGTAACAGCAGCCTGTCTTCGGGGCAGGTGCTGACGGAGCCCACAGACTATGAGACTACCAAACTCATCGTATGGGAGATGGCCGATGTCTTATCGCTGGATTTAGTGCAGAAAGGTCTGGTCACGGATCAGATCACACTCACGGTGTCTTTTGATAAGACCAGTCTGGACAGCGGGAAGTATAAGGGCGAAGTCACCATGGACTTTTATGGAAGACTGGCTCCGAAACATGCCCACGGAACTATCTGCCTGGATAAACATACGTCGTCTACGAAGTCGATCACCGAAGCGGCCATGACACTTTTTTCCCGTATCGTGGATCCGACCCTTCTCAGCAGAAGGCTCGCCATCGTGGCCGGAAATGTGATAAGAGAAGAAGATATTCCATCGAGCGAACAGTATACCCAGATGAGTCTTTTCGATCTGGTTTCTGAAAAGCAGGATGAAGAAGTAAAAAAGAAAACAGAAGAGAAATCCGAAAAAGAAAGAGCGCTTCAGGAAGCCATGCTGAGTATTAAGAAGAAACTTGGAAAGAATGCGGTGATTAAAGGAAAGAACTTAAGTGAAGGCGGTACTGCGATTGCCAGAAATCAGCAGATCGGAGGACATAAGGCATGAACGGATACGAAGACATTATGAACTTACGCCGTCCGCAATATCCGGATCACCCGCCGATGTCGATTCATGACCGGGCTGCCCAGTTTTCTCCCTTTGCCGCACTGGTGGGCTATGACGATGCGGTGGCCGAGACCGCGAGACTGACAGATAGAAGAAGAGAGATCTCGGAAGAAGAACTTCGGGAATTAAATGAAGCCGTGGCTTCTCTTTCCGAATGCATCGCCACGCGTCCTCTCGTCACCGTGGACTACTTTATCCCGGATGCGAGAAAAGAGGGCGGAAGATACGAAAGCAAGACCGGGAATCTACGTACTATTGATACCTATCACCGGGAAGTGGTATTTACAGATGGAGAGAAGGTCTCCCTGGATCTGATGTATGCCCTGAAAAGAAAGAACTGAGATACGAAAAATATATCAGAAGTATCTTTGCTTCTTTTTCAGTTTCGCAGTATACTTGAACTTGACCGGTAGCTAGTCGGATTTACTTCTTTGGTCCATTTAATTCGGCAATATCACCGGTCTTTTTCTATTTTGGGATAAGACAGAAGAAGGAAGATGGGGAAATGAACGAACTTCGTGATGAATATAAACAGTTTCTTTTCAATAAGCACTATCTGGTCATGGAAAATCATGCCCAGCATGTGACCTTGAGAAACGGATATGCGGATTCGAAACTTCCCAGACAATATGCAGAGTCCGATCAGTTTGTGGGGGAGACCCTTCTTTCCTTATCGAAACTTTTCGGGATCCGTATCACGGAAGGGCATAGAAATGCCCAGCCCCAGATGCTGGAGATTGCCGGAAGACTTATGGGGAATCGTGTGCCGGAAGCTTTTTACCGGGGATTTCCGAAAAGCGTTCGTAACCTTCCCGTGGAAAAACGCTATATTGACCAGCTCATTTCCTATTTCGTCACCTACGGCATGGACGATTTTTCTTCTCCGCGGTATTCCATCTTTGAAACGAAAGAAGATATGGAAAGAACAATCTTTTCCGAAGATGGCGTGATCAAGGATTTCTCGATCATTACCTGCGATGAGGCGGTCGAAAAACTGAAAAAGTATGTGGAAGAAATGTGTGCTTCCTCAAGACCGATCCCGGAATCTTCTATGGCCGTCGTCGAACTGGTGATCAAGGATTTCGGGTTTCAGCCGAAACAGATCCTCTCGAAAAATACGGCCGTGCATCTGCTGGTTTTCACGGGGGATCCGTATTTTTCAAAATTCCTGACTCTTTCCGATGGCATCAAGGTCATGGAAGAAGTCCATTTTCTGCAGTACGGGTTCTACAGGATGGATGACCGGCGTTTTCACACGAACAAGCTCAACATGAAAAACCGGTACCGGAAGATCTTAACGAAGATGCTGGATGACTGTTTCTCCGGCGGGCGTGTGGATATCGGAAACTGCTACGAAAAGAAAAAGACGTGGGCAGGACTTCTGCATCACATCCACTATAAAGCAAAGACTCCGCAGGCTCATGAATTTCTGTCTGCCATGCGTGGAAAAGAAAATCATTCCGCTTATTCGGCATTTGAAAAGTCGCTTAAAGAGAACGGGGCGTTCATGGCATCCGGAGTTCTTCTTCAGGCAAAAGGACCGGGTGCGCTTCTTCGGAATCTGAACTATCTTATCAGTAGAGCAAAATCGGAAGAAGAAATGAATGCGATCTTAGACCGGGTATTGGGAACAGAAGTGACAAACCCCATCATCCTTTTACAGCTTTACAGTATGTACTGCAGCCGCAAAAAGACAGGAAATACCCGCCGAACTTTTTTGTGGGTCAAGTGTAATGTGATGCGGGTCCATAGCGAGTCAAAAGAAGAAGCGGCAAAGTGCCGTTCCCG
>CADBGD010000178.1 GCA_902794115.1 Oscillospiraceae bacterium
ATCCTGGCGATCCTTTCAGACAGCAAAGACTGATAGATCTGTTTTCACGGAGAATAATCAGGCGGCCTCCCTTGGTTTTGGGAGGCCGCCTTTTTGCTGTTTATGTGAGGAAGGAAACAGCGTCTTATCTTTTTAACTGCGGATGGGCTTTATAGAACGCATCCTTATCTTCGTACATCTTTTCGTCTGCCACATGCAGGGCCTTTAAGATGTCTTTGGAATCTTCCAGGAAGTAGTAGCCTGCGGCAAAGCTGGCGGTCGCAAATCCAAGATCCGAGTCCTTGATCTTCTGAAGTCTCTTTTTCAGATCATCTTCGTCGGTGTCGTAGATCAGGATCATGAACTCGTCACCACCGGCACGGTAGACTTCACAGTCGAAGAAGATATCTTCCAGGATCTTGGCGGCATTTTTCAGAAGATCGTCACCACTGCTGTGGCCGTCTTTATCGTTGACCCGCTTCAAGCCATTGATGTCTGCAAATACGACGCCCAGGTTCGTAAAGTGCTCTTCTCCATGAATGATGGCATCGATACGATGGTTCATCTCATTACGGTTCAGAACTCCGGTCAGAAGGTCGATGGAACTTAAGACTTTCAGTTCTTTTAAGAGACGGTGATTCGAAAGAGAAGAAGATACGAAGTACGTTGTCAGCTCCAAAGCCTCCTTGATGTTGGCAGCGTTGGCTGTCTCAAAGTTGGTGGCCCAGATATAACCCATGGTCTTCTCGGAATTTTTTAAGGGGAAGAGTACGAGACTTTCCACATAGTTATCCCGAAGAGATTTATACCATGCCGGATTTTTCTTCTGTACATAATCCCAATCGCTCTCGTCTTTAATGATTAGGCAGTTACTGCCAGCCAGAGTATCCGGCCAGGATTCCACCAGATCGTAGAAGGAAGACTCTTCGTTCAGAACGGCCTTCATGCTCTGAAGATGGGTATTCGGATCCCGGTCCTCCGCCAGAACTTTACATGTCCTTTCTGCTTCGTTAAAGGTCAGAATCGAACAGGTAGTGGCTTTACAGATCTTACGGATATCCTTAATGACATCACGCATGGTGTGCCGGAAATCCTCGGCGCCGTGAAGCTTGATACAGGTGCTGAGAACGGCATCTGAGATCTCATGGGATTTCGTCGCCATCTGATCGATATCGGCATTGGGCTTGACTTCCTGTGTGTAGGTGCAGTAATAGATATTTCCTTCGTTCTTGAGAGGAAGAAGGAATAAGTTGAACCAGAAATCGAAACGGTCCGGATGGACATAGGTGTGAACGGGCTGCTTTAAGACCGCGGCCCGGTAGCAGATCTCTTCGAAATTCAGATCCGTCGGAAAGTAATTCTGGTAAAGGCTATTGGGAACAAACTTATTCGATGCCAGCTGAGGACCATCCCAGACCTGCTCGATCGAGGCAACATAGGCCGGATTTCCACATACGATCCGGATATCACCCCTTTTCCCATCTTCTTTCATTTCTACAGACATGACACAAGTCATCGTGTCCAAATTGTCCACAAACTCTTGAAGATCCATATTTCATCCTCCAAAAATTCTTGCTCCCCCAACAATTACAATTATATTTTATCATCTATCAGGGAGTTTTGAAGTGAACAATTCGTAAAAATCTCTTTAGATTATTGGGGCATGAAAGGTGATCTTCCATGCGCGGTTGATGTCACCGATCTCCCGCATCATGTGGAAACTGTACATCATGTCAAGGAGCATGACTACAAAAAGCGTGATGCAGATCCGTCTGGTCCTCGGTGTCATGCGCTCGTGGAAGAACTCCATCAAGGGTTCATAGCAGAAATACATAAATGAAGTGATGATGGCGGAAAAGCCAAGGCTTGTCAGCACACTGGTATAGCGTGTCAGATGGAAGGGAAGATTGGTGTAATCCCAGTAGTAGAACCCGCACAGTTTTTCAACGGTGGTGCCCAGTGCGATCTCGCCAAAGGAGACGAAGAAAAAGACCAGTCCGAAGTAAAGGAGAAAATGTCCTTTTTTCGGAGTGCCGATCAGAAGATACATGCTGACTACGGCAAGTCCATATCCTAAAAGGAAGGGAAGCGTCATATTGCGGTTATCGATGAATCCGCTTCGGATCATCATCCAGCCGTCTTCCACGATAAAGCCCAAAAGGGAAATGAGGGCTGTCATGGCAAAAAAGTCAGGGATCGTATACAGTTTCGGCTGCGATGTTAATTCATACTTTTTCTTCCAAATGATCTCCATAAATATTTCCTCTTTTCGCCCCTCGCCAGTACTTTAGCACCACCTGGCGAGAGGCTTCAAGAGAAGAAATCAAGTCTTTACCTTTTCTTTAAGATTCCGTGCCGGTTTTTCAATCCGAAAACTCAAACTTCACACTTTTGATGTGGGTTCTCTGACAAAGATAGTCTTCTTCTCCGGAAGAAAACTTCCCGTAGTCGATCTTTTGGTTCCAGGTGTCTTTGCATTGGAAAGACATGAACCAGATGAGGTTAGAAATATACCCCATGGTCATGCCAGAATTGATCCCGTAGAACTTCTGAAGAGAAAGTTCTGTGGGTTTGCTTCCGTTTCTTGCCAGAAAGCCTTCTTCCTCGGCTTTCTGAAGAAACTTTTTCTGCAGATCCTCGCTTTCGCAATAGATCCACACGGCTTCCTGTTCTTTGAGTAAAGATGTAAGTGTACGCATAGTTCACTCCTCCAAATAGTATTTATTTACCTGAAAGAGTGCATAAAAAATCCCATCGTTTCCGACGGGCCATCCAGAAATCTATAAACCCATCGGTCAAGCTTTAGCACCTTACGATTGCAGGTTGCTGTGCGGTCAACGAGCTTGTCTCTCACGCACTCTTTATAGGCTGGTTTTATTGTACTTCGGATGGGGGAAAAAATCAAGTTGATGGGGTTTCATATTGTCCCAATAATGGTACAACGTCCGAGAGATAATTGGTACAACAGAACGAGGCAAGAAGCGGAAAAAGTCGAGAAGAAACGCTTCCGGCAAAAGTAAGGATGAATCAAATAAGCAAGTCAGCTTTAGGAGGATTTAAGTATGAAAAACAGAAGAAATCAGTTCATTACACGTGAGAATTTCGAGCAGGCAGAAGATACAGCCGTGAAGGAGATGCTCCGGCTTTTTGAAGGAAGAACGAAGAATTCCGATGAGCTTGAGATGGCTGCCATTATTCTGGAACTGGTAACCCAGGTCACGACCAAAATCGAAGGACTTCTTTTCGGTGAAGAAGAATATGCCATCGATGAGTTTGACATGGACGACGAGTTTGAACTGAAACAGAGAATGGAAGAAGAGAACATCGTTGTGGTCGATGG
>CADBGD010000179.1 GCA_902794115.1 Oscillospiraceae bacterium
TCGGTAAGTCCGTATACCACCCACTCAACTTCCAGGTTTTCTGTCGTGACGCCGATCCCTTCATCAAAGAGAAGTCTCTTCAGTGCGATGACAGAAGAATCGCCGATACCCGGCACACCGATCTTCTTTCCTTTGAGATCCGCCACCGACTCGATACCGGAACCTTCTTTGGTATAGTACTTGGTACATCCTGTATGAAGACCTGCTGTAAAGGTGATTTCTAATCCGTTATCGACCTGAGGGATCATGGCACCTGCCAGCTGGGTCGAAGCATCGATCTTATTTGAAGCGACCAGATCGGAGATATTACCCAAATCGATTTCTTCCACTCTCCAGGTAACTCCGGCTGCCGCAAATTCTTCTTCGAAATACCCGTTATCGATAGCAATATGGAGCGGAGCCAGACAGAGGGAACCATTCGCGGTACCGATGACGATATCGACATCTCCGGAGCTCTGTCCGCCGGATGAACTTCCTGCGGCACTGCTTTCTTTTTTACCGCTACATCCTGCCAGACCCGCTATACTAAATGATGCAACCAGCATCAAAGACAATACTTTCTTCGCAAATCTCTTCATGTGTTTTTCCTCCCTTTCGGTTCATGGGAAAAGCATAGCATTGAAATCTGCGTTTGAATAATGCTTATGATTTATCGTTTGCAATAAGCTTCACTTATCGCTTTTTAAGCCTGATATTTCAGGAGTTCTTCCACATATCGGGCACCGATTTCACTGAGCTTGTGATTGCTTCTGACGATGTACCCGATGGTAAGCGGATCCTCCTCTTTTAACTTTATTGTGACGAATCCTTCTTTTAAAGTCAGACTGTCGATCATGACACCGGTACCGATCGCATACCCGTTTAATGAGGCCATGATCTCCGCAGACGTTGCCCGGTCATTAGTCTTGATCAGTTTTTCATAGGAATAGTTTCCGAGAGCTTCTTCTGTCAGATAGAACTCGTTTTCACTGCTTTGGTCAAATGACACACAAGGATACGCTTCCAGATCCGAAAGCGACAGTTCTTTTTCCTTGGCCAGCGGATGCTCCTTCCACACATAGACGAAAGTTTCCTTGGTCATCAGCGGATGAAAATCCAGCTGGAATTCCCGGAACAGTTTTTTCAGGATCTTCTCATTACTTCTGGAAAAAGCGATGACACCCACTTCACTGGAACGGTTGCGCACATTTTTCAGCACCTCATCCGTACGTGTCTCATGGACGGAAAAAACATATTTATCCGCATCGGCTTCTTTCACGACTTCGATGAAAGCATGGACCGCAAATACATAATGCTGCATGGACACACTGAAATGCATCTTGTCTCTGTCCTGATCCAGATACCGGTCCTCGATGAGTTCGTACTGGCTGACGGCCTCTTTGGCATAGGTCAGAAATTCTTTTCCTTCATCGGTCAGTGAAATACCTTTATTCGTTCTTTCAAAAAGTGTGATGCCGATTTCTTCTTCCAGTTCCCGGATCGTAGACGAAAGGGCCGGCTGGGAAACGAACAGACGGCTGGCCGCCTCCCGCAAAGATTTGGAACTGGCGATCGCGATGACATATTTCAGCTGAAGAATCGTCATAGGCACCTCACTTTTCCGAGGACGTCTTTTTCTGTCCCAGCTTCTTGTTGACGTATTTTAATTCCTGCTTCTTGGCGCTGACCAGCGTACCGTTTTCAACGGAATTGACCAGGAAGGTATTACCGCCTACCGTAACATCGTCGCCGATCACCGTTTCGCCGCCTAAGATGGTGGCGCCGGAGTAGATCGTAACATTGTTACCGATCGTCGGATGACGCTTCACGCCGCTTAATTTCTGCCCGCCACGGGTGGAAAGGCCGCCCAGGGTCACGCCCTGATAGATCTTCACATGCTCTCCGATGATCGTTGTCTCGCCAATAACGATTCCGGTACCGTGATCGATAAAGAAATGCCTGCCGATGGTGGCACCGGGATGAATATCGATACCGGTGATACTATGGGCATGCTCGGTCATCATACGCGGGATCATCGGCACGGAAAGCAGATGCAGTTCATGGGCGATCCGGTATACGGACACCGCAAACAGTCCCGGATAGGAGAAAATGATCTCCGCCCGGCTCTTGGCCGCCGGATCTCCTTCAAATGCCGCATCCACATCGGTCTCCAGGCTGCTTCGGATCTCCGGGATCTTCTTCATAAACGCCAGAGTCAGTTCCTGCGCTTTTCCATCCAGCGTTTCCTGCGGGGCTTTGGCATATTCATCTGTATACTTCAATACAATGGCGATCTGCTTTTTCAGATTGTAGATCACATTTTCGATGGTTGCCGACATGGTGTTCTTCATGCTGTATACGCGGAACACCTTATCGCTGTAATATCCCGGATACAATATGATCAGAAGCTGATTGACCACATCCACGATCACATCTTTATCCGGCTGATGATGGACATCGATGGCATTGATGGTCCTTTCATCCTCATAATCCTGTAAGATCAGGTCTACCACATTCTGGACTTCTTTGTCTGTATATGTTCCCATAAAGGTTCTCCTTTTACGCTTTTTCGACCACATGGTCACGGATCCGGTTCATACACTCCTCGAGGGTACATCGCGGCACCGCCACATTGATCCTCTGGAAACCCTCTCCAGTCTCGCCGAAAATCGCGCCGCTGTCCAGCCATAATTTGGCTTCGTGAATGATCCGTCTGTCGATTTCTTTTGCTGAAAGTCCCGTTCCCCGGAAATCCAGCCAGAGAAGATAGGTGCCTTCACCGTCGATAACACGGACACCGGGAAGATTCTTCTCCGTATATTCCTTTACAAAAGAGATGTTGGATTTCACATATTCGATCATATGCTCATACCACTCTTCACCCTTTTCATAGGCGGTCTTTGCCGCAACGATTCCCAGAGCCGAGAGCTGGCTCACACCGGCTGCGGCCACCTGAAGGCGGAAGATCCTCCGGATCGTTTCATTGGGGATGAAGATATTACTGATCAGCATACTTGCCAGATTAAATGTCTTACTTGGTGAAGTACAGATGATGCAGTGATCGGCAAACTCTTTTTTCACTTTCGCAAAGACGGTATGCTCGCCATAAAGGGCAAAGTCATTATGGATCTCATCACTGACCACCAGAACTTTATGCTTCAGGCAGATGTCTCCCAGTTTCAGAAGTTCATCCCTTGTAAAA
>CADBGD010000180.1 GCA_902794115.1 Oscillospiraceae bacterium
GCGGCCCACTACGAGGAAAACGCGAATATGTGGCGCATTACGGACGATTTCTGGGACCGCTGGGATCTTCTCCGGAACATGTTCGACCGCTGCCGGATCTGGCAGGATCACGTGTCCGCCGGATGTTTCCCGGACTGCGACATGCTCCCGGTCGGCATGCTGGGAAAGGGTTTCGGCGAGATCCGGAGCACGGATTTTACCTTCGAAGAGCAGAAGACCATGCTGTCGCTGTGGTGCCTTTTCGGTTCCCCGCTGATGATCGGTTCCGAGCTTCCTTCCATGGATGAGAAGACTCTTTCTCTTCTGACGAATGGAAAGATCCTTCAAATGCGCGACCCGAAATATGTGCCGCACCTTCTTTTCCAGAATGCGGAGGAAGCCGTCTGGGAAGCCCATGACGAGGCGGGAACGGCGCATTTTGTAACATTGTTCAATCTGTCTGACGAGAAGAAAAAGATCCGCTATTCCGGCGAAAACAGTAGAAGTGCGGAAGGTTTCCGCCCGGCCTCCCTTCTGGAACTGTGGACCGGAAAAACCTATTCTTCCTGGGAAGAGGTCTCGAAAGAAGAGATCCCGCCTCACGGGTGCCTGTCTTTTTCTCTGATCCTGCCGGATCCGGCCACGCGTATTTCTTCGGGAAAAGCACTGGTCGATAAGCTTTATGAGACACGGAACCTGACAGATACGGAACTTACAGACCTTCTTCTGACACCGGAAAAAGAAGTGGAGGAGTACCTCTTTTCGAAAGCCCGGGAGGTCCGCGAGGCGCATTATGGAAAGAAAGTCTATCTTCGCGGTCTGGTGGAGTTTTCCAACTACTGCAAGAATAACTGCTTCTACTGCGGTATCCGGAAGGGCAATGCCCATGCCCAGCGGTACCGTCTGACCGAAGAGGAGATCCTCTCCTGCTGCGATGAAGGATATAAACTGGGATTCCGGACCTTTGTGCTCCAGGGCGGAGAAGATCCGTACTTTACAGATGAGGTCCTGGTCCCCCTGATCCGGAAGATCAAGGCGGCCCATCCGGATTGCGCCCTTACACTTTCCATCGGCGAGCGGGAAAAAGACAGTTACCAGAAGCTCTTTGACGCCGGTGCGGACAGATATCTTTTGCGTCATGAGACGGCGGATCCGGAACATTACGCCACGTTACATCCGAAGGACATGTCCTTCGATCACCGTATGCAGTGCCTTAAAGATCTTCACGAGATCGGTTATCAGGTGGGCTGCGGCATGATGATCGGCTCTCCGGGACAGAAGATCTTCCATCTGATCCGCGACCTTCGTTTCCTTCAGGAATTCCAGCCGGAGATGGTGGGTACCGGACCGTTCATTCCCCATAAGGACACGATCTATGCGAAAGAAAATTCCGGTACGGCGCAGATGACGCTCCGGATCCTTTCCGTGATCCGTCTGATGCTTCCGGAGGTGCTTTTGCCATCGACAACGGCGCTGGGCACCATCGATCCTATGGGAAGAGAAAAAGGGATCCTGGCCGGAGCCAATGTCGTGATGCCGAATCTGTCTCCGACGAATGTCAGAAGCAAGTATCTTCTCTACGATAACAAGATCTGCACCGGGGATGAGGCCGCCGAATGCATCCGCTGCATGTCCGGCCGGGTCAGCCGTGTGGGCTACGAAGTCGTCACCGACCGGGGTGACCACAAGCGTTTCCGGAAGGACTTCGCGGAAAAGAAAGAATCTTAAGAAAACCGCAGCTTTTCCGGCTGCGGTTTTTTGAAGCGTTTTTCAGGCGATGTCTTTACGGGTGTATTTTCCGTAGGCCAGAAAGATTCCGATCCCCATCAGGACCATGCCCGGAATAAGGTAGGAGATCTGGACAGCACAGTCGTTCATGATATCTGCGCCGTCTGTATAACTGAAGGCGGACAGGTACTTGAGAAATTTCGCGTCCGGCGTGATGTTGGAAATGATGTTCAGAACATACATGAGACCTGCGATGCCGATCCCGATGCCCAGCCCGTTTCTTTTGAGATAAGCGGAGACGCCGAAGCAGATCCCGGATATCTCCAGCTGCATCAGAAGCATCAGAAAATGGTAAAGCAGAAGTTCTTTCCAAAAGACCGTTTCCCCGATCAGAAGAATGGACAGGATCGAAAGAAGGATGACCAGTGCATTTAGAGCCAGGATGCTGCTGACTACCCCGACGAGTTTTTCAGAGATCACACGGGTACGGGAAACCGGATGGGTCAGAAGAAATTCCGCCGTATGGTCCCGCTCTTCTTTCATCAGGGCCGACACGCCGAGTATAGCTGCGTAAAAAGCACCTCCGATGCCGAGGATGTTTCCGCCTTCTACGGCATAGTATCCCTTGAGGGTACCGAAGTTCAGCCTGTCCATACCAAAGGCTGCCGTGAAGTTTCCCATAGAAGAGAAGATATCGTTGACATCCGTCATCTGGCTTTGCATATCCGGATACATCAGAACGCAGGCCGCGATCAGAAGTCCGATGGAAAGACTCCAGATCAGAAGCGGAATTTTCTGTGAGCGCCATTCTTGTTTTACGATCGTCATGGTTGTTACCTCATTTTTCGTAGTAATTCAGGAAAATCTCCTCAAGACTTGGTTCCGTAATGGTGACATCGTCCGGCCGAACCTGCGAAAGTGCCGCAAGAAGCGCCGGAAGATCTCCCTTATAGAGAAAACTCATCCGTTCCTTATCCAGAGAAGAGACACCGGGCAGAGTAAAGATCTTTTCCGTGTCGAAATTTCCACGAAGCAGAACTTTCTTCGTACCGGTCTGCTCCAGTTTTTCCACATCATCGGAAAGGATGAGCTTTCCGTCTTTAATGAAAGCGGCCCGCTTACAGTACGTCTGGACTTCACTGAGAATGTGTGAGGAAAAGAAGATCGTGGCACCGCGGTTATGCTCTTCCGAAAGGATCGTGAAGAACTCTTTCTGCATCAGCGGATCCAGTCCGGAGGTCGGTTCATCCAGAATAAGAAGATCCGGCTGATGCTGGACCGCACAGATGATGCCGACTTTCTTGCGGTTGCCCAGTGAAAGCTCATCCACCTTTCGAGACGGATCCAGATCCAGACGCCTG
>CADBGD010000181.1 GCA_902794115.1 Oscillospiraceae bacterium
GCCCCTGTACAAAGTCATTCCGAAGAAGGGGCCGGAGGAATATCTGTATGATGACTATGTGCTGTCACGGAAGCTGACGTCTGTTGAACGGACGGAGTACCTTGCGGCCATCGGAGAGAAGCATCCGATTTCTGTATATACGAAGGATGCGGGATTTTCGGTAAATGGTATCACCAACAAAGGCATGGTGATGTATTATACCGAGATGCCGCTGGTCTTCAAGTGCTCGAAGATCAATCTGAATATTTCGCTTCGCAGCATCCGGGATGGTATCCCGCTTCGTTGTTTCGACATCATGGGTGCCGGCGGTTTTCTGCTGACGAATTTCCAATCGGATCTGCTTCGGTTCTTCGAACCGGATAAGGATTTTGTCTATTTTGAGAGCGAGGCAGATTTGCTCGCGAAGGTTGACTACTATCTAGCCCATCCGGAGGAACGGGAAGCAATCGCAAGAAACGGATACAATAAAATACGCGATGGTCATACATTTGGTAACCGGTAAATATAACACGTCTACTATTGAAAATTCCCAGGTGTTATGATTTTCTGGGAATTTTTTTTTGTCGGAAAAATCGGAAAAGTCGCTTTGAAAAATCGGAAAAATTGAAAAAATTCGAAAAGTCGTTCAGTGCTTCCTGACTTTTCGAACTTTCCGGCAGAGATGCCCCGACGGACAAAGATCCCTCGGGAGCGTCGTGCTTATTCACTTTATTTATGCAATCTTTTCGGCTCTCTTCTTTGGAGTCTTTGGCCTTATCGGCTGTGGAAACATCATCTGGAACCGCTCGGCAGCGGACTGCTTTTGTTCCTTCTCATACTGTCGATAAGCATCCGACCACGGCGTGAACGTTTCCAGGATTTTGTCATCTGTGACGGCACCATTCAAGTCCTGATACTGAGGAACCTTCTCAAGAAGATACTGGAAATACAGCCTTACATCAGCATTGTTGGCCTTCGCCGTTTCCGCGAGAGAATAAAGAATCGCCATCGATTCTGCTCCGGGTATGGTATCCGAAAACTTCCAGTTGGCACGACCGACACTGAAGGATGAGATGACACGCTCCACATGGCCGTTATCGATCGGGATGTTCCCATCCCTGAGAAACATCCGGAGTCTTTCTTCCTGGTTGACCGCATAGGTTATGGCGGCATTCATCCGATCAGAGAAGACCCCGCCGCTCTCTGCAAGCTCATGAACGTAGCGGAAGAATTCATCAACCTTCGGTCTGACTTTCGCCTGCCTTTCTCTGAGGCGATCCTCCGCCGATAAACCCTTCAGCTTATTCTCCTCCGAATAGATTTCCTTGATTTTCAGGATAGCCGTTGTTTCCGGCAGTTCCAGGATCTGCTGGTCGGAAAGATCCTTGAAATCATGAACGAAGAATGCGATGGCAAAGTAGCGGCGGCAATGCATCATGCATCCTGTGACATCGTCCGTTTCAGGATGCTCTTTTGCGAATGTCTGATAAGCGGCATAGGCATCGCAGGTGATATATCCGCTGAATTCCTTAAAGAACTTCCGGAGATGATCGGTTCCTCTTGTCTTTTCATAGCAGAAGATGATGATCGGCGGACAGTCCAGCAGTTCAGAACTGCAGTGAACCCACAGGAAGCTCTTGCTTCCGGCGCCACGGCCATCCTTGTTCACCTGCATATAGGTCTCATCATTCTGTGTATACTTTAGTCTGAGAAGCAGGGTACTCAGGTACTGATACGGAACAGTCAGAACTTCCTGCGTCAGCTGGTTCGTCCATTGAATCATGGTCTGCTTTGAAAGAGGAAGTCCGGAAATCTTATAATCCCGTTCCTGCCGCCCGTTGGGAAGGCTCAGGAAGACTTTTCTGTAAAAGATATCCGCGACCAGGGATGGCGAAGCAAGGCTCCGATTGATAAGATGAGGCGGCGTCTGTTCATTGGACAGGACATGTTCCAGTCCGCTTGAGATGACCGGCGTGTAAACAACCTTCTGATAATACGACAGCGGGAGCTTTTCAATGGTCTTTGTTTCCTGCCAGAAGGCAATCCGCCAGTTTCCCTCACCGTATTTTTCATCATAAGCTTCGGGATCAAACTGATAGTGAACATCCTGCGGAAGGCTGTCAGCCGCGGCATTCAGCTTATTGTGAGTGCCCGCTTGCTTTCCCTGACCATGATACCGGCAGAACCTGTTTGCGGATCCGGATGTCTGGCTGGTTTTCTGATCACCTTCAGTTTCTGCATGGACCGGTTTTCCCTGAAGTGCCGTGATATCGATCACACGGGATGGATGTCCGTCCTGTTCATTATCTTCAGTCTCGGCTTCATCGATGTGTTCTTCGCCATTAGTGCCCTGCAGGGAGTCGATGAATTTCTCTGTAGCGCGGCCATAAACCTTACGGTTCAGAACGAGATTCTTATCGATCTCCTTCTGGAGGGCTGCCTTAAGCGTCAGGTTCTCTTTCTTAAGGTCAGTCAATTCGCTCTCGAGTTTTTTGTAGGAAATGTGAGCCTCTGTATTGATCCGGGAATTCTCTTTTTCCCGGATCTCCATTTCACAGATCCGATCGTACTGTTCAACAGCAAGAGAGATGAGCTCCTTTTTGGTGTATTTGGTTATTCTGGTGCTGAAAGCAAGTCTCTCCGGTGTCATCGTGTCGTCCTTTATTCAGAGAACTTCTTGCAGAGTGCCGAAAGCGAAGAAAGAAGCTCCTTCTTTTCCTTCCGAAGTCGGTTGTTCTCTTTTTCAAGAGAACTGATCTTTTCATCCTTCTCTTTCAGGAGCTCAAGATACCGGTTTTCTTCACTAGATGTGATTTCAGTTTCGTCAGCTTTTTTAGCGGAAACTTTCTTTTTTCTTGTCATGATTTCTCCGGTTTCCGGATCCACCTTGCCAAGGTATTTCCGCCTGGAGCGCGGCTGCTGCTTCTCCGGATCCCAGTAGGACTCACTTTCATAGGCATACTTTGTGCCGGTTTTTTTATCGATCTGATATACGATGCAGGACATATGT
>CADBGD010000182.1 GCA_902794115.1 Oscillospiraceae bacterium
AATGTCGAACACCGTATGAATACCGGCTGTCACATTGAAGAACATTCCCATGACGATCGTGCTGTAGAAGTACCACAAATACACATTCGCGGAGTTTTCATTATCACCGAGGTATGTGCTCTTCGGCTTCATTACTGAAATGGAGTTCGTGATACTTTCCATTACGAGCCCGATCTTATCCGGGGCGGTCATCGCCGCATCTTTCATGATCGTGTAGTTTCTTCTATAGGATTCGGTGATGCTTCTGGCGACCATGAGCGTGGTCATGTTGGCGCCGTCACCGACCTTGACTTCGATGCTTTCTTTCTCACCGTTCACCAGGAAAAGCACTTGGAGTTCTTGGCGACCATGAGCGTGGTCATGTTGGCGCCGTCACCGACCTTGACTTCGATGCTTTCTTTCTCACCGTTCACCAGGAAAAGCACTTGGAGTTCTTTATCAAGGATCTTCTTTTCGGCTTCTTCCTGAGATGTGGTCTCTATCAGTTCGATGACCGCGTGGTCATATCCCATGTTGCTCTTCTTCACCGCTTCCGCATCTGCGAGATTATCAAGTACTCCCTCGAATTCTTCTGCAAAAGCACTCTCCCCGGAATCGATGCGGATCATGGTGCTCTTTACCGGCTTGAAGTCGACCTCGCCCTTCGCCGGGCCCATGAACGTGACATTAAAGCAGGTCATGAGAAGGATCGGGAAGGCCAGAGACCAGAAGATATAGGCCTTGTCGCGCAATGTCTTGCGCAGATAATATGTAAACATCATTTCCTTATTCCTCCTAAGATCAATCGTCACGCAGTTCTTTTCCCGTCAGCTCGAGGAAAACATCGTTCAGGGTCGGCTGCTCGGAATATACATTCTTGATGCGGTAGCCCTTCTCCTGAAGGAGCGTAATGACTTTGACTACGTTATTTCCGTTACCGGCTTCGATCTTCAGCATCTTTCCGTCGTAATCCACACCGAAAACATTATCCAGTTTTCTGATCTTTTCGATATCCTCATCGGAAATGCCCTTGGCTTCGATCCGGATGATCTCACTCTTTTTGATCATGCTCTTAAGTTCATCCACCGTACCCTCGGCAATCAGCTGGCCCTTATCGATGATGATGATCCGGTCTGCGATCTGCTCGACTTCTTCCATGTAGTGGGACGTGTAGATAATCGTCGCGCCTTCTTTTCTGAGGTGCTCGATGCCCTCGAGGATCTTGTTTCTGCTCTGGGGATCGACGGCTACCGTCGGCTCGTCGAAGAAAATGATCTTCGGCTTATGGGCGATACCGCAGGCAATGTTCAGTCGGCGCTTCAGGCCGCCGGAAAGCTTCTTCGGACGGAACTTCTTGAAGTCGTTCAGTTCAACAAAATCAATGGCTTCCTGCACTCTCTTCTTTCTCTCTTCCTTATTCTCGATGTAAAGTCCGCAGAAGAAATCGATGTTTTCATATACTGTCAGCTCTTCGAATACGGATACTTCCTGCGGAACCACGCCGATGTTCTTTTTCAGATCGTAGGACTTCGGCGTCATCTCCTTGCCCATGATCGTAATGTTTCCCTTATCGAACTCCAGAAGCGAAAGGATGCAGTTGATGGTCGTTGACTTTCCGGATCCGTTCGGTCCCAGAAGTCCCAGGATCTCCCCCTCTCGTACGCTCATACTGAAATTGTCCACTGCGATCAGCTCTTTATAGCGCTTCACCAGTCCATCTACTTTAATGATCTCACTCATTTTCTCATCCTCGCTTTTCTCTCTTGCGCCGCACTTTGCCGCGCTCGTTGTGTTTCATGGTTATATTATTCCATACCCGCGATTTCCCCGTTAGTGAGCCCCATCACTTCCCGACATGACAAATGTCATTTTCGGTTCATGACATCTCCTACTTCCTTTCTTTTCTACGGCAAATGCACCTGTCGCCCTTTCTTGAAGCAAAAAAACTGCCGCCCGGCCAAACCGGCCGGACGGCAGTGATGCACTGTATCAACTTATTGGAGTATCACTCGATATCTGTCTTGATAGAGCCTTCCGTTTCATTTGGACTAGAAGTGATCACATCCTCATGCTCGAAAGTAATGATCTCCATTTTCAGCTTCTCATATTGTTCCATTTCTTTATTCTCCCTTGCCAAATGTAATCGGAATCAGTTGCTCTGTGCGTTCTGATAAGCCACAGCCGCCTGATAGTACTCGTAGAAGAGCGCGAGTGCCAGGTTTTTTACAAAACGTGTTCCACCCTGACCCAGATTGTTCTTAATTCCGACATGCACGTAGGAAATTGCAGATACGTAAATCGTAGCTGTACCGGAAGTGGTCTCGATCTCAAAGGCAATTGGCGTACCCAGTTCTGTCGGCTTGAGATAACGGGAATCAAACTGATAGTAGGTCTCCCCTTTCCACTCTATTGTATCCACTGGAGTGGAAAGGATCTGAACACCATCGACCGGCTTCACATATACATTAATGGCATTCATAGAGCGCATCGTTAATGAAAGTTTCACCTTTTCGATACTTGCTTCCGCCACGCTATCCTTCTGGATACCATATCCTTCCGTTGCGTCACACACATTACTGATTTTATCCAATAACTGGATCGTACCACTCTCGGAATCGAACATCTCAATAAAACGTGCAGTCGGTGGAAAATTAGTATGAGTACGTCCATCCGACCAACCGTCATCCCTAGTATTCAACCTATAAAGGATTCCCGCATAATTCATGAGTGAATCCAATAAAGACATCAGCGCCTCATTATTCTCTTCAATAGCCTTCTGATAGACACGATTAAGATACTGATGAGCCGTAACCTGATTCGGTGCAATCAAAGACTCATTCCCGATGTAAAGTGTGGCCGTGATCGTATCAGCCAGTTCCAGCGGATTGACCGTACAGGTTACCCAATATGCTCCGTCTTCATCTTTCGAATCTTCGGAAAATCTCACCTGGTTTCTCCGGTTTATTGTATATTCGTCACCCTGCTTCGGACCAACTTCAAAGAGCATATAGGCATCTTCTGCCTCTACATCTTCCGGAAGAGTAACACGGAAATTCAGTTCAAAAGCACCATTCAGTGTCAGCTGGTAACCGACAATTTTCGGCATAGCCGTAATGATGGCCAGATTGTCCGGCATCACAAATGTAAAGTAACCATCCTCTTGCTTGATCTCAATCGGATGTTCATTCGTATTATCCGCATCCCGGGTCGTCACCTGATAATCATAGAAAGTGGTCTTCCCCAGCATGGCTGTCGTTACCGTAACTATATCTCCCGGATCCGCACAATAGGCCGGCTGTCCGTTTACAGTAATACTCACCGAAGAATCGACTTT
>CADBGD010000183.1 GCA_902794115.1 Oscillospiraceae bacterium
GGGTGTGGCCGAGTGCTATCTGGATGATGAGCTTGTAAATAAAATAAAATCAGATTTGGAAGAAAAGTTATCAAAAGAGGATTCAGATTCGAAAAACGACGATGATGACGATTCTGATGAGGAGTCCGATAAGAAAAGTAAGAAGAAAAAGAAAAGTGAGGAGACGGAAGCTTCAAAGGCAAATGTCAATCTGACACCTTATTTCAGATCTCTTTCTTTTGAGATCACGCCGAATACGGATCTGAAGAACGGGGATGAAGTTACCATTAAGGTAATCGTGGATGAGTCGATTGCCGGCCAGTACGATATTGGTCTGGAATCTACGGAAATCAAAAAGACGGTTACAGGTTTAAAGACCATTCAGTCTGTTGATCCTTTTGAAGGATTGTCGGTCAAGTTTTCCGGATCGGAAGAAGAGCCGCAGATCATTATCGACAATTCCGGCTGTTCGGATTTCGTGAGAAACTTTGTTGTTTATGAATATCCTAATCAGAGTATTTATGCCAATGGTGAAAACCTTACGATCACGGCTTATTGGGGAAGTAACTTCACCCGTGATGATCAGGACATCTACACGCTTTCAGTTACTACGAAGGATTATCCTATTAGTGGTCTGAATTCTTTCCCGAAAACTTCAGATGGTCTGGATCTTTCCGGATTATCCCAGTCGATCCTGGATAGTACGAATGGATTTATTACCGATTATCTGTATAATTATCTGCCTAGCCGCGACTATTCGGATTTCAACTTTAATGATATCAGACTTCGCAACAATGACATTGAAGTATCCAATTTCACATGTGTCATTGAAAAGTCGTATTTTGCACAGCCGAAGGAGAATACAGATAACCATAGTCATCTGATCCTTCTTTGCCACGTGAACTACGATGTGGCTTCGAAAGACGGAGCTACCAGCACACATGTCGATACGTATATCGCCGGTGTTGGCTATAATTTTGTAATCGATCCGAGTGGTGTGATCATCAGTAATGGTGATTTTGGTGTATGTAATTCCAATGATAGATCATTCCTTCTCTCGGATATGACTTTTGAGGCAGCATATAACACCTTTGTATCTCCGTATTCGCAGGAATATGTGGTGAATGAACTCCCATCTGCCTGATACTGACCGGCATCTCGTTTCGAGAAAAAGGTTAATTGTTTCAAAATGAAAATTCCCCGGTGCACAAGCTGCACGCGGGGAATTTTTATTTCTGTTTCAAAAGATTGCAGATCAATCAGCTTTCGCCGCCGATATAGATGTAATATTCGTATTCCGGAATCTCCAGACCGAAATGCTCATATACGTAACTGTTTTCCGAGGAGCCTGCACATCCTACACCGTAGTAGCTGATGGAGTCAGTGCTTAATGCAGGTGTATGGTACTGAACCATATAGGAGGTGAGGGCATAGGCACAATCGTACATGCTTGAATAGACGTGATAATTTCCGTCATGGTCAGCCCAGTAGTAGTGCCAGCTTCCGCTGGAATACAGCTCATCCATCTGGCTGCTGCTCATTGTGATATTAATATATCCGTCGGAAAAAGAGGCATTGCCATCGATATAGTAGGCCGCACCGAAAAGCGCACATGCTTCAGCTTGAGGAGTACCGCAGCCGGAACCGTCAGCAAGACTGTGACCGATGCTTCCGCAATCCCGGGCATAGTTGGCACGGGTCTTTTCCGCGGACATCAGGTCATCTGTGAATTCATAAGAGCCGCAATAGTCGGCAATGGCATCTTTGGCAGCGCCGGATGCAGATTTGCTCTGAATACCGGGGATCGAGATCTTTTTCTCTGCCTCTGTCTCTTCCGGAGTTGTTTCCGGCTCTGGCTCGGGTGTGGTCTCCGGTTCCGTAGGCGGCTCTGTAGGCGCTTCCGTTGTTGTTTCCGGGGCGGCAGTAGTTGTCGTCTCCGGTGCCGGAGTTTCTTTTACTGTAGTCGTTGTCGGTACAGTAGTGGTTTCAGTCGTGGTTTCTGAAGTCTCTGACGTTGTGGTTGTCGCAACAGTGGTGGTTTCTTCAGTAGGTTTAGTTGTGGTTTCTGTTGTTGTCGTTTCCTCGGTCGTGGTGGTTGCCACGGTTGTCGTCTCACTTGCCGTTGTTTCTTTCTTTTTCTTGCAGGCGGCGCAGGAAAGAAGGATACCTGCTACACAAGCGGCAGACAGGATCTGGGTAAGTCGATGATGTTTCATATACTATGTCTCCTCCAAATTGTTACCTTATCATAGTAGAGGTATTTTTATCGGTTCGCAAGTGGAAAAAGAGAATCCCCGCAGGTTTTCCCATGGTTTTTCGGGAATTCCTACGAGGATTCTTAGGATTCATTTAGAAAGAGTGAAAGGATCAGGACTTCTCCAGAGCCAGTGTTCTGGTTGTCAGATCGCAAACCTCAGCAGGTCCGTAGTACTGGATCGCACCCGGATAGGTGAAGCATGTCTCTACAGCCCACTTCTCACGGTTAGCTTCGAAGTACTTGAACGGCTTGCCATCGAGCTCAACGAGAGCCTTACGGATAACCGGCTTGTCTTCGCCGTTTCTTCTTTCCATGTTCATCATCTTGGTGATCGGCATACCACCGGCGATCCACTCTTCAGCCGGCTTGGAGATGTTGGAAACCTTGGAAAGGTAACCTGTGAAACCATACTGGATCAGCATGAAAGCGTTGAAGCCCAGGGAGTAGCAGTAGTCAGCATCGAAGTTAGACGGGAAAGCGCAACGGCCTTCGTAACCGAAGAAGTGGTGCTGGGAACCGAACTTGCCCTTATATGTGCCTGCAGCCTTTCTCTTAGCGAGCTCAGCCTTAACCATTTCGGAGAAGAGCTTCTCGGACTCGATGAGGGAAACCTGAACGTTACCGTGCGGGTCACGCTCGAGGAAGAGCTGCTGCTGAATGCCCTGCGGCAGGATATCGAATACCTTGAAGGAATCAGCAGAAAGACCGGCCTTGATGAACTCGTACTT
>CADBGD010000184.1 GCA_902794115.1 Oscillospiraceae bacterium
GTGTTCCGGAATGCCATTGCCAGTTCGGCGATCCTTCTTGGCGCAGGTGCTCTTTCTTTCTTTATTCCGGAAGCCGCCATTGCGATTCCGGCCGGCGTATATGGAGTGTTTTCAGATAGTCGTGTGGAGGCCATTCTCACTAAATATCACATCCAGAAAAATGCATCGAAGAATGATTGGGAGATCACTTCCGAGCGGGATTTTTGGATCCGGATCCTTCTTCTGGTCATCGCCTGTGTGATCTCGGCAAGGTCATATCTGATCCTTCTGATTCCGGTGGCAGTGCTTTTGGCGGTGAAAACGGTATATATGCACCGAAAAGAGCTGCTGCTGACTGAAAAATTCGATGCGGTCCGTTACGATGCGCAGCAGTCCCTTCGCCTCAAAAACGAGATCGCGAACAATATGGATATGCAGGTGCGAAATGCAACCCTTCAGGAGCGGAACCGTATTGCGCGGGAGATCCACGATAACGTGGGCCACATGCTGACGAGGGCGGTGGTGCAGCTGCAGGCCATTTCGGTCATCAACCAGGATGAGAAGACGAAGCCGTATCTTGAGTCGGTAAGCGCCACGGTCAACGAGGCCATGACGAATATCCGCCGCTCGGTGCACGAACTTCATGATGATTCCATTGACCTTTCCATCGGCATTCACGAGATCGCTTCGGCCATCAAGGACCAGTTCGATGTGAATGTCAGCACCTCGATCGAGTCCCCGGTTCCCAACGACGTCAAGGGTGCGATCCTGGGCATCATGAAGGAAGGGGTCACCAATATCGCCAAACACAGTAACGGCAAGAACGTGCGCCTGGAGGTCGTGGAGAACGTGACGTTCTGGCGTGTCCTGGTATCTGACGACGGCAAATGCGCTCCGGTGGAGTTTTCCCGTCCGTCGGATTTTGCCGCTCTTGAGGGGGAACACGGCATCGGCCTATATAACATCAACTCCCGTGCCGTTTCAGTGGGCGGAAGAACCTCTATTCAGGGTGGAAATAACGGATTCCATATCACGGTGACCATTCCGAAAAAGAGCGGGTCATAACGCCTTCTGTGATATACTGATTGCGGGAATAAAGAGGAGAGAAATCATGCGTATTATGATCGTGGACGATGATCCACTGGTAAAAGAGTCATTAAAGATCATTCTGGAAAAGGATGGCGATATTGAAGTCGTAAGTCTTTGCGGAAGCGGAAGAGAAGCCGTGGAGAAATACCCTCAGGTTAAACCGGACCTGGTTTTGTCAGACATCCGTATGGAGGATATGGACGGTCTTGAGGCCACTTCCGAGATCCTTTCCGTGGACCCTCAGGCGAAAGTGATTTTGCTGACGACATTTCTTGATGATGAATATATTAACCGGGCATTAAAGGTCGGCGCCAAAGGCTATATCCTTAAGCAGGACTGTGCTTCTTTGGCCGATGCGGTCCGGGCAGTCATCGGCGGCCAGACGGTATTCGGCGGAAAGATCGTGGAGCGGCTTCCGGATCTTCTGAACAGAAGCGAGAGTTTTTCCTGGGAAGAATATGACATCACGCCCAAGGAGCGGGAAGTGGTGGAACTGGTGGCGGAAGGCCTTTCGAACAAAGAGATCGCCCAGAAGATGTTCCTGGGAGAGGGTACGGTCAGAAATATGATCAGTTCTGTTCTAAGTAAACTCGATCTTCGTGACCGTACGCAGCTGGCCTGCTTTTACTATCAGCGGATCAAGATCTGAAGTGCATTTCCCATAGCTTAAAAAGACTGCAGTATCGGGTTTTTACGCCCGATTTTTGCATTTGTCAAAAAAATGATAGAATAAGCAGGGGGAAAAATTGGGAGGAGAAGAAACGAAAAATGAAAAAGAGAAGTGCTTTTGCCGGCGCCATTGCGCTGAGCCTGATCCTGTCCGGCTGTGGCGGGTCGAAAGAGACCGAAAAAGAAAAAAGTAAGAAAACGAAAAAGACAACGGCGGATGAGTCTATTGAGAGTACGTTGGAGGACCCCGATGAGACATCTTCCGAGTCGGAAAAGGATACGACAGATGCTTCTACAGACGCGAGTCAGAGCGATTCGACATCTGACGATGATACGAAAGCTTCTTCGGCGCCTGCGGCCGCTCCGAAATCCTTTGGCGATCCCTATGATTTCTATGCCAGTGACCGTTTTGAGGTTCCGGATCTGATGCTGGTGTATTTGAGCGCGCTGACAAGTTGGAGCACCACAATTACGATATATCCCGACAGTCACCAGTTTGAAGGGGACTATTCGAGTACGATGGGCAATATCGATGGAGATGGATACGATATCGAAAGATGTGAGTTTACCGGAATGATCGATGGTTTCGTCCGTAAGAATGATTATTCCTTCTCCACACATGTTCTGATTCTGGATGTGGAGGTATTTGATGAGAAGCAGGAAGAATATGACGGTCTGCCGGCTAAAGTAGTCTGTGCGGATCCCTATGGATTCACCTCTCCGGATGAATTGATCCTTTATCTTCCGAATACTCCGCTTTCTGAGGCTCCGCAGGAACTTCTCAACTGGATCGAACCACTCAGTGAGCATCAGAGAGATCAGTATCTGGGAGATATCGTGCTTTATAACCCGACGGAAGGAACGGCATTTCTGGTGGTCACGACGGCGATTGAGGAGAGTAGAGATGTGGAAGCATCTGAGCTTTCCATTTGGAATGGTTCCTATATCGACGACCATCATAACGTGTCGATCACTGTGGATGCAGCTACTTCCACCGCTTCGATCCAGACACCCGGTTCCCAGTATTCCGGTCTTGCGATCCGTACCATACTGGAAGACGCCGACAAGCCGGTGCTTCTGATCTACGGCGAAAATGATGCCGGCAACTATGTCTATGCCAAGCTGGGCGTTGCCCAGGGCCATGATAACTTAATGCTCATTCATACCGATGATAAGGCATTCCCGGGAATCGG
>CADBGD010000185.1 GCA_902794115.1 Oscillospiraceae bacterium
TTAACGATGATGATCGAAGTCTTCTATAGAGAATTCGAAGATAAGGGGCAGTATTTCTGGGCAAGAGAGATGCTGGAGAAGGTTGTTTAGAAAGAACAGGAGTTTCTTATGAGCGAACATGCACATCCGGAAGAAGAAAAGAAAGAGATGGCTCTTCTGAAGATTGGAGAATTGGCCAGCCTGGCCGGCGTTTCATCGAAGGCTTTACGGCTCTACGAAAGTAAAGATATCATCAAGCCGGTGAAGGTCGATCCGGAGACCGGTTACCGGTTCTACTCCGCGGAGCAGTGCGAGATCGTGGAAGCGCTGGTCGCGCTGCAGGATATGGGATTCTCGTTAAATGAGATCCGGATGCTTCTGCAGGAACCTGCTTCAAAGGAGGAACTGCAAGAACTTTTCACAAAGAAAAGACAGGCGCTTCAGGAAACGATCTGGAAGGTTCAGGCTCAGATCGAAGAGATAGATTCGCTGGAAGGAAGCCTCTTAGGGAAGAAGGACGGTCCTTCGGAGATGGCGGATATGGAAGATCCGACGGCGGAGGAATCTTCACTTTCGAAGCCGTTCCTTGAAATGAGCGACGAGGAACGCGCCTGGTATTTGGCGAAAATGGTCCGTGTGAATCCGCACAACGTCCGTCAGATCTTAAGTGAAGCCATCTGGCTGTAAGCCTGGATACTTTAGGCTTCTGTATGTCCTTGGTCCAGAACTTCCAGAGCCCGCTCCGCGCCGGCACGATTATTCTTCATGTTATTCACGGAGCGGTTAATGACAAAGACACTCTGCATGACGCCCGCCCGGTACTGGGTGATCTTCATCAGCGTGGCCAGGCTGTCAATGGATTCGCCCATCATGGTGCCGCCCAGTGCCAGTAACAGAATATACCCGAATCCGCCGGAAAGGGTATTGAGAAAGTTTGATCTGGCCATTGCCCGGTGTGCCTTCATGTTCTCCTGAAGCATACTTAGACTCGTATCTTCAACTTTCTTCATGACCAGTTCTTTTCCATCAAAGATCGAGATCGCCTGATGTGCCCTCAGGATCGGTTCTGCCCAGTTGGTGTATTTTCCGAACTTCTCCTGAGCGTGCTTCTTAAACTGGGGGATCTTTCTTACCACAACGATGCAGCTCAGAAGCATGAAGGGGACCGTGATCGCAATGGATACGGCGAGTAATGGCAGGTTCAGGAAGGCCAGGATAATGGACGACAGGATCAGGTTCACCAGCGCGATGAATAGATGCATAAACGTGACCGGCCCCATCATGTAGGCATGCAGCCGGTCCACATCGTAGTTCATCCGGTTGATCCATTCGCCGCTCGAAAAGCACTGGATGTCGGCATATTCCGAGGAAATTATATGGGAGAGGAGCTTCTTCCGAAGTCTTGAAAGGAGAAGCAGATTCAGTTTCATGGAGATCGTTGCCCAGATCGTCATGTTATAGGTGAACAGAAGGAGCGAAAGAAGAAGGAAAAGCCAGAATGTGGGAAGAAGGGAATTCCGCTGCCCCTGCTCCATCAGACGGATAAACCGGGAAATCAGATTTGCGGAAAGCACGGTGCTGAGAAAGTCAAAGGGCGCGCGAAGAAGAAGGGATACGATGAACAGACGAAGGACCCCGAGTTCGCGCAAAAGTTGACACAGCCTCCTAAACATAGAGCTTTCCTCCTTCCATACGAAGGATCCGGTCGTAACCCTTCAGGTATTCGACCTGATGCGTGACATGTACGATGGTAAGATTACGGGAAGAGACAGCGGTGCAGGCATCCAGAGAGGCCATAACAGAAGCGGCTGTAGATGCATCCAGAGATGCAGTGGGTTCGTCCAGGAGAAGAAGTGGTGCTTCCTTGCACATGGCCCGTGCTATAGCCAGACGCTGGGCCTGTCCGCCGGAAAGTTCATCTGCGCGGTCACCGAGATAGGTGTGGATCCCGTCCGGCAGGGAATCGGCCCACTCAAGCAAACTGACCTGCTCCAGTACTTTTCGCACTGAATCTTCACTATAGTCATGTCCCAGCGTGATATTTTCAAAGATCGTCATTGGCAGAAGCATCGCCGATTGCATGACGACCGAGACATTCTTTCGGATATCCGCCGGAACGGATTTCCCGAGAATGTTTACCGATCCCGAAGAAGGCGGAAGAAGACCTGCCAGGATCTTGAGAAAAGTGCTTTTCCCGCATCCGCTTTCGCCTACAATGCCGATTTTTTCTCCGCTTTGGATCGTAAGAGAAATATCCTGAAGGATAGACTTGGTGTCATAGGAAAATGAGATGTGGGAAAGATCAGCAAGTATCTGCTTTTTATCTGAATTAGGCATGAGGTCCTCCTTCTAAGATGATATCGATCCGCTTCAGGTTCGATGTGAACGTCCGAAAATGTGCAAGAAATGTCGGGGTGTTCATGAGAAATCCGGTGACATTATTCTGAAGGTTCAAAAATACGATAAAGGTTCCAAGTGTGATCGTCCCGGAAATGACCATGTATCCGCCGGTTAAGAAAAGGCAGAGTAAAGGTACTTTGGAGAGAAGACCGGAGATAGAATTCAGCACTGCATGAAGCTGATCATCTTTCCGGAAACTCTTCCCCCATGCTTCCATATCCTGATCGTATTTTTCTTCTAGAAAAGCACCTGCGTCGAATACCGAGATGACCGGGTGATTCGTTATGGCGCTGAAGGCCGTGCGATTCAGGCGGCGCTTAGCGGCAAGCGTGGCTTTCGTGATTCTGGCAAGTTTGGAACCTGAGAACGCCACGTAGATCAGGATCAGCAGCGTTGGTGCCAGGAAAGCCAGGGAAAGAAGTGCATTTTCGATAAAGAGAAAGATCAGTACCAGAAGACAGGTGATGACCATACTGATATTGAAGAAGAAAGAATT
>CADBGD010000186.1 GCA_902794115.1 Oscillospiraceae bacterium
ATAAAATGGGCAATCCGCGGATCTCGGGGATCCCTTCCGGCACATCTCCCTGAAGGATATCCAGCACCACCGAATCGTCCGCAATAATGGCATATCCGTCGGGGATCGCCACGTAAGCTACTTTTCGCCGTTCTGTAACCTCGATGTAAACTTGTCCGGGGTATTTGGGGTAGACTTTGGCGCCGGAAATATACGGGTCGGACTCCTTGATCTTTCTTTCCGCCTCCCCGTATTTCAGTTTCAGCTTCTCCATGAGGCTTCCGGAAACGTGGCTTAGAAGGTGGTCATTCTCCTTGATGCCGGATGCCGAAAGGATCGCTTCGGTACTGATCCTTTTATTTCCGCTGACATGGATCTCCTGCACACGGAAATTCTTATGGAAGCAGAAAAGAAGCGACACGATGACTAAAAGAAGAAGAAAGATCAGACCCAGATAGGCTTTGACAGAAAGCTTACTCAGAACTTTCAGAGCCGCCGGGATCTGAGACGAAGAACGCTCTTTTATCTCACTCTTTTCAAGCTCTTCGTCTTCTTCTCTCTCCGGTTCCTTCTTCAAAGACTCCTGTCTGGAAGGTTCTTTCCGTCCTTCTTCTTTTTGGGCAGGCAAAGCCCGGGGCGCATCCGGTTTCCCGCTGTCCCCTTCCGGTTTTCCGGTATTCGGCTTTCTGATACCTTCTTCGTCAGCCAAGTGCCTTTACCTCATCACAGATTCGTTTTGACGCGTCGTAGATCGCCAGAGCTTTGGCATTTTCACGCATCTTCTGAAGTTTTTCTTTATCGCCGATCAGGCTGATGGCCAGATCCGGAAGCTTTTCCACGGCTTCACTGTCCGGGATCAGAATACCGGCCTCGCCCTTTTCAAAGGTTCTGGCGTTATAGGTCTGATGGTCCTGGGCCGCATACGGATACGGGATCAGGATCGACGGCGCGCCGCAGGCCTGCACTTCCGCACAGGTAATGGCGCCGGCTCTGCCGATAAAAAGATCGCAGGCGGAAAGATAGACTTCCGGGTCCTGGATATACTCGAAGACCTCAATATTCTTCGGCCAGTTCTTCGCCTCTTCCACCACTTCTTTATAGCGCTGCTTGCCCACACTTAAGATGATCCGCACCTTCGGGTCGGAGATCTTCTTTGCCAGGGCCACGATGGATTCATTTACGGTCCGGGCGCCCAGGCTTCCGCCCATGGCCAGGATCAGGAAATCGTCATCGGAAAGAGACAGCTTATTTCTGCTCTTTTCCCGGTCCACTTCGGAAAAGACACCGCGGATCGGGTTTCCGGTATAGACGATCTTCGCTTTTTTATTAAAGAAATGCTCGATGCCCGGAAAACTGGTGCACACCGTTTTCGCATAGCGGGACATCAGACGGTTGGATCTTCCCGGGAAAGCATTCTGCTCGTGAAGAAGGATCGGCACCTTCTCTTTATGGGCCGCCGCGATCAAGGGGCTGCAGACAAATCCGCCTGTACCGATGACCACGTCCGGGTGCTTTTCCCGGATAAGCTTTCTGCACATTTTTCTTCCCGCCAGAAATTCTCTTATGGCCTTAACGGACTTCATAGAGGGCTTCATGGGAAGCTGGGAGGCGCGGATCACCTCGAAAGGATAGCCCATCTTCGGAATGATCTGGGACTCCAGTCCCTTTTCCGTTCCGCAAAAGAGGATCTCCGTCGATCCGTCCTGCTTTTTCAATTCGTCTGCAATGGCGACCGCGGGATGAATATGTCCGCTTGTGCCGCCGCCTGCCAGAAATACCTTCATACTTATACCACCAGCTTTACTGTTTTTCTCTTCCGGCCTGTTCTCGATACAGACAGGATCATTCCGACGGAGATCATGAAAAAGAAGTTCGCCGTACCGCCGTAGCTAAAGAACGGCAGCGTAATACCTGTCGGCGGAATGGCGCCGATCGCCACGCCGATATTGAGGAACGCCTGGAGTGTCAGAAGACTTGTGTAGCCTGCTGTCAGGACACGGGTGAACAGACAGTCCGCCTGCCAGGAGACCAGAAGTCCCGCGATGGCAAATGCCCAGAAAAGGAGCATGACCGAAAGTCCTCCGAGAAATCCCAGTTCCTCGCAGATGATCGAGTATACATAGTCGTTATGTGCCTCCGGCAGGTACATGTACTTCTGCCGGGAGTTTCCGAATCCTACTCCGGTAAGGCCGCCGGAGCCGATGGCGATGATGGATTGTTCACTTTGGTACATCTCATCTTCGTCCGCTTTTTTCTCTTCTTCTTCCTCCGCTTTCATGGTGGAGAAGATATTCAGTCTTGTCACAACGTGGTTAAAGTTGCTTTCCAGTTTTTTCTTCGCTTCGGTGCTCATAGAAAGAAATGCAAACGACCCGAATACGACGCACAAAGCCAGAAGGATGCCGCCGCCACGGAGCCAGGAGCTGAGCGGAATGCCGCTGCAGAGAAAGCAGATCGCCGAGACGGCCGAAAGGATCAGAAAGCACGACATATGGGGCTGAAGTACAACGATCAGAAGGACGATCAGCACCAGGACGCCCGGAAGCGTCACATCCAGAAACGCATCCAGATATCTCTGTCCGGTAGGGGTCTTTGCCTGAAGTTTTCCTTTTTTCCGAAGTCTCTGGATAAAGGAACGGTATCCGGCAATAAAGAATACGATGGCCACCTTGATGAACTCGGAAGGCTGGAAGGAAACACCGCCGATAATGATCCAGCGGCGGGAACCGTTAATAACTCTACCCATAACACGGGTCAATATCGCCATGGCCACCGCCATCAGGTACACTGCCGTAAAAAAGGGCCACTTAGATACCCAGAATCAGAAACCGCCCCTGCTGGATCACGTAATACATGGAGTTTCCCTGGGAAGTAAACGCCCTCGGCATACTGGCCGAAAAGAGCATGACGATACCGAATGCGATCATGCCCAGAACAATGATCAATACCGCCATGTTTACCCGGTTCGGGGCATACACGTCCAGCGACTCGATCATGCCGTTGTCGCGGTAAGCGATATTGTCGGACACCAGGTCCTTCATTTTCCGTTTCACTTTTCGTCTCCTCTGCCGGTTTTCTTCATATAGTCTTCTAAGATGGTATGCATCTCGAAGGAATGGGAAGCCTTCAAAAGCACCACATCACCGGGAGCCACACGCCGGATCAGCTCGTCCGCCATGGCTTCTTTACTTTCAAAGAATTCCAC
>CADBGD010000187.1 GCA_902794115.1 Oscillospiraceae bacterium
ATGCATCGTAGTTGGAAGAGGACTTCTTGGTCATGTCATTTAATGCCAGCCACTGCGGGTTGGTGTTGGTACGAGGTGTCGCGCTGTAGTACTCCTTCAGAACATTCCAGGCCGCTTCGCTGGTGTGCTCGTTAAACGGAGAGTCATAGAAAAGGATCATGAGACCTCTGGCTGCTTCCCCTTTGAGCTTATCGTCTTCTTCCTCGCTAAAGAGGATGGCCTTCAAAGGCTCAACCAAGGCTTCGTCATGGAGCTGGCCGCAAAGATGGCAGGCCATGCCGCGGACATATTCGTCCTCGTTCTTATCGTTCATGACTTCGATCAATCTCTCGGTGGTACCCGGAACGCCGATGGACCAGGTGTTACCGATCGCGGTCATGGACTTGCTTCTTACCTGGAGCACTTCGTGATGGGACATAGTGAAGATAAACTCGGCTACTTCCGGAGTCTTCATGTCGTTGGCCAGTGCAGAGATCGCCGCACAGAGAACCATCGGTTCAGTCTCACCTTTTGCATGGGAGACAGCCATCTTCACATCGTCTTCCGTAACACCGGTCAAAGATTCCAGAAGGCCATAGCCATAGTAGCGGACAGCCGGCTCCGGACTTGTAATGAATTCTTCCGCTTTCGAATTTTTATCTGCCGGAAGACCATTTTTCAGGTGTTTTAAGGCCTGACGGGTATTGGACTGGGCATCCGGCCAGATGCCACCCTTATCTTCCTTGATCTCGGCAAATTTCAGGGTGTTTACCAGCCATACATACTGCTCCATGGTAACGTTATCACGGTCAGTGATACCGGCCATTTCAATAAGCTCGTCTTCCGTCATGGCATCGTACTGCTCTTTTGTCAGTTCAGCTCCGGCCGCAGGGGTGGTTTCTGCTTCTGTTTCGGTTTCTGACTCGGAAGCTTCAGCAGTGGTGGTCTCTTCCGCGGACTCATCGCTTTCCGACTCCACTTTCTCGGTGGTTTCCTTCTCCTCCTTGGTCTTCTCTGTCTCGTCATCTTTTTTACTGCACGCAGACATAGAGAACACCATGGCTGCCGCTACAAGTGCGGCGACTACCTTGTTCTTCTTCATGTTTATTACCTTCTTTCAGGATAAAGTGTACGTAGGAAATATGACCCCCATATACTACGCAAAGAAGTTATAGCACTGTAAATCCAGAACGTCAAGGAATCTTGATACACTTTCCCCCTTACAAAGGAAATCCGAACCGGATCATCTCTCAATTCTTCGGAGGTTTCTTTTCAAGAAGAGCAAGGATCGTCTCAAAGTCATATTCGTGAATGATCTTCGGTGCCGAAACTTCCACACCCGATGGAACCACTGCCACATCTGCCATAGACGGATCACTGACCACTTCAGCGGAAAGTAATGTAAAGAGGATCTTTAGGTTCATATAATCGGTCACGAAGAATTTATCCACCAGGAATCCCAGGTAGGTAGAACCGGCGATGGCACAGTCACCATCTCTTCCCATATTCATCCAGACAAGATCATTTCTTTGAAGATCGATACCGAAAAGATAAGCAAACCGCGCCGGTGCATTTACCGTAAAAGACGAAGCCACGGTCTTCGGTTCGAAGATCTGTCCCGAGTCATCCAGATCTCTGACCATATATCCTGCCCGACAGGTACAAAGACTAAACGGAATGGAACTGAAAACATTATCACAGAACACCAGATACCGGCAGTTCGGATGAAGTTTCTTAAACTCCTCCACAACGATGTCGTAGTATTCTGCTCCGCCTTTATAGCCGCTGGTCTCATCACCTGAATAGGTAATGGCATTACTCTGGTTTTCTGCCATGGTCCGCCAGGAAAACTCCACCTGTGTTCCGTCATCACAGATACCGATGACCGAAAGATCGATGTCATCTACTCTTTCCCAGTAGGTAAAACCGCGGATCTTTTTTGCCTCACCGATGGGAACCCTAGATCCCGATGCCAGAACTCCGAATCCGCCCTGGGAAGCACTTTCTTTTAACGGCACGGCGAACCGTTCCATATCCGGATGGATATAGACACGGGAAAGCCGTCCGGAAAGCGCCTTCTGAAGTCTTTCCAGGATCGCTTTCTGCAGAAGGTCACTTACGGGTTCAGAAAGACGGGATCGGCACTTCTCTGCTTCTTCTTTTGTCTCGCTATGGATCCGCATAATGTTGCACTTGACCCACATAAAAGTGCGGCGGGTGTTGCCGGTCTTTTTCCGGCTGCAGTACATGCTGTAAAGCTGTAAAAGGATGATCGGATTGGTCACTTCTGTTCCCAGTGTCCGGTCCAATATCGCATGGATCTCTTCTTCCGATTTGGCACGACTGACAAGATAGTTCAGATTCCGAAGAAGCGCGCCCGGTCCCTTTGCCTGAAGAAGCACGCCGGATGCCGTAAAGGCTCCGTCTTTTTTCAGCGACTTTTCAAAAGCCGAATAGGCGGAATGGTTTTCTTTTCCCCGCATGGCGGAAAGAAAAGCATTGGCCTCCGGTGTCTTTGCCTTATAGTGGATGTGATGCAGAAGTCCTGCCCATGTCTTTTTCTTTTCATAGCAGTTTCCGATATCCACACGCCCGCCGTAAAAACAGTCATCCAGCATCTTTGTGATGATCTTCCGGTACCGGTTTTTCATATTGAGCTTGTTCGTATGAAAACGGTGGTCATCCGTTCTGTAGAACCCGTACTGCAGAAAATGGACTTCTTCCATGACCTTGATGCC
>CADBGD010000188.1 GCA_902794115.1 Oscillospiraceae bacterium
AACTACGGCTTTGCCGTCAGCGATCTGGGCAAAGATGTGCCGGAGCAGACTGTCGTGGACGAGGTCATCCGTCTTCACGCTCCGATTGTGGGGCTGTCGGCACTGATGACCACTACCGTTCCTGCGATGGAAGAGACCATCAAGCTCCTTCGTGAGCAGGCGCCCTGGGCGAAAGTCTGTGTCGGCGGCGCGGTACTGACCCAGGAATATGCGGATGCCATCGGCGCCGATAAATACTGCCGTGACGCCATGGAGACGGTGCGGTATGCAGAGGAGATCGACCAGGCGCTGAAAGAAGGAAAAGCGTAAGATACTGTATCGGGGGGATGAAAAGATGCATTATCGTGTCTTGATCGTGGATGACGAGCTGGAGCTGTCCGAATACACTTCCAAGTATTTTAATATGTCGGGAGTGTCGGCCACCTATGCCACGGACATGAAGTCGGCGCTGGCATTTTTCGAAGAAAACACATGCTCTCTGGTGCTTCTGGATATTAACCTGGGAGAAGATTCCGGGTTTGAATTATGCCAGATCATCAGGCAGAAAATGAATGTGCCGATCTTTTTCATCAGCGCCCGCCAGGCGGAAGACGACATGCTTTTAGCCCTTTCTATCGGCGGGGACGATTATATCTGTAAGCCCTATTCCCTGAGCGTGCTTCTGGCCAAAGTCAAAGCGGCACTGAAGCGTTATGAAGAAGGACAAGATGCTTCTTCGGGAAATGCACTTTCGCAAGGCAGCCGGCTGCCTTCGGAAGAAGACACATCGCATCTGGTGCAGTTAGGATCTGTAAAGGTAGATCTTCACCGGGCCGTGGTGATCAAAAAAGACAGGGAAGTCCCCTTGAAAGCCATGGAATTCCGCCTTCTGGTCTATATGCTCAATAACCGTAACCGCATCATTAAGAAAGAGGAATTCTTCGAAAAGATATGGGGCTCGGAATTCGTCGGAGACGTGACCCTCAACGTGCATATCCGCCATCTTCGTGAAAAGATCGAAGAGGATCCGGGTAACCCGAGCCTGATCAAAACAGTGTGGGGGACCGGTTTCATTCTGGAGGAGAAAAAGTGAAGTTCCGAAACTTTCTGATCTATGCTTTTTTCTTCATTATTCTCGGTTTTGCCTTGTGCTGCTATATCGGGACACTTGGCGTGCGGGAGATCAGATCCTATCCCACGGAAGTGAACCGGCTTTCTATTTCTCTCGGAAAAAAGTGGGAAGAGGTAAGTAGGCATAAAGAAGAACTGATCGAACGGGACCAGCCCTTTGACTATGCCGTCATCGATAACGAAGGAAATCTTCTGGTCTACACGAAAAAGCATATTTCCACTTCCGTTTCGTCCGCGACCGTCAACTACGATGTGATCCGTGATGTCGTTACCGAAGAGGGAGAAGTGGTGGGAAAGATCCTGGTCCACAACGACTATAAGGAACGGCAGGTCAACTATAACCGGACGATCGCCTGCCTTCTGGGGGCGATCCTCTTTCTGGTTCTGCTGTCGACTTTCGGATACTATCTCTACCTGAAAAAACGGGTGGTGGATCCGTTTAAACAGATGGAACATTTTGCCGCTGAAGTGGCTTCCGGCAATCTCGACGCGCCCATGAAAATGGACAGAGGCCACGTCTTCGGCGCCTTTACGGAAAGCTTTGACATCATGCGGGAAGAACTTCGCGCCAGTAAGCTTCGGGAGGCAGAAGCCGTGAATGCCCGAAAAGAACTGGTGGCACAGCTTTCCCATGACATCAAGACACCGGTGACTTCCATCAAAGCCATGGCGGAAGTCATGGAGTTAACTTCTCATACCGAGGAAGAAAAAGATACGATCAGAAGCATCAATGCCAAGGCGGATCAGATCAACAGCCTTGTCTCGAATCTTTTCCATGCGACTTTGGAGGAACTGGAACATCTGGATGTGGTACCCGGTGAAGTGACATCAAAAGAGATCGCGCACTTTATTTCCGAGGCGGACTTTAAGAAAAAGTGCAGTGCATTTTCCGTAGAAGAATGCGTCGTCTCGGCAGATCCGATGCGGCTCAATCAGGTGATCGGCAATATTTTTTCAAATTCCTATAAATATGCGGACACAGAAATCAAGGTCACCAGCCGTATCGAAAAGAGCGCGGAAGGAAAGTCGTTTCTGGTTCTCGGAATCGGAGATCAAGGCGGCGGAGTACCGCAGGAAGAACTGGATTCGATCTTCGGAAAATATAAAAGAGGCAGTAACGCCAAGGAAAAAGAAGGCGCCGGACTGGGTCTTTATATCTCCCGCTATTTTATGGAAAAAATGGGCGGAGAGATCACGGCGGATAACAAAGACGGCGGCCTTCTGATCACGCTCCACATTCCGCTTTTGTAAATTGCACGTTTAAAAATCGATTAAAGATTACGCAAAGATTATCCATTTCCATTTCACTATACTGAAACCGTAGAAAAGAAAACCACGGTCGTTTTCCTATGGGAAATGCACTGAATTTCAGCCTTCTGACATGGAAAGGAGTCGACATCTCGTGGACAAGAAAGTCATCATCAAGACAGACAAATTAAGTAAGAGTTTCTCGGTTTCCGGGAAACAGTACCATATCATCAAGAATCTCGACCTCGAGATCTACGACGGCGATTTTACCGTTATCATGGGATC
>CADBGD010000189.1 GCA_902794115.1 Oscillospiraceae bacterium
GGATGGGAAGACGATCGTCTGCGATCTCAGATATTCTCTGCACATTGATCCCCAAACGAAAGAGGTGACATCCGAGCCGTTTACATTGGATGAAACCCAGCTTCAGACTGTGCGCGACAAGGTATTATTCATCACGGACAAGAATATGTATGTGCGGGCGTATGATATGGATGAGAATAAAAAACCTACAACATGCCGACTTTTTAAGTATGACCTGGACGGGAATTTCATCTGTGAGCTGGAGCGGGAGGATCAGATGGTCACGAACCCGGAAATGATCTGCGATTTCGGTGAGGATATCTTGATCATGAACACGGACCTCCATACGATCGAACTGTGGGACAAGGAAGCGGAGTATCTGGCCGGAGTTCCGCTGGAGAACCTTATCGGAACCATTGGTGGAGAGGCCCCATACCATCAGTATTCCTTGCTGAGACGTGGCAATGAAGGGGATTTCATACTGATCATCGCATATGCTGACCATATTCTCGAGTTAACTCCTTATACTTATGCAAAAGAGGGCATATTATACGAGGGAGAGCCTGTCTCGATCACTTCTCCGGCAATCATGGAGGACCTCGTCTACCGGATCCATATCGGTTGATCCTGCCTGTGATTTTTTGCCTGTGATTTGATATAATAACTTGTCAGGCATAGAGGCGGTCTGCCATTATGCCAATTCAAAGCAAGATACCCGGAGGTAGACCCATGAAGGTTTTAGTCGTAGGCGGCGGTGGCCGTGAACATGCAATTTGCTGGAAGCTGAAGCAGAGCCCGAGAGTGACGGAGCATGCAATTTGCTGGAAGCTGAAGCAGAGCCCGAGAGTGACGGAGCTCTACTGTGCACCGGGTAATGGAGGTATCGCAGAGATTGCGACTTGCGTGCCGATCAAGGCGACAGATGTGCCGGCCATGGTGGAATATGCCAAGAAGGAACAGTTCGACCTGGTATTTGTAGCTCCGGATGATCCGCTGGCGCTGGGTATGGTCGATAAGATGGAAGAAGCCGGACTTCGTGCTTTCGGACCTCATGCCAATGCGGCGATCGTGGAAGCTTCCAAGGCGTTTTCCAAGGAACTGATGAAGAAATATAATATCCCGACGGCGAAGTACCAGACATTTACGAATCAGGACGAGGCGATTTCTTATCTCGAGACGCAGGAAATGCCGATCGTCATCAAGGCGGACGGACTGGCACTGGGTAAGGGCGTAATTATTGCCCAGACTCTGGAAGAGGCGAAGAAGGCCGTCATCTCCATGATGAGCGAGGGCGTTTTCGGCAAGTCCGGAAGTACCGTCGTTATCGAAGAATGCATGGTTGGTCCGGAGATGACACTTCTGGCTTTTGCTGACGGAAAGACCGTCATCCCGATGATCACCTCCCGTGACCACAAGCGTGCTTATGACCATGACGAAGGCCTTAATACTGGCGGTATGGGTGCGGTTACACCAGGCGCGGATCTGACTCCTGAAGAAGAGAAGAAGATCTACGATACGATCGTTGAACCTACGATAAAAGCACTGGCCGCGGAGGAGCGTCCGTTTAAGGGTGTCATCTATTTCGGACTGATGCTGACGAAGGATGGTGCGAAGGTAGTCGAGTACAATGCCCGCTTCGGTGATCCGGAGTGCCAGGCGATCCTGCCTCGTATGGAAAATGACCTGATGGAACTGGTTGATGCCTGCATTGACGGTACTCTTGATCAGGTTGACCTCAAGTGGAAGCCGGGCTGCTCCTGTGTAGTTGTTATGGCAAGTGGCGGATATCCGGAAAAGTACGATAAGGGCTATGAGATCACTGGTATCGAGGATTGCGGACACCTTGTGTTCCAGGCCGGTACTGCGTTGAAAGATGGAAAACTTGTTACATCCGGCGGACGTGTTCTCTGCGTATATGCAGATGGCGAGACCATGGATGAAGCGATCGATTCCGCTTATGAAGGCGTGAAAAAGATTTCCTTTGAAAAGGCGCATTACAGAACAGATATCGGTAGAACACTTTCATGATTAAAAGGATTGCACTGATCGTACTTGGTGTATTCCTTGTCTTCGTGGGACTGGGAATGATCGATGTTTATCTGACGGATCCGGAGATTTCCTCGGATCCGTCTAGTTTAGGCATCGGCATTTTCCTCGGGGTCGGTGTGATCATCACGGGTGTTGTTCTGACTGTTTTTCATTCGATCCGTCTTCATAAAATGAATAAAGAGAAGCGGGGAATCAGAAACCAGGTCGCGAAAGAACTTCGTTCCGAGCTTTGTCCGGATTATTATAAGATCACGGAGGATTCGTCGGAGACGGCCGCGCTTTTGCGTTCTTTCCGAAACGATTATGCAGATTTCTTTTCCCATACCGGTGTATCGGAAAACGAGTCGATCCAGAAAGATGCCACCCAGCTTTACTGGCATATTCTTTCGCTTCAAAAGCACCGTCTGGATAGTAAAGGAATCAGTTTGCAGTTTTCTTCAGACCGATTGGGATACGGGACGATGGCGCCTGTCCGAGAGAAGACTTTCTTTGACGGGAAGTATCAGATTACCGAAGCTTCTGAGACGGTGGAAGCCAAAGAGGAATTTCGGAAAGCCGACGGAAAGAAACTGCATGTCCGGAAATGTATGGAGGCTGCTTCTTATCGTATCTTAAGCGCTTCGGCGAATGGTGAGAAAGGATTTGTCTGTCCGAACTGCGGAAGTGTATCCACAAGAGAAAATCTCATCGACGGATGCGATTACTGCGGCACCAAGTTTACGATCGAAGATCTGGACAAGCGTGTCTCCGAGTTCGGATTCCAGCACGACAGTGATGTCGAGTATGCCAAGTATAAGTCGATACGGGCAAAACTTATCCCGCTGTCGTTACTGATCTTCGGTATTCCTACCTTTTTGATCACATTGATCGTAAGTATCCAGAATACCGTCTCGGAAGACTATGAAATTCTGACTAAGATTCCTGCTGTGCTTTTGGCGGCGGGGGTCGCCACGGCACTGATTCTTTTTGTGTTGGAAATGGGCTTCCTCTTTTGCGTATTCCCGCTGATTCAGGGATTTGCTTCATTCCGCTTTATGAGCGGACGCATGATCAAGAAGATGAAGGAGCAACTTAAGGAGAATACGGCCTTTGAAAAGGAGATCAGAAAGCATGACAAGCTGTTCTCCATGAATGGTTTTTATTCAAATCTTATCAATAAACTATCGGTGATCCACTATTCCCGCGGACCTGCTGATGCGTCTGCTTTTGTCGAAAGCGCCGCTGCGGAAGGGCAGGTGGCATCTGTTCTTTCATCTTATCAGGATGTGATCGATATGCAGGTGGATGCGATCAAGATTTCAGGTTAT
>CADBGD010000190.1:0-1365 GCA_902794115.1 Oscillospiraceae bacterium
CCAGCTATTCAGGATAAGAAAGCAATGGAAGGAATAGACAGAGTTGCAAAGTTTCTTAATTCGGAGAGATAAAAAGGTGATAAATTCGAGTTTGTCGGGCTGAAGTTGGTTGGAATCTATTCAACGGAGAAAAAAGCGAGAGATGCTATTCAAAACCATAGGAGATCATATGGAATACAGGATTGTTGAGGGTAAAGAGACTATAAAAGTTGAGGATGTAGTCAGATTGCTTAAGATGACATACTGGGCTGACTCAAGACCTGTCGAAAAAATAGACAAATCTATGGAGAATTCAAAGTGTGAGCTATGATGAGGTCACCGGAGTCATAGGTGATATATATTTGAAAGGATAGGAAAAATGACATCGATAATGAATCCGGATTATAAGTACTACAAAATGCTTGAAGGCACATGGAAAGATGCGAATGGCTCATGCGAAGCTGTCCTTAACAGCGGTGCCGGAATAGAGATACGATATGCGACAGGAAAACTTTCATCCTCATACGGTGTAATGGATGCCATGCAGCTTCTGCTGAACCAGAGTGGAATGATGCTCGGAATAATGTCTGCATCTTACACGATCCATGATGGTGAAGAGATAAAGATTAGACTGAATAACTGTATTGTATATGAGGGTGATAAGACGATATACAGGGTGTCCGAGGCATGGTATGGCAACGAAGAGCTTCACCTGGAGCTGATGGATCTATATGACGGACATAAAGAAGATGTAGTCCTTACCAGGGTTAAGGAAGATGAAGTGACCCTCGCTGAAGGTGAAATACAGTGTTCGTGCGGGTACAGGGGAGCAGCAGGGAGGTTCTGCCCGGACTGCGGCAAAGCGATATCTTGAATAGATGTAAGAGCATAACATAAACAGTATAGATACGCTCATGTGATATATGAAGTAGATGCAAGCGGTTATATTGGAATATAACTCGAAAGTATAAATTCTTCGTGCGTATGCACAAAATATAACCTTGATGCATAAAACGAACGCAAAAAGAAACATCGATTGATCCGAAATATAACTAAGATGCATAAAAACATAACGGATATATGAGGAATATAACTCAAATGCATAATCCGAACACAAACAAGAAACCCAGGTCGATCGGAAATATAACGCAAAAGTATAAATTCGTGATGCGTATATGCAAAATATAACTTATATGCATAATCCGAACGTGAAGAGATGCCGAAATTAATGGAACAGAGACACGGAATATTATGCATTTAAAGTATAAATGCCAAAATAGCAGCCTTTACGGCGCATGATTCGAGCGGAAAAATGCCCCCGGAGAATATTCATCCGGGGGCGGCGTGTATGTTTGTTCTGTTTTTGTCAGCCGTATACTTCTTCTG
>CADBGD010000190.1:1385-3928 GCA_902794115.1 Oscillospiraceae bacterium
TTGCTGGCTGCAGCGGCGGAAGAAGCGGCAACGGCGGCGCAGATGGCGGCGGTCTCCGCAGCAATGATGGCCGAGATGATGGCGGTAGAGATGCTGCTTGCGATCTTCTCCTTGCTTTCAGATGTATAAGCATCCATCACGATGGCGGTGGCGATCATATTCCGGATATTCTTTCCGGAACCAAGGGCGCCCATACCGCGGATCCTCTTGAGCTGGTCGCTGACTTCCCGGATGGTGCCGCATACCAGACCCAGATCACCCGGATTTACCAGAGCGGCCATGGCGGCCACGATAGGCATGGACTGGGATTCAAAGCGGATCCCGTTGTCCCGAAGCTCCATATCTGTCTTCTTTGTTTTTTCTGCCAGTTCGTCCGGATTTCCTTCAAATACACTGAGCATGCAGGCCAGGTACTGGATCTTATTCTTCAGACGGTAGAACTTGCGAAGTGCCTGGAAATTATCCTCGCAGCGGATGGCAATGGAGGTGGGATCGATCCCGGTCAGCGCCATGAGAGCGCAGTTCGACACGTCTTCGGAACCGGTGATCCAGCGGTGATCTTTCTTGATTTTCTTATAGATTTCCCGGGTTCTTGCGACCACGGTCTCATACTCCGCGGGCTCTACGCTCTTGTAGATCAGGATGGCCGAAATGACCAGATAATCGGAATCGAAGAACTTCTTATCCAGAAGCTTATAGATCCGATCGATCTTGTGCATGGCATCTGTCGGATCTTTTGTTCCGCATAAAGTCGCGGCCAGGACCTGCTTGGCATTTCCACGGAGAGTGGAGAAGATCCTTGTCTCGGACTTTACCACGTCCTTGGCGACCTTGAATCTTTCTTCGCCGCAAGGGGTGGTATCCCCGATGAAGGCCGAGGCACAGGCGCAGGCCTCCATGCTGGAGTTCAGCGCATACGCCCTTTTGGCCATTTTGAAGTTCTCTTCAAAAACCGACATACTAACTTGAATTTTGTTTTTCATAGTGTAATCCTCACTTTCTTGACTCCATCCTACCAGTAGGATACATCAAAATCGGTTAAGCGGAGTTCAAGGATGGGTAAAGACGGGTTAAGGATTGGTAAAGACGGATTAAGCGCCGATAAAGTGGGAAAAAGAGGGAAGGAATAATTATCAGTATTTATTGTTGTTTTTAATATATGTATGCTATAATCACACTTGGTTTACTATGAACGAATCATACTGACAGGGGTAAGTGTGGAAAATGGCAGCAGAAAGAGTCAATAATAAGGAAGAAGAGATCGATCTTCTGAAACTTGCTCTGGCACTGTGGCATCGCGCATGGATCATCGTCCTTTGCGCCTGTATCCTCGGCGCCGGTGCTTTTTATTGGACCTACAGGAAAATGTATACCAGCTATCGCAGTTCGGCGATGCTGTATGTAAATAATAATTCCGTATCTTTAGGATCCGCAAAATTAAGTATTACCAGCGGCGATATCAAGGCCGTAAATAACCTGATGGAGACCTACTCGGTGATCCTGACAAGTAGAAATACCCTGGGAGAGATCATTGAAGAGACAGGTCTTCCTTTTACCTATGAACAGTTAAAGGACATGATCAAGACGGAGACAGTCGGCGATACCGCGATCTTTAGAATCACGGTCACCGCAGATGATCCGCAGCTGTCGGCGCATGTGGCCAACTCCATCTTAGCGATCCTTCCGGAAAAGATCAGTACGGTCATCGAAGGAAGTTCTGCCCAGATCGTAGAGCACGCAGTACCGGGTGAACCGATCGTAAACGGCCGTCCGGTCCGCTCTGCCGCCATCGGCGCCCTGATCGGCGCGGTATTAAGTTCTGCCGTGGTCATCTTCCTGCACCTCATGGATACCAAGATCCGAAACGAGGATTTCCTCCTGGAAAACTACAAGGACATTCCGGTCCTTACTTCTATCCCGAACCTGAACCAGTCCGGTAAGGGCGGCTACTATGGCTATAGAAGATCTTCTTCGGATTCTTCTGACAGACCCCGGGTCGTTTCCCAGGCGGAAAGAGAAGAACCGAAGGAAAGAGAAGAAGTCGGCATGAGACCGGGCAATGAGGGGAAATAAGTTATGAGTAAAGAAAATATCCGCGTAGATGAAAACGATACCAGTTTCATCGGAGATAAGCTGGGATTTGAGGGAAAAGAAGCCTATAACCTTCTTCGTACCAATATCCTGTATTCGGTAAAAAGAAAAGACAGAAATGCCCGTGTCATCGGCGTGACCTCTTCGGTCCACGGCGAAGGCAAGAGCTTAACATCCATTAATCTGGCCCACTCCATCGCAGAGAGCGGAAGAAAAGTTCTTCTGATCGAATGCGATATGCGTCTTCCTACCTTAAGAAGAAAGCTGGGACAGAAGCACTGGGCCGGTCTTTCCAGCCTCTTGGCCGGTGTCGAGACAGATGGTTCCGCCCTTCGCCAGAACGTAGGCGCTAAGGGATTGGATGTCATTTTTGCCGGCAAGACTCCGCCGAACCCGTCTGAGCTTCTGGCTTCCGATATGTTTGCCAAGCTCATTGAGAAGGTCGAGAACTT
>CADBGD010000190.1:4014-5929 GCA_902794115.1 Oscillospiraceae bacterium
GCCGGATCCAAGACCAAGCGGTATAAGTATAAGTACGGAAAGAGTTATTCGAAGTCATGATCGATATTCATTCGCATGTTCTACCTGGGATCGATGACGGAAGTTCTGACATCACCATGTCCCTGACCATGTTGAAGGAGTCCCGAAGACAGGGCGTAACGGACATGTTTCTGACGCCGCACTTTTATGCCGACATGAACGATCCCCAGAAGTTTCTGCAGAAAAGACAGGATGCGGCCCAGGCACTTTCAGAATACCTGGAAAGTAATCCGGAAGCTTTCCCCAGGTGTATACTGGGAGCAGAAGTACATTATTTCAGAGGAATCGGAAAGTCCGAAGATATCAGTAAGCTGACATTGGGAAGAAGCCGGTATATTCTTCTGGAGCCCACTTTCCGGACCTGGACACCGGCCTTTCTGGAAGATGTCCGGATCTTAAGAGACGAGCAGGACTTAAAGGTCGTGATCGCCCATATCGAGAGGTATCTGGATCAGGATAAGCACCTTGTCCGGGAACTTATCGAGGAAGAAGATGTATATATCCAGTCCAATTCTGAAGCTTTCTTAGAAAGATGGAGCAGAAAGAAGGTACTGAAGATGCTGGAAGGCGGAAAGATCCATTTTCTCGGATCGGACTGCCATAACCTGACCGAACGCCGCCCGAACTTAAGGGAAGGCAGAAAGGTCATTGAAGAAAAGCTCGGGAAAGAATATCTCGATGCCATCGATCAGCGAGGCCAGAGGCTTTTGGCCGCCGCCCGGTAGGAAGGAGGAAGCAAGGTGAAAAAGAGAATTGCCTGGATCGTGTTATCCTGTGTGATGTTTCTATCAAGTATTGCCCTGATCCTCTATTACTTATGGGGTAACGGATATCTTTGGAAGGCAAAGACGGCTCCGCCGCCGCAGACCTATCCGGAGTTTACCTACCCGACTATCGATGAATCCGACTATAACGCCCTTATCGCCGGGGTGACACAGAGCGTGGAGACGAAGGAGACAAATCCCGGAGATCCGTCGGAACCAAGTGAGACCACCAAACCTCTGGTGGATGTACCCTGTCCGGTGGACTTTGATGCCCTGTCTCTGGTAAACCCGGAGATCATCGGCTGGATCTACATGAATAAGCCGGAGATCAGTTTGCCGATTTTACGGTCTCACACCGACGACAGCTGGTATCTTTACCACGATGCGGTAGGAAACTATAAAAGAGAAGGCTCTCTTTTTGTGGAACATGAGTTCAATGGACCGGACTTTACGGACCCTGTAACAATTATCTATGGACACAGAATGAGCTCTGGTTCCATGTTCGGAACTTTGCAGGCTACGCTGTCTGAAGACGGATATTTCGATGAAAGTCGCTACATTGTAATATTCACACAAAAAGAGACAAAAATTTATCAAATATTCGCAACATTACCTAGTGACAGTCAACATATTCTGTACTATAATGACTTTAATGCGGAAGGTGTATTCGACACCTACATTGATGCGCTTTATCAGAGCACAGGAATGGAGGTCCGTCTGATACCAGAGGCAAGACCTTCTGAAGGGGATCGGGTAGTGGTGCTGTCTTCGTGTTTATGGGGGGATAGAACGAAACGGTATCTGGTCTTTGCGAAAGAAGTACAAAACATTAAGGCTCAATAAGTAATTGGAGGTCAATGAAGATGAAAGCTTTAAAGGTTGTGGTTACAACAATTCTCACAGTAGCTCTTCTTGGAACCGCTGTGGCGGCTGCAGGCTCTGACAGCCCGACGAAGAAGAACGACATTCCGGTAGTAAAGGCAACAGATGCTTCCGGAAATGACATCACCGATCAGGTAATGATCACTCTCTTGGGACAGACTTCTTCCTACGATGAAGTAAATGCTTCACTGGCAAGCGCTTCGAAGGATATCGATGCTGCTTCCAATAAG
>CADBGD010000191.1 GCA_902794115.1 Oscillospiraceae bacterium
CATCAGTTGATATGTTCATTCTACAACTTGGAGTTAACTCCAAGTCAAGAGGGAATTTAGATTTATTTCTGAGAGTGAAAACGAATTCATAATGAATCAAGATTAGGCGAAAGCGCATGATATAATTGAGTACAGAAATAGCGTGTGGGTCTGAAGAATATAGGTAAAAAACCGAAGTAGCGTACGATGAAGTTGTATAAATTTGGAAATCCGAATGCGGACATAGTATTGATTCAGCCGGTCGATGATCACGATCTGGAAGGAATAGAGAATGAGGTTTCTGTCATAGCCGAATGCTGTGGGAGAGACTTCTTTCTGATCGCCTGTCAGGTCGATAACTGGAATAAGGATCTTTCCCCGTGGAAAGCACCTGCCGTTGTCGGGAAAGAAGACTTCGGAGATGGTGCCGAAGAGACTCTTCGGAAAATACTTGCTCTCTGTTCGGATGAAGGGAAGACCTATTATATCGGCGGGTATTCGCTGGCAGGGCTTTTTGCTCTATGGGCTGCCTTCCGGACTGACCGGTTCAGCGGGGTGGCTGCAGCTTCTCCGTCGGTATGGTTTCCGGGATTTCTTGATTACATGAAAGAGCAGAAGATCCAGGCAGATTCTGTGTATCTCAGTCTCGGTGACAAAGAAGAAAAGACACGTAATCCGGTGATGGCAACAGTGGGAGAAAGGATCCGTGAAGTTCATGAGGTTCTTAAGGAACGAGGCATCCGCTGTGTGCTTGAATGGAATGAAGGAAACCATTTCAAAGAACCGGATATCCGCACGGCGAAAGCTTTTTCCTGGCTTTTGGGAAACAGAAAGAAAACGGTACGTGTCGTCGCTGCCATTATCCGCGATGGAAACCGGATCTTCGCAACACAACGCGGGTACGGTGCTTTTAAAGACGGATGGGAATTCCCCGGAGGAAAAATCGAAGCAGGAGAAACTCCGCAGGAAGCGCTCCGACGTGAGATTCGGGAAGAACTAGACGCAGAGATCGTTGTCGGTGATCTTCTTGTGACGGTGGAATATGACTATCCGGAATTTCATCTTTCCATGGACTGCTTCTGGGCAGAACTGGCAAAAGGTTCAAAGATGAAACTTCTGGAACATGAAGCGGCCAAATGGCTCTCCTTAGAAAAATTGGATTCAGTGAACTGGCTTCCTGCCGATATCGAAGTGGTGAAAGCTATAAAACAGACATCTTTTCTGATTGAATGGTATAGTCATGAAGAAATATAAAATTGGTTTTATCCTGATAGAAATTGCAGTAATGCTTGTAATAAGCATCATACCGACTGTCTTTGTTGCCGTATTTACAGCTCCTGAAAAGAATCTGACCATACCGGCACTGATAGTCTTTATATTCTTTGCATTTATACTTCATGTTGCACTGACCAATCGCATTCTATTTCCTATTGCGCGGAAAACAATGGAAAAGAAGTCGGAAGAGGAAGGCTTTGTTAGAACACGTACTTTTTACAACAGACAGAGTAACTCTTGTGCATCCGTTTTAGCTATAGATGAGGTTCACGGTAAGATTGCGTATGTATCCGTACATGATCCGATGGAGTTTCAGACTTGTGAGGTAAAAGACATTACTGATGTCAGCTCAGGATACATCAAAGGACCTTTCGACGGGACAAGGTATGTGTACTACCAGTTCACATATAAGAACAGGAGAATACGGATCCCGACTTTCACTGCGAGAAACATGCACTTCCTAACAGCGAGGGTAGTGCAGGAGGCTATCACCAAAGCGGACAGCTTCAGAGACTCTATTCAAGAATTGCAGAAAAAACAAATAGAAGAAAAGAAAACAGAGAAAGTGCCTTTCCCGTACACAAAACACATTATCAAGCATCCCGATATGTGGTCAGATATTACTGTTAACGAGATCCCCAAATATATGAGAGATCTTTCGAAAAAATACAACATGCATTTCAAACTTATTAATGATATAGAAATGGCCATGTTTAACGAAAAATGCTGCCTTATATTCGGAATCGACCGTGATGACGGTGTAATATTGAGTATGACGTTTCTTGAAAACGGAAGAAGAGTTGAGTATTTAGTGGATAATTATCTTGTAGTGAAGTTTGATGCTTCAGACAGAGAAGGTATCGATCCTGAGTGGAATCACATGTCACGAAAGATCAGAGATGAGCTTATCATTCTCTCGCGCGGATTGGACAGTAAGTGGAGTTCTCTGCTTGAAGGCGATATGAGCTGGTTTGAAGGCTTTAAGAGATCTCCATGGTGTCATGAGCACCATTACTATATCGAGGATCGGAACAAGATACTTGATGAGATAATAACCTGGCAGCAGGGCCAAAGATCTCCCGACCGTGAAAAGATATAAACAGACAAATCTTCGTACATTAAAGGACATTAGATAATTATGGAATTGGTAAAATACAATGGAAATCTTAAAAGTGAACTGTTTCGCTTTACCACTGAGTGTTTTGCTGAATTAGGAAAATCTTTTG
>CADBGD010000192.1 GCA_902794115.1 Oscillospiraceae bacterium
ACTTCCCAGACTGTTTTCGACAGCATTACCGATGAGGCCAGCATGGTCACACTGGAGACCACCTATGCCGATGAACTTTTGAGCGGCGCCATGGAAGCCAGACAGAAGACTTCGATCTATCCCGGCAACCATCCGGCGGAAGTCGATGAGTGGATCTTCGATCCGGAAAGAAAGCCCGGCGATAAGACTCTGATCGAAGGAGAACGGCAGATACTGATCATGTACTATGTGGAATCTTCTCCCAATCCGGAGTGGTATGACCGCGTTAACAGCTTTATCCGCATGGATAACTATCACGCCTTTGTCAGCGAGAATATCAAGAACTACGAGTTCACATTCCATAAAGACGGTCTGGAATACATTAAGGATATTCCGAACTGAAAAGTGTAAGTGCCGTCAAACTGAAAATAGCAAACAAAAAGGCTGCTTTCCAAAAGCAGCCTTTTTCTTAGCCCATTTTTATGGCAATGGCAATCAGCACGAATATGGAAGAAAGCATCATCAGTGACAGTATGATGGCCAATACCCGTGCGCCTGTGCCGTATTTGGAACCCTTTGCATTCCCACGCATGAACAAACTCCTCCTATTACAGGTATTTCAGAAGATCGCTTCGTACCGCATCCATGCGGTCATCGGCGATGCCGAAATCCATTTTCTTATAATTCCAGGCCGAGCGGCCGATGCCGTAGCGGGTAAAAACTTCATTGATCATGGAATACCACTTAACGGTTTCTTCCGGCGAGACCCGGTCAATGACACCATACTCCCCGCAGTATAACGCCACATCTCTTTCTTCGGCAACAGAGATCGCTTCAGAAAAGATCTTCTCGAAGTACTTCGCAGAAAGAGTGTCCTCCGAAGAAAATCCGGAAAAACCGGTAGTCACCTGCTGAAGATACTTCACACCGGCTTTGTCCATGTCCTTATAGGGCGCATCGATATTGATCCGGAAAGAAGTATCCATAGTCGGGATCCACGGCGCACCCTGATGGGTAAAGATCAGCGGCTCGTAGCAGTGGAAATTATAGATGATGTTCTCATCATAAGGCATATCCAGATCCTTGACGGAATCCACACTGTTATTCCAGTATCCGCCCACCAGGATCTTCGTGTCCGGAGCGATCTTTCTTATACGGGAAATGCACTCCCGGGAGATCTGATTCCAAAGTTCGCAGTAGGATTTATCCGTCACTTCATTCAGAAGTTCAAAAGCCACGCGGTCACTGTATTTTCCAAAGCGGGATGCCATTTTCTCCCAAAGCGCATAAAAGCGCGCCTGAAGTTTTTCACTTTCGAAAAAGCCGGTCTCATGATGGGCATCGTCAAAAGAGTAACCCATGGTCTTATGGAGATCCAATATCAGATTGAGTCCGTATTTCCCGCACCAGTCCACGGCATCCATAAGATGCTGATAACCGCTTTCTACCGGATTTCCTTCCTTATCCTCGATCAGTTCATAATCAAAAGGAAGACGGACATGATCCATGCCCCATCCCTTAATGATCTCGATATCTTTTTCCTGCACAAAGGTGCTGTAGGTTTCTTCTGTATCATCACACTGGGAAAGCCAGCCGCCAAGGTTGACTCCCTTCTGATATCCCTTCCACGTTTTCATGATCCTCTTCTCCTTACACGAACTACTTACATGAACGATATGCCTATTATAGCAGACAAACAAGGAATTGAGGATAAGACTGCACACAAGAAAAAGGCCGGTCTTCTTCTTTCCCTGACCGGCCTTCTTCTTAGTCTGGTTCTTTTCTTCTTATTCCGAAATAAGCTCGTAGGCGGAGACACGCTTGATCGACCCTGACATGACGTAGGTCATAAGGAACACCAGGACGCCGATCACCGCAATCGTCAGAAGGATCAGTGCAGGAAGAATCAGGAAATCCACTTTTTCCATGCCAAACCCGGAAAGGATCGCTTCAAGGAGGGGATTGACCAGCACAAATCCCAGGATAGATCCGATCACGGATGCGAGAAGTGTGACCGGAAGAAGCGAAAGGGAGAGCTGCAGTTTCAACTGCTTACTGGTAAATCCCACGGCTTTCTTGATGCCGAATTCCTTCTCTTTTTTGATGAAGATCGTCTTTAGAAGGATCTTAATGACCAGAAGGATGATGGCGATATTCAATGCCACCATGATCATGACCACCAGCGCCACGGCTGTGATTTCGGTTCCTCTTCCGCTGTGGACCTCATCATACCAGTTTTCGGTGGCCGCACACTTTTCACCGAGAAGTGCTTTTATATCCGAAAGGGCACGATCCACATTCTCCACACTCGGATCTGTCACGCGGAAGCGGATGATCTGGTAATTGGGATCCACGCCCAGCCGTTTTACCCCTTCTTCACTCATGAAGAGTCTTTCGCCCAGGTTATAGACAGCCTGCTGGTAACCGGTGATAATGAAACGTGCGGTATTATTTCCGTTCTTGAGACGCTGTGCCAGCACTTTTCCGATCACGCATTCATTTGCTTCCATGAAAGTTTCGCCCTCATACACGCCGCAGTCCAGATATTCCGGTTTGTCGGTATAGAACGCAAACGTCTCATTTCCATCGACGCTGATGTTCGCGAAGTTATATCCGTATACCTGGCTGATGCCATCGATGCTTCTGACCTGTTCCATGATCCGGTGCGTCTCTTCCGTATCCGTATTCACGTTGATATAGCCGTCCGGATTATCTCCGTGGATCAGGTGCATGAATTCGGAAGGATCAACTTTACTGTTGTAAAAGAGGATCCCCGAGAACATGATCATAAAGGCAACCACGCTCATGACGGCCAGAAGGATAATGTTCTGTCCCTGGCTCTGGAGCATGCTCTTCAGAGCCAGAAGGAGGTTGAGGCTTCCGTTGCTTTTCGAAAGCGGGAGATAGTTTTTCTTAAAGCTATGTTCCTTCAATCCGAACCTGAGCGCCGTGGCCGGATGGAGATTTTTCAGTTTGATCGTAGAAAGGAATACGACGATGGTCATGGCAGCAGCGATTCCCAGAAGGATAATCGCCGTAGTCCCCGGACAGAAGCGGAGCACCCACTGCACACCGGTGATCGTCTGGAAGATTTTATCGTCCAGGATCGGCATGGTGAAGTAGGAGATGCCGCATCCGATCACGGCTCCGATCATGCCGATGATCACATATTCCAAGACCAGCGCCGCGCGGATCTGGCCGCGGGTATGCCCGACCGCACGAAGCGCCCCGATATTCTTGATGTCTCTGTCGATATTATTGTTGATCGTAAAGACGATCATGATCAGACAGACTGCAAGAACCACGACCGAGAATGCGGTCACCAGTCCGGAAAGAATATCCGATACAGCCACATATCCTGCCTTAGCCAGATCACGTTCATAAATATAGTAGTCGATCCCTCCGGAAGCAAAAGCATCCGTCGCAGCTTTCATAGTTTCGTTTTGGGTATACCCGGAAGCTGCATATATCTTCACCATCTTTTTATTCGCGTTCATGTTAGTGATCTGAAAAACTTCTTCAGCGCGGAGCTGCAGACCGGAAAATGTCTCTTCATCCACCATGATCTCCATCCAGCCGTAGGCATTTCCGCCGATCAGGGCTTCGAAGATACCGGCGACCTTCAGATCCAGATCACCTGTCGTCTTAAAATGGATATGGAATATATCGCCTACATGGATATGATTCTTTTTTGCATAATATGAATTCAGATAGACAGCCTGTTCTGTTACCGATTCATCGCACTCGATCATCCGGTACGGCTCCGCCGCGCCGTACTCCCCGTATCTTGTGATCGTGGCGCCGTCAAGTTCGATGGATTCCGCAGAATCATTGATCGTGACTTCGGGAGATCCGGGGGAGATCATATCCTGAACGGAGAATTCGGAGATCTCTTTTACACCGCTCAGCGCGCGGGAGATCTCCTCGTCTGAGCCGTGCACATAAGAAAGAACGTCTGCCTCATGGGTCTTCTCGGCTTTCTCGTCATAGATCGAGCTATACTGTCCGACGAAAAGTCCGGTATGAAGAAGAAGCGAGGACAATATCAGTATCAGAAGGAAAGCCAGGAGCACATTTCTGTCTTTCCGGATATTTGCCTTGATTAACTTTACCATCCCATTTCCTCCAGAAATCCGCGGATCATCTCATGTCTTTTCTTATCACCGCTTACATATTTACCGGGGTTGCATTCGCCCTTGATGCCGCCGTCTTCCAGATAGAGGATACGGTTGGCGCGGCGGGCCGACTTGATGTCGTGGGTCACCATCACCACAGACTGGCCTTCGTTATTGATATCTGTTAGCACGTTCAGCACAGCCTCTACGCCGGCGGAGTTCAGTGCGCCTGTCGGCTCATCGGCGAAGACCACATCCGGCTGGTTGATGACCGCTCTGACCATGGCGGCTCGCTGGGCTTCCCCGCCGCTGACCTGAGATGGGAATTTTTCCGTCATCTCTTCACTGATCCCGACACGCCGGAAAAGCTCGTCGGCTTTCTTCTTAAGATCTTTCTGTTTCTGTCCGGTGAGCATGCCGGTGCTGATGGCGTTATCCATAATGCTCATGCTGTCCACCAGATGGACCTGCTGGAACACGAAGCCGCAGTGCTTTCTCCGAAAGACCGCCAGCTGGTCATCGTTCATATCCGTGATCTCTTTTCCCGCATATTGGATGTGCCCCAAAGAAGGCTTATCCATACCGGAAAGGGCATATAAAAGAGTGGATTT
>CADBGD010000193.1 GCA_902794115.1 Oscillospiraceae bacterium
TGTGTGGATATAAAAGAAGGACCCGGACAGACAGACAAGAGCGTACAGCTGATCTACAAGGTGTCGGATAACGGCATAGGAATGACACCGGAATTCATGGCAAAAATGTACGAACCGTTTTCCCGTCAGACAGACAGCAGAGTAAATGCCATTTCGGGAACCGGACTGGGTCTTGCCATTACAAAACAGATGATCGATCTGATGCAGGGAACGATAGAGTGCCAAAGTGAATCCGGAAAAGGAACAACATTTATCGTAAAACTGGAAATCGCTATCGCAGACAGACAGCCGGAAGAGATGAAGCTTCCGCCGGTACGTGTCCTGATCGCTGACGATGATGAAGTGTTACTTGAGACTGCCAAGGACACGCTGGCATCGATAGGTGCAGATGCGGTGACCGCCCATAGCGGCACGGAGGCGATCCGGATGCTCTCGGAAAACAATGATTTTCAGGTCGCGATCCTTGACTTTAAGATGCCGGACATAGATGGCGTCGAGGTCACCAGAAAAATAAGGAAGGAATCCAACATGGATATCCCCGTTATTCTGATCTCGGCTTATGACTGTTCCGATATCGAAAGTGCCGCCAAAGAAGCCGGGATCAGCGGATATATAAGCAAGCCTCTTTTCCGTTCCACGCTTTTCAACAAGATAAGTGAGGTTCTTGGAAATCAAACCGCAGCCGTCAATCCGGATAGTGACTTTGAAGATTTCACGGGCATGCGTATTTTAGTTGCTGAAGATAACGATATCAACTGGGAGATCATCTCCAATCTTCTCCAGATGCACGGTATTGAAACGGAAAGAGCGGAGAACGGCCAGCTGGTTCTGGATCGTATAAAAGATAAGGAGAAAGCCGGATTTGATCTGATCTTTATGGATATCCAGATGCCGGTGATGAACGGACTTACCGCCACTAAAGCGATCCGTTCGCTGGACGATCCGGAAATATCGAATATCCCGATCATTGCCATGACGGCAGATGCATTCTCCGAAAATGTTTCGGAATGCCTGGCATCCGGAATGAACGGTCATATTGCAAAACCGATAGATATAAAACTTGTTATGAAAGAAATCAGAAAGATCAGAGGGGGGAAACAAATATGAAAAATATGGGGAAATTACGAAGATTATCCGGATTGATCCTGGCGCTTTCTTTATGTATTACAGGGTGCAGCCGTTCCGGTTCATCAAAGGGAAAGGACAGTAAAGAAGGCTTTGTTCCACGTCTTGATAAAAACACGTCCTGTTCGATCAATATCGCCGGGCACTATGAAAACTTCGAAGCTCTGGAGAACGAGTTCAACAGCTTTTCCCGGTATTATCCGAATGTCCAGCTGAAATACACTTTTATGGACGGTTACAGTAAAGCTTCCAGCGGGATCCTATCTACCGCTCTTTCAGGCAGTGAAGCGCCGGATATTTTCTTTACTTATCCCTGGATGAGTGACTGGGAAGATTATGGAATTATCCGCGACCACTCAGAAAACCTTGCTGATCCGGCGCTGGATATCGATCTTTCATGCATTCGCCCGAACCTTCTTACCAAAGACAGTTCCGGCAGTATTCTAAGTGTGCCGGTCTATACCACCACATATGGAATGCTCGTTAACGAAGATCTATTTGCCAAAGAAAATATCTCTGTTCCGCAGACTTATGACGAACTCCTTTCTGCCTGCGATGCATTTAAAAAAGCCGGCTACAGCGATCCGATCATGGGATACAACAAAGGCAGTGATCTTCTGTATCCGATGTTCTATCCGCATTTCTGCGCACAGATCGAAGGCAAGGAAGATGTAGTGAAATCCCTGAACGAAATGGGTCAGGGCAGCGGAGAATATATGAGAAGTACCCTGGAGCTTATTTCTGATTTTATGGGCTACGGATATATCAACCTGGAGAACTGCAATAAACTGGAAAACAATTACGATGCGGTGATCCTTCGTTTCTTTGAAGGCGATGTGCCTATGATGCTGGCTTCAGGCAACACCGTATCCGGAACCGAAAAGAGAGAAGCCAAATCTGAAGCCTTTATCTCCAAGCCGTTTAAATACAGTTTCCATCCTGTACCTTCCACCAAAGACGGCGGGTACTTCCTGAACACCGTCTCCATCGGATTTGCGGTAAATAAGGACAGCAAGAATCTGGAAATGGCCAACGAATTTATGCGTTTCCTCGTAAGCACAAGTGAATTGAATCAGATGGCAAAGGCCAAGCGCATGGTAACTCCCTGTGTGGATATGTCTCTGGACAGCGTGTATGCGCCGTTTGAAAAACTGAGCACCAAACGGATCATCAACCTGTCGGAACTCGGCCTTCTGGATAACGCCTCCTCCCAGATCAGTAAAGCAGGCTGGCAGGTAAGTAACGGAAATATGACTGTCGATGAAGCGATCGAAGCTTATGGAAGTATCGAGTAGTTTTCTATCCGATCAGTTCC
>CADBGD010000194.1 GCA_902794115.1 Oscillospiraceae bacterium
TGGAGGCGGTCAAAGATGTCTCCATGGAGATCCGCGATGGCCAGATCTTTGCGCTTTTAGGCCCGAACGGCGCCGGAAAGACCACCACCATGAGGATGCTTTCAACGCTCCTGCTTCCGACTTCGGGAAGTATCTGCTACGATGATGTGCCGCTTGCGGAAGATACTGAAGCGATCCGCCGCCGCATTGCGTTTCTGACCAATGAGATCCGTCTGGACGGACAGTTCACACCGGACGAACTGGCGGAGTATTACGGACGCCTTTATGAAATGACACCGGAAAAGATCACGGAAAATAAGACGAAACTTTTCGATTATTTCGGCATTACGGAATTCCGCAACCGCCGCTACGAGACCTTTTCCACCGGCATGAAGCAGAAGACGTCGATTGCGATCTGTCTTCTTCACGATCCGGATACCATTATTTTCGACGAGCCGACAAACGGTCTGGATATCCTGACCCAGAATCTGATCGAAGAGTATATGCTGAAACTGAAAAAAGAAGGAAAATGCATCATCTTAAGCACCCACATTCTGGATCTGGCCAGACGTCTTTCTGACCGGGTCGGAGTCATCGTAGACGGAAAGAGCGTGTATGTGGGCGAAATGGCGGAACTGGCATCCAGCCAGGGCGTCTCGACGATGGAAGAGGCCTTTTTAAAACTGTATAAGGAAAACCACGAAGAGAAAGCCATCGTGGGAAAACATAAGGAATAAGAGTATGCACGGACTGGGAACGATTTTCTGCCATGAGATGAAAAAGATCGGTAAAGAGAAGAGCCTGCTTCTGGGATTTATTCTCCTGCCGGTGATCTCGCTTATGATGACGGTGGGTGTGTCCCTTCTTCAGCCGAAAGGCGGAGAAGAAGGAGATGCGCAGGCCTACCGGATGTTCTTTGCCGGCGTCGGCATCGACCGGATCAATATCGGATCGGTGGACGGAAAGGATGTCTGGATCGAACCGGTGGAAGAAGAGGTGGAGACGTTCCTAAATTCAGATGCATTTCACGAATACGACGTATTGGTGGACTATTCAGACATCATGAACGTGCATATCTATTACTACGAAAATAACGGAATTTCCGCCTATTTGAAATTGTCGGCAGAGTCTTTCGTACGGGAAGCCTATGCCGATGTGTATAAGGGAAGGCTTCCGGAAGGCACGCAGATCCGGACGACGGTCATGACGGATCTGAAAGAGAAAGAAAACACCAACCGGATCATCGCCATGCTCCTTCCTTACATGCTGATATTGCCGCTGACGGCGAATATCGCCAATTTTGCCAGCGACACGGTGGCGGGAGATAAGGCCAGAGGCACCTTCTATCAGGTCATGCTGTCTCCGGTTCCCCCCATCAGCCTGATCCTTGGAAAGATCTTCTCGGTCTGCGCGATCAGCCTTTTAAGCTCGACCCTATATATCGGACTGGATATACTGGGAAGCGTCCTATGTGAAAAGTTCGGCGTGCGGGATGTATTCGGTTTTTCCGGTGTGGCCGTCTCGTCCGGCCAGATCCTGCTGATCGTTCTTTATGCGGTGCTTCTGTGCTATTTCTTCTCGAATCTGGGAGTTCTGATCTCCCTGTTCTGCAAGGACATGAACCAGGCGCAGATCGCCCAGCTCCCGGTGACATTGCTTTGCACGGTATCCGCGCTTCTTGCCATGTTCCGTTTCGGAATCTCGCCGAAGTCCCACTACCTGATCCCGATCTATAATCTCTGCCTGATCTTCCAGGATCTTCTCAACGGCCGGGCCCGTCTGGATAATATGCTGATGGTGGCTGCCTGTCTTTTCGTTCTGGCCGTGGCGGTCATGGTGGTCACACTTCTTTCCTACAAGAGCGAAAGGGTACGTACCTGACCGATTTTGCCACGTGCTCCGTACCTATTTCGCCAAACGCTCCGTTTTACTTTACCTCTGAATTATGGTTAAATGGCACAAGAAGAGAAGGAGCGTGAATGACATATGAAAAAGAGCATCAAGCGGATCCTCCGTACTCTCGGAAGCGCCGCGATCATCTTATCTATACTGCTGAGCTGCGCCTGCAGTACTAAGGAAACCACGAAAAAGAAGAAAAAGACATCTAAGAAGACAACCACAGAAGAAACAGAAGAAACTGACGAGCCGACAGATGCTCCTACAGACAGCACTGATCCTACCGATCCGACAGATACAACGGATCCCACGACCCCGGTTGCCAAGAAATATACCGGCGCGGAAGCAAGTAAGCGTCTTCACGAGCTGGATGAAGAAATCTTTACCCGCAGATGCAGCGGGGATATCCTGAGCATGATCTTTTCACTGGAGAATCCGGAATCCGTCGGAATGAGCTGGCCGGAGACCGGTATCGAATGCTGGTCGGAGGAAGACATTCAGGAGTCGGAAGAATTCTGTGAGTATATCCTCACTTCGCTTGATG
>CADBGD010000195.1 GCA_902794115.1 Oscillospiraceae bacterium
GACTCTTTGTATCTTTGTTTAAGTGAAAAGTATCACATCATACGAAAAACCGGGTCATTTTTCGAAACCGATTTCAGAACGCCTATATATTATGTATAAATATATAAAATATTATTCCTATTAGGGGGTGTTTTTGATGCTGTTTTCAGATGAAAATGAGTGAAAAAAGAAGATCCGTTCAAAATGGACGGATCTTTGATTTTGTCAAAATGAAGCAAAGATGTTTTACATGTCGCTTTATAAAAAATCGTATTACTTCACAAATAAGTGAAGTAATACGATTTGAAAAGAGTCTTTCGCATTTTACTGAAAAGGTCCCCAATAAGGATCAGAAAGCACGGAAACGCTGGTATCTTGTTTCCGGAAGAGTCGACGCGTCACACTCCATATGCTTACAAAGGAAGCGCTTGATGACACGCTCGAGGTAGTCGCAGGTACGGCCGAAATTCTCCTTGTTCAGGTCTTCTTTCGGTTCCGGAATGATGCCGTCGATGATCTTCATCTTCAGAAGATATTCCGATGAAAGCTTCATTTCTTCGGAGGCCTGAGGAGCCAAAGATGCGTCTTTCCAGAGGATACTGGCATAGCCTTCCGGCGAAAGGATCGCGTAGATGGCATTTTCCATCATCCAGACTTCGTCTGCCACGGCCATCGCCAGTGCTCCACCGGAACCGCCTTCGCCGATGACTACGGAGAACACCGGTGTCTTTAAAGCGGACATCTCATAGAGATTGTCGGCAATCGCCTGTGCCTGGCCTCTTTCTTCCGCTTCGATGCCGCAGTACGCGCCGGGCGTATCCACAAATAAAAGGACCGGACGGTGGAACTTTTCCGCCTGCTTCATGAGGCGCAGTGCTTTTCGATAGCCTTCCGGAGAGGGCATACCGAAGTTTCTGGAAATATTCTCCGAAGTGGATTTTCCTTTAGCTTCCGCAATGACTGTGACATTCACGCCGTGGAATGTGGCCAGTCCGCCGATGATCGCCTTATCATCGCCGAAATTTCTGTCTCCGTGGAGTTCAAAGAAATCCGGGAAAAGACGCTCGATATAATCGGATGCGATCGGGCGCTCTTTCTGACGGGACAGGCAGACCTTCTCCCAGGCCGTTCTTCTGGCATTTTTCGTCGCATGGGAACGGGGCTTTTCCGGGGGATTGAACTTCGGTACGTCGTTGCCTTCGTGTCTTCTCAGAAGGTTTTCCAATGTATCCTTCATATCCCGGCGGTCAACGATAGCATCCACGAAACCGTGGTGTACCAGGAATTCGGAGCGCTGAAAGCCTTCCGGCAGTTCCTGACCGATGGTCTGGGAAATGACTCGCGGACCGGCAAAGCCGATAAGCGCATCCGGTTCCGCCAGAATGATATCTCCCAGCATGGCAAAGCTTGCCGACACACCGCCGGTGGTCGGATCTGTCAGAACGGATATATAAAGAAGACCCGCGTCACTGTGCCGTTTCAGGGCTGCAGAAGTCTTGGCCATCTGCATCAGAGAGACGATACCTTCCTGCATGCGGGCACCGCCGGAGCAGGTAAAAATGATGACCGGTACACGAAGTTCGGTGGCCCGTTCCACAGCACGGGTGATCTTCTCACCTACGATCTTTCCCATGGAGGCCATCATGAATGAACTGTCCATGATGCCCAGGACCGCATCCTGACCGCCGATTTTACAGCGGCCGGTCACAACCGCCTCGTTAAGGGAAGTCTTGGCCTGCAGTTTCTTGAGTTTATCCTCATATCCGGGGGTATCCAGCGGATTGGCAAATCCGATGTCCGCCTCCCACTCTTCCCAGGAACCTTCATCGCAGATCTCCTTGATGCGCTCCTTGGCGGACACGCGGGTATGGTGGCTGCACTCCGGGCAGACGCCCATATTCCGGATCAGATCTTCGGTAAAGATCGTCTTGCTGCAGTGCGGGCAGCGCATGATGATGCCCTGCGGCGCCGACGGTTTTTTCACCTGGCCGTCTTCGATTCCGGCCAGTGCCGCCTCTTCGCCTTCGCGCAGACGGGCCGCCGCTTCATCCATGGAGAGTTCTTTCACTCCGGATGCCGGCGGGGCATCGAAATTCGTCTTTTTAAACAGATACCGCAGTTCCATATCTTACCTCTTATTTCTTCTTCGTCGTCTTTCTCTTTTTCGCCGGAGCCGCCTTCTTCTGGGGCTCCTTCTCTCCTTTGACGCGGTCGATAAAATCGATGTCGGTCTTGCCGGACAGGAAATCCGGGTGGTTGATCAGCTCATACAGATAATCCACATTGGTCTTGATCCCGGTGATGATGACTTCGCCGAGCGCGGTCTGCATCTTACGGATGGCTTCGGCACGGGAAGGCGCATACACGCTGAGTTTCGCCAGCATGGAATCGTAATACGGCGGGATCTCCAGTCCCGTGAAGATCGCGGAGTCGAT
>CADBGD010000196.1 GCA_902794115.1 Oscillospiraceae bacterium
TAGTAAGATATCTCTCATAAAGATGAGCCATAATATCCGTCACACCGCAGGCCACCTGATAGACCGGTAATGTCTGCGTCAGAGCCGGGTTCAGGATACTGAACTTCGGACGGATGGCATTGCCGCTGGCGCCACGCTTAAACATGCCCTCTTCCTTTGTAATCACGGAGTCCGGGCTGCCTTCACTGCCGGCAGCCGAGATCGTCAAAATCGTTCCGATCGGCAGTGCTTTTTCAATATACTTACCGCTGTAAAAATCCCAGAAGTCGCCGTCATAGACCACACCGGCCGCGATGGCTTTACCGGAGTCGATGGTGCTTCCGCCGCCGACAGAAAGTATAAAGTCGACGCCTTCTTTTTTACAAAGATCAATACCTTCGTAAACCAGGCCGGATCTGGGGTTCGGCTTGACGCCGCCAAGCTCGATAAAAGCGATGCCGGAGTCGGAAAGGGACTTCTTTACCCGATCCAAAAGGCCGGAACGGACGACACTTCCGCCGCCATAATGGATCAGCACCTTCGATCCGCCAAACTGCTTGACCAGACTTCCGGCTTTCATCTCACTGTCTTTCCCGAACTCAAAATATGTCGGGGAATAAAAGGAAAAATTTTCCATATATTTCTCTCTTTCTACGAAAAATCACGATCGGGGAAATGCCACATGTCCGTCCCCCTATATTTTTATTCTATTTCAAGGAAATACGTGAAAATATCAACTTTCTATCCATTTATATTTTTTGTTTGTCATCTTCTTTCAGATATTGCGAGCCCGAAATATAAGGCATAGAATGAAAGTAGAGTAAAACTCTGTGGAAATGGGAGGTAGATTATGAGTAAGAAGAAAAAGCCGCAAGGCAGATCCGGCGCGCCCAAAAATCAGTCCGGCGTGTCCACGGCCACTGCTGCATCGAAAGCCGGAAAGCAAACAGCAGTCGTAGAAACCGGTATTTTAGACAAGACATTCCATCTTCAGAAAAATGGTACTACCGTACGTACCGAGATCATTGCAGGTCTGACCACCTTCATGACCATGGCTTACATCATCGCCTTAAACCCGAATCTTCTCACCGGGTTCGGCTCCCAGGGCCAGGATCTCTGGAATGGTGTATTTCTTGCCACCTGTATCGCATCCGCCATTGGTACATTCTGCATGGCTTTCTTAGCCAACAAGCCTTTCGTCATGGCGCCGGGCATGGGATTGAATTCCTTCTTCGCCACTGTCACGGCCAACATCGTCGTCATCACCGGAACCACTTATCTTCAGTCCTTCCGGATGGCCATGTGTATCATCTTCATAGAAGGTATCGTATTCATCATCCTGTCTGTATTTAACATCCGGCAGAAGATCGTGGATGCCATTCCTTTAGGTGTCCGTCTCGGTATCGGTCCGGCCATCGGTCTGATGCTCATGAACATCGGTTTCGGTTCCAACGTTTCTCTTTACGCTACCGAGATCGTGGACGGACAGGAAGTCTCCAAAGGTCCTTTCTATGCCATGCGTGATTTCTTCGGCGCACTTACCGCCTCTTCCGCGAAAGACACTTTAGGTTCCGCCTATAACGAGATGGTCCTTTCCGTTCTGACCATGCTGGTAGGACTTTTCCTGATCGTGGCTCTGGCACATAAGAAGGTCAAGGGCGCCGTTCTTTACGGCATGACCGCATCTTCCTGCATTTACTGGGCCAGCACCGCGATCGCCTTCCATAAGAATCCTTTCGGTTCTTTGCGAAATGCATCTTTCCTGCCGCCGTTCCGGGATATGGTCGACACCACGCTCTTTAAGCTGGACTTCCAGGGCTTTGCCAACATCGGCTGGTTTACGGTCATTACTTTGGTCATCACCTTCTGCATCATCGACATGTTCGATACCATCGGTACTCTCGTCGGTACCGCATCCCGTGCCAAGATGCTGGATGAAAAAGGAAACATGCCGCAGATGAAGCAGGCGCTCCTTTCTGACGCCGTCGGTACTGTTGCCGGTTCTCTTTCCGGTACATCCACCGTCACCACATTCGTAGAATCTGCTTCCGGTGTAGAAGCTGGCGGACGCACCGGTTTGACTTCTCTGACAGCCGGCTTCATGTTCCTGCTTTGCATGTTCATCGCACCGATCGCCGCCATTATTCCGGCATCGGCCACCTCCGCCGCTCTGATCTATGTCGGTACATTGATGTTCAGTAACTTAAAGGACATCGACTTTAACGATCTTTCCCAGATCGTCCCTGTAGCGATCATGGTACTGGCTATGCCGATCTCCGGTTCCATCGGACACGGTATCGGTCTGGCGCTCATCAGCTACACCGTCATCAAGCTCTGCACAGGAAAGCATAAGGACATTTCTCCTTTGACCTACTTCCTGTCACTTCTGTTCCTTCTGAAGTTCTTC
>CADBGD010000197.1 GCA_902794115.1 Oscillospiraceae bacterium
TGCGCCGTGCCTTTCCCACGCTGCTCGGGATCGACGACGATGAATTTCAGTAAGCCTTCCATCGTTTCCTCGTTCTTTCCGTAAAGGAAGAATCCGACGATCCGTTCGTCCTCGTTTTCCGCGGCAAAAGCACTGTCGCCTTCTTCTTTCTGTCTTTTCAGAAAATCCTCGAAATCTTTTCTTTCCATCGGAAACCCGATGCGGTTCGCGCTCCACATCGCATGCGTGCGCTCATCCGTGATCCAGTTCCGGATCACCTCAAAATCTTTATCTATATCAAATGCTCTCAGTTTCAAAACAAAAGCTTCCTTTCGTTAGGGGGTTCAGGCGTAATCTTTCAGATCAAATGATATCCCATCGTCTTTCCAGACCTGAAAATCGGACGTCTCGTCGGAAGAATAACAAACAGGCATACTGCCGCTTGGTTCCACAAAGTTGATCCGTAAAGAATGCCAGTTGCCGGATGAGAGCAGGATCTGAATGATATCACCGTTCTTCGCCAGACGAGGAAGGATCACTGTTTTCATCAGTTCTTCCGCAGACTCTTTGTCGATGGACTTTTCAAGAGTTAGATCCATGCTCAGTTCAGTGGAAGTGGCTTTTGAATCTCCCTTATGGCAGCCGTAACTGATCTTTTTTATCGCCGGATCCTGAAGAATTGCATTTTCCAGTTCATCCAGAGATTCTCTGTTGTTGGATGTGATCTCGACAGGCTCAAACACACCGGGTTTCCCCGAATGGAAAAAACAACCTGTCAGGCTCATTACCAGAGAGAGAATCAGCACAAGACAGGTAATGAACGAGATTGAGTTACGGATAGTTCTTTTCATATGGCCATCTCCTCGTTTGAGTCCTTGTGGTCATTATATCATGGTGTGACGATAAGGATGTGCTCAAACATCCGTTTTGCCGATATGAACAGTGACCCAATCGCCGTCTCTGCGATCCCCGGGTATTGGCGAGAAAAGAACCTAGGGATAAAATGGTGGTAACTGATACAGAAGAAGGCGAGGCGTAAGCATGGTTAAGGTGTATTGTTATAGCCGTTGTTCGACATGCCAGAAGGCGTTGAAGTGGCTTCAGGAGAATAAAGTGGAACATGAGGTGATCGACATTAAAGAGGATCACCCGGATGAGAAGACACTGCGGAAGTACTATAAGATGAGTGGCCTTCCGTTAAAACGTTTTTTCAACACCAGCGGCCTTCAGTATCGTGAACTGGAACTTTCTAAGAAGCTTCCGGGCATGAGTGAAGATGAACAGTTTGCTCTTCTGGCCTCGGATGGGATGCTGGTCAAGCGTCCGCTTCTGGTAGGAAAAGATTTTGTTCTTACCGGATTCAAAGAAGCGGAATGGGCATCTGTTCTTTTGTGAAGAAAGGATCCTTAAGACGTGGTATTAAGAGAACTGAAATCTGAAGAAACGATTCTTCTGCGTGACTTTCTCTATGAAGCGATATTTATCCCGAAAGGGATGGACCCGCCTCCGAGAGATATTATCGAGCGGACGGAACTGAAGATATACTATGAGGATTTTGGAAGCGGCAAGGCAGACTACTGCATAGTTGCCGAAGATGAAGGAAAAGTAGTCGGCGCGGCCTGGACCCGTCTTATGGATGACTACGGCCACGTGGACGAGGAAACACCGTCATTTGCAATATCACTCTACAAAGAATACCGAGGACAGGGAATCGGAACCAGGCTCATGAAGGATATGCTGGCTCTTCTTAAAGAGAAAGGTTTTAAACGGGCATCTCTTGCCGTACAGAAAGCCAACTATGCTGTCCGCATGTATGAAAAGGTCGGATTTAAAACCGTGGATGAAAACGAAGAAGAGTTCATCATGATATGTGATTTGTGATCCTCTGGTATAATACCCATAGAGTTAAATTAGAAAGAAGACCGATCCATGCTTTCAGGAAACCCGGGCAACAAAAAGAATCTTTATGTACCTGACTATGTGGTATTTGACCTAGAGACCACAGGTGTTTCTCCGAATACGGATGAGGTGATCGAGATCTCTGCCGTGAAGGTCTGTTCCGGAAAAGTCGTGGATGAATTCTCTACGCTTGTGGATCCGGGCCGGCCGATTCCTTACTATGCCACTATGGTCAACGGAATCTCCAATGATATGGTCGAAGGACAGCCTTCTTTTCAGTCCGCTCTTTCTAGCTTTCTTTCCTTCACCGGAGATATGGTTCTGGTGGGGCATAACATTCATTGCTTTGACATGAAGTTTCTTTATAGGGATGCCAGAAAGTTCTTCGGAAAGACGATCGGAAATGACTATGTGGATACTCTATCTTTATCCCGGATCATCTATCCGCAGCT
>CADBGD010000198.1 GCA_902794115.1 Oscillospiraceae bacterium
ACCCTTGCCGCCGTCTCCCTCCCCTACTACCGCTACATCCTTCCTTACGGTGTCAAGAAGTTTAAGAGATTCGCTGAGGAAGTATGGAATGTTTCTTCTGAAGGAAAGACCGACGAGCAGATGGCATTGGAAGGCCTTTCAGCTATGGAAGACTGGATGAAAAAGATTAGTGTTTCGCTTAACATCTCGGAGCTTGGGGCAACCGAGGACATGATCGACGGCATCACGGAAGGAACCATCATCCTTGAAGGCGGCTACAAAGTCCTTTCCAAAGACGAGGTCCGCGAGATCCTGAAGCAGTCGCTCTGATCTCACACGATATCGTCACGATATAGAATTACTCACACAAAACCTTGGAATCAAAGATGGTTCCAAGGTTTTTTCTTATGAAGATATTCCCTGTAATCTTTTTTGGAAAATTAGTTGACTTTTGCAACTATTGCGATTATCATCTATTCAAACAAAGCAAAACAACAACGATAAGGAGCGGGCCGACATGAATAAAGTACAACAATTTCGTGAGTTGACGAGAGAACTGGAATGCCATCTGGAAAACATAAACCGAAGTGACTGCTGCCAATGCAGTGTAAACGAGTCCCAGTGCTTTTTGGTCGTGGAAATTGGAAGGAATCCCGGTATATGCATCAAGGATCTGGCCAAGCAACTCCACCTCGATAAGAGTGGGATCAGCCGGAGTATCGAAGAACTTGTTCAGAAAGGATATGTGGTTAGGGAACCTTCGAAGACAGACCGCCGTTGTGTGGTATTGACTCTGACCGATGCGGGACAGTCAAGGTTTGAAAAGATCGAAAACGACATGAATGCGGCTTTTAAAAAGGTCTTCTCACAAATGAATAAAACGGAGCAGGAGAAAGTCCTGGAAGCGCTGGCGATTTATAACGAAGCCTGCCGGAAGGAAGAAGATTGCTGTACTTGTTCCGAGAAATAAAAGAAACGGCACAAATAGTACTAAGGAGTTGGCTATATGACCACAGAAGAAAAAGCAAATCTAATCATTCAGGATATCCAAAATGAGAAAGGAATCAATCCGGTCAGAATCTTTAAGAATGTGGCACAAAAAGAATATGTCAGCATCCACGGACCGGAACATCACGTACTGGATGGTGCAAGCATTCTGGTCGCCTTCTATAATGCCGGCGGAAAGATCGATCTTCAGAAAAGTCTGGAAAGGCTTTTTCAGGAGGGGCTGAAGATGCCGGGAGCCATGTGCGGGTACTGGGGCATTTGCGGAGCGATCACCTCGATCGGCGCCGCTCTTTCCATCATTGACGGCACGGGTCCTCTGTCTGATGACGGAACTTGGGGAGACCATATGCAATATACTTCTGCTGCTATTTTGGAACTGGGAAGCATCAACGGTCCCAGATGCTGCAAGCGTGATGCCATGATCGCCTTCAAACACGGCATCGAGTATATAAATGCCCACTTCCCCGTGCATCTGGAATACGAAGAGCAGCAATGCGAGTTCTCTGAACAGAACCTGCAATGCATCCATGAAAGATGCCCGTTCTACAAAGCACCATAGGCGTAACGCCGTCTGAATCTATATGAACCGAAAGAGAGATTTATGATGTACACAATACGTAATGCAAAGTTAGAAGATGCACAGAGACTGGTGGAAATCTACTCCTATTATGTCCTCAATACCGCAGTCTCTTTTGAATATGAAGTCCCGACTGTCGCCGAGTTTCAGGATCGTATGAAAAAGATTATGGGAAAGTACCCGTATCTGGTCGCAGAAAAAGACGGTCTTATTGTCGGATACTCGTACGCCAGCCCGTATAGTTGCCGCGAAGCCTATGCCTGGTCGGTGGCCAACTCCATCTATCTGGATAAGGATTATCGAAGACAGGGCATCGGTTCTCTTCTCTATCAGGAACTGGAAAAACGCTTGAAAGCACAAGGCATCATTAACCTGCTGGCCGGAGTTGCTTTTTCTGAGGAAGAGGACGACTACCTCACTCACGACAGTTTCAATTATCACAAGCACATGGGCTATGAAAAAGTTGCGCACATGAAAGACATCGGCAAGAAATTCGACCGTTGGTACGATCTTCTGTGGTTACAAAAGAAAATCTGAAAAGTCAACAAAGTGGTCAATGTAAGTACCCTCTACATTGACCACTTCATGGATTTTTACGTATAGCGCAATATATGATGTGTTACTTACATCGCATTGACGTTCTGGATATACATCTCTTTCGGGATCATCGGCACTTCCAGAGAAGCGATCGTCTCCGGAGAAAGGGTAAGTGCTTTTGCATACTCTTCGCCGGCG
>CADBGD010000199.1 GCA_902794115.1 Oscillospiraceae bacterium
AGTGACTTTAGCGGCACCACCTTCTGGTTCGAGATGAAAAGGAAGAACGAACAGAAATAAGAACAGAAAGAAAGCCGGCGCAGAAAAGCAGGGCCAAAGAAAAGGAATGTAAATATGGAAAACAAGGTACAGAACCAATATACACTTCTTCTTGCCGAAGACGATCCGGCGCTTCGCACCATTGCCGCTTCCTTTTTCCGCAAAAAAGGATTCGAAGTGGACGATGTCAATAACGGCGACGATGCCTGTTCGCTGGTTGCCACCAAACACTATGATGCGATCATACTGGACATCATGATGCCCGGAAAAGACGGCAAAGAAGTCTGCCGCTTCATCCGTGAAAGATACGATGTTCCAGTGCTTTTTCTGACGGCACTGGGCGCCGAAAAAGATATCATCGAAGGCTATGAGATCGGTGCCGATGAATACGTCACCAAGCCCTACTCGACTCAGGTCCTTCTTGCCAAAGTCAATGCATTGATCTCCCGCTACCGGGGGCTTCTGGTGCAGGACGGAAGGATCACTTCCGATGAATTTGTCATTGAGCCGGCAAGACGGCTTGTGACCGTCAGCGGAAAGAAGATCGATCTGGCTCCGAAAGAATACGATCTTCTCCTCTTCTTTCTGGAAAACAAAGAACAGGTACTCAGCCGCGAGCGCATTCTGGACAAAGTCTGGGGCGCGGATTACGAAGGATATGACCGGGCCGTGGACACACATGTAAAGAAGCTTCGTGCCACACTCGGGAAAGCCAGTTACCATATCGAGACCGTCATTAAATGCGGGTACATTTGGAAAAGTAAATCATAAGGAGTAAAAACATGAAAAAGAGAAATGCTCAGGTCGCAGCTTTGCTGGCTGCGGTCACGGTTAGTGCGTCCTTTTTACCGGGATGCCAAAAAGGAAAAGATGCTTCCACAGATCAGGCCAAAATGAATCCCCCTGCCGCCAGTAACCGTGTTTCAGAAATCGAAGACGGCAAAACCGGGCACGGCCAGACGGAGCCCACCTGCATCCATGGCGGCCGGGAAGACGAAGAGGAGGTCAGAAATGATCCTTCTTTCCGGCATCAGGATCTTCCCGAACTAACTCCTCCGGAGCCCACGATCAAAATGATTCAAAGAGATCCCAATGCCAGAACCGACAGCAAGTGGCCCAGTATTGAATTAAGCGGTGATCCAAGCGATGTATTTACCGTAGAAGAAGACTGTTTCTACGAAGGCGACCGCTACTTCATCTTCTTTCGGGAAGGCGCCGAGGTTCATGGCGATGCTGCCCTTCTCATCGAGCAGACCATGAAAGAACTGGAAGAGACTTTCGGCATGTCCTACGACACCTATGTGGAGAAGTCCGACTACAACTGGCGGTACTGCGTCTTTGACCAGCCCCATGTATTCGATGACGTCAACCGGGATACCAATAAGATCAACATCATTGTGGATGTATACGGAAACGATGGAGTTGTTCAAAGCGCGCACGATAACGCCATTCACATTTACGAAGAAGATCTTCTGGACTCGAATCAGCTTTCTACTCTCCGGCATGAACTGATGCACACTCTCCAGCTTCGAAATTCCCACGACATGGGACAGATCTTCACTGAGGGGCTGGCTGTATATGCGGAATATCTTCTTGCCAAGAAGCATAACGAACCGGAATTCGACACGTATCACTATCTTCGAGGAAACTCTCCCATGTGTCCATACGATGAGGAACCGATCCTTCAGGATCCGGAAGGCTATTTTTTCACTGAGAACGAAGTCGACAGCGGCATCGAACAACGGGAATACCAGTTCGGCTTCCGCCTCATCACCTATCTCGTGGACACTTACGGAATCAGCGTCATCTCCAAGATCTGCCGTCACTCCGCCGAGCTGGATTACGAGTACGGCCGCACCGATATGTATCCAAGGATCATCAAGGACCTCACAAGCCCCGATGTATTTCAGGACTTCGCCGAATGGCTCCCCAAAGGCTGGGACGAATTCGCCGAAGCGTACTATAAGCGAATGGAAGAATTCGATGGTCGGATCTGATTTTGAATTCGGAATATACGAGAGATATCTGACAATAGGATAGGACTCATTTGGTAAAAATCGATAGTTGAGTCCTACACCCCTGGCAAACGTAGGACTCAATCGTTCAAAAACAGTGTTTGAGTCCTATGGAAAACACGAAAAATAGGACTCATTTAGCAATTTTCCATAGATGAGTCCTACCTCTCCCCTCTAGCGGATAGGACTCATTTCGCCAATACCAGGCATTGAGTCCTATTTTCA
>CADBGD010000200.1 GCA_902794115.1 Oscillospiraceae bacterium
GTTCCATGCCTTCGACCACTTCTTCCACCTTGACATTGTCGCCAAGCACCTCAAGAAGATCGCTAACGACCATGTCCTTATTGGTTGCCTGCTTCAAAACATCTTCGACCCACTCGTCCGACTCACCACCGACATATACGAACATGTCACATGTTGTGATCTTAAGGATATCTTCCGCAGTCGGCTGGTAGGAATGAAGGTCGACACCTTTGTCCAGAAGCATGGTTACATCGGCATCCTCTTTATCCTCTCCGAGGATCGACATGACCCAGTCATATTCCGGGAAGATGGTCGTGACGATAGACAGTTTCTTTGAATCGGATTTCTTAGCATGATTGCATGCAGTAAAGCTCACTGCAGTCGCAACCGCAGCAAGTACGCTGATATTTTTCTTATTCATTTTTTCCTCCACGAATTGATGTACTTAGTTGAAATCAAATCGTGGAAGGATCAATTATTCAGCTGGATTTTCCTGGAAACCGGAGTCGGGCGCACCTGCACCCACATGGAAAAGGTAAGGATCGCATAAAAAACGGAAAGACCGATCACCGCCATGCCGGCATGACAGCATACTTCTTTCATGCCGGAAAGGACGTTTTCACACTGGGCCATGATCTCACAGATCGGACAGTGCTCCTCTTCACAGTCATGATCCATCTCCGCATAGAGAAACAATCCGGAGAATAAAACAGAGCACGCGATCAGAAGTCCGAGTAAAACGGAAGCCAACCGCAGAAGTTTCGAAGTCTTCTTTTGCCCTTTCTCCATCTTCAATCTCCTTTTGCATGCAAAAACGAAGCGCACAGTTGCGAATCATTCGCAATTATACGCTTCGGAAAATGCTCTGTCAAACCTGATTTTTATTCCTTACCTATATTATTCCTGAGTGTTTTTCAAGCTCTCCACCATCTCTACTTTTTTCACTTTGGATGACAGCAGGAACATGGATATCACATAGGAGGCAAGTGTGATCCCCACGCATGACATAGTTCTCGATAAAAGAGTTATACTTCGCCGTCTGGGATTCAAAGTTCAGCCGGTTCAGAACCGTGCCCAGCCAGATTCCCAGAGCAATGCCGATGGGAAGAAGCAGATGATAAATATAGGTCACGATCCGGTTGATCTCCCCGTCCCTGTAGCCCAGCACCTTCAGCATGGAGATCACCGATGTACTCTCATTAAGAAGGATATTGACCATCAGGTATGTCGTGATGATCGAGATAACAACTGCGATCGCCGTGATCGGCATCAGAAGGTCCTTCATTCCCTGATTGATCGTCTTATCCAGTGCTTCCGAAAGAGACGATTTACTCACTTCACGAAGGAGCTCTGAATCTCTGTACGGCAGTTTTTCTTTGCTCATGACCAGTGTATAGGCGTCCTCCGGCATAGAGAGAAGCTTGTTGACCGAGGATCGGGATGCCACCATCAAAGACTGGGAACCGTTGACGAAAACTCCATCCACATGGATCGGATATTCTTTCAGATCCGCTATATTTCTTATGGTAATGGTGTCTCCGGCCTTGATGTGATAGGCAAAAGCACTCATCTCGGAGATATAGAACTTGCCCTCATCAAGAGGGAACTCATTTCCATCCGAGTCTTTAACATGGATCATCGAAGTATCGTCAATTCCCATCAAGGTGATCAGGTCGGGATTGTCTTTGACCTCGAAAGAGGCTGCCATCACTGCCGATCCCTTCTCCGGCGTTCCGGTCTTCACAGAGGAAAGGAAATATTCGTATTCAAAATCACCTGTCTCTTTTACGCTGGTATCCACATATCGCTGGATCGAGTCCACGCATGCGAAAGTAAAGGCCACCAGTGTTCCGCCCAGCGCGATACCGGCGATGACCAGAAGCGTTCTCGGAAGATGCCCGAATACGGCGCGGATCTTGTATTTCGTCCGGAAATTCATCTTCGCTTTACGAAGGCCCATTCTTTTCTTTTTACTCTTAGAAAGTCCCTTGATCATGTCGATCGCAGATCCCCGCATATTGATCAGCGCCGTAATAAAAACTGCAATCACATAGCACACGGTTGGAAGGAAAAGAGCCACCAAAGAAGACTTCCAGGTAATGTGGGTCACCTTATAGAAGACTTCCATCTTATCTTCGATCAGCATATCCGAAAGAGGAGTAAGTGCCGGTATCGACAGAAGGATACCAAGAAGTCCCCCGAGGATCCCCGGGATCGCCCCAAGGACACTGTAGTGCAGAGCCAGTTCATACCGTTTATACCCGAGGGCATGAAGGACTCCGATCATCTTTCTCTCGTTTCTGATCTTACGTCCAAGCACGACTGCAATCAGAAGTACCATGAACACCATCGTTGTCGGCAGGATGATTTGCACGGTATAGCTTAATTCATCGAACTGATCTTTCGGGCTCTGGATACGGGAGTTGTTACTGACATCCACATAGGACAGTGTCCCATAAGTCTCGTTCAGTGCTTTTCGGAAAGCATTCACATCCGTACTTTCTCCGTATCTTACAGCATAGACTGTCGCCATATCTGCTTTCTCATATGCAGAAAAAGCACTTTCCTTCACCACGCCGACTCCGAAACGGTCGCTGTCGGAAAAGGTATCCGTGATGTTTTTCAGACAGAAAAGATAATCGGTACGGATGACTTCACCACAGATGTGATAGATCTTGCCGTCAAGAGTAATGCTGTCGCCGATAGATAGACCCTGCCGTTCCATAAAAAGTCCGTTGAGAAGAATATCCGTATCTGATTCAATATCCCTTCCCTCCTGGACACGATACAGATTGATCTCGGAAGATGGCGCAAAGATACGGACCTCCGTCTCAGTGTTCTGCATCCGAAGATCGATATAAGGCTGCTTCTCGATCGTGACGTGATGCTGTTCCTCTAAGGCTTTTTCATCGTCAAGCGGAAGAATCGTCATGAACTCCGCATCTTCCAGATGGGCTTCATTCAGAAGCGTCTGAAAGCTTTCCTGCTGTACGCCATACGAAGAATCAAAGGCGACATGCAGGCAGGAAACCAGCGCTGTCAGGATCGTTATGCTTAAGAAAAAAGACAGATTGCTCCGGAAATTCCGGATATATCGTTT
>CADBGD010000201.1 GCA_902794115.1 Oscillospiraceae bacterium
CTGTCATATGAACCAGGTCCTCTATGAAAAGATGGGGGAAGAGCTCCAAAAAGGAAATACAGGAACCATGCGGATCTGTCCTGTGTGCGGAAGTCCCATGGTGAAAAGAAAAAGTGCCTATGGTCCGTTCTGGGGCTGCAGTAACTACCCGAACTGTAAGTGCACAAGAGATATCCAGTGCTGAGAAAATAGGGAGATAAATATGGCGAAGAAAGATCTTACCGAAAAGATTACGAAATACATCGCCGACCAGTATGCGGCGGATCCGGAATACCCATGGGAAGAATTAACCGCATTCGTGTTCCGTCATCGGGAAAACCGGAAATGGTTTGCGCTGATCATGCACGTCCGAAGAGACCTTCTGGGGCTTTCGGGAAAAGATATGGTGCCGGTCATGAACCTGAAGATCGATGACTTTTTCTTTCGGGATATGATCCTTCAGGAAAAAGGAATCCTTCCTGCCTATCACATGAATAAACAGCACTGGATCTCGGTGTTCCTGGATGGAACCGTTCCCGAGGCCCAGGTCAAAGAATTACTGGATGTGAGTTTTCAGGCTACCGCACCGCGAAGGAGAAAGAAGAAAGAGCGGGGAGCCGAATCCTGGGTGGTCCCTGCAAACCCCAAATACTACGACGTCGAAAGTGCTTTTGAAAAAGAAACGATCATCGACTGGAAGCAGGGTGCCGGGATCCAGGTGGGAGACACGGTTTACCTGTATGTGGGGGCGCCGGTGTCCGCGATCCTCTATCAGTGTAAGGTGCTGGAGACAGATATTCCGTATGACTATGCCGACAAGAATCTGACCATCAAGGCGCTCATGAAGATCCAGCTTTTAAAACGCTATGACAGAAAGAAATTCACCTTCTCCGTTTTAGGAGAAGACTATGGCGTCTTTGCCATCCGCGGACCAAGAAGAGTGCCCAATGCACTTCGAAATGCACTGGAAGAAGGAGGGAAGAAAGTATGCCGATAGTTAAAATCAACATGCAGAAAGGATTTTCACCAGAGTACAAAAAGACTGTTCTGGACTGCGTTCATAGCGGCATCATGGAAACCCTCGGAACGGAAGATTGGGACCGGTTCCAGCGGATCTTGGAATACGAGCCGGAGGATTTTGAAAAGCCGGAAGAGAAAACAGATCACTTCATGATCATTGAGATCACTTTGTTCCCGGGCCGGACGAAAGAGCAGAAGAAGCTTCTCATTGAGATCGTCACCTCGAAACTGGTGGAGGCCCTTTCTATTGTGCCGACAGATGTCTTTATCCTGATTTCCGAGCCGCCGCTGGAAAACTGGGGCATGGCCGGAAAGCAGAAATAAGGGAAAACTGCGGTTAAAATCGAAGTTGAACATTCGTTCGTTTTATGTTAACATGGGTATAACCTAGAGAAAGGAAGCCGGTACATAAAGCGAGGGAACGGATATGGAGAAGGTTTATATCGCCATTGACCTGAAATCTTTTTATGCCAGTGTGGAGTGTGTGCAGCGGCATCTGGATCCGCTGAATACCCATCTGGTTGTGGCCGACAAGAGCCGGACGGAAAAGACTATCTGTCTTGCCGTATCTCCGTCTTTAAAACGGTATGGTATCCCCGGACGTGCCCGGCTTTTTGAAGTGGTGCAGAAGGTGCGGGATGTGAATATCGAAAGGAAAGCCCGTGCTCCACAGCAAACATTCTCTGGAAAGAGTTATCTGGCATCTGAACTTGATTCTGATCCTTCTTTAGAAGTGGACTACGTAGTTGCAGTTCCTCAGATGGCGAAATATATGGAAGTCAGTTCCAAGATCTATGGCACCTATCTTAAGTATGTGGCGCCGGAAGATATCTTTGCCTATTCCGTAGATGAAGTATTTATCGATGCGACAGGTTACCTTTCTACCTACGATATGGGTGCACACGATTTTGCACGGATGCTCATACAGGATGTATTGAAGACTACGGGCATTACGGCTACGGCCGGAATCGGGCCGAATATGTATCTTTGCAAAGTCGCCATGGATGTTGAAGCCAAGCACATCCCTGCAGATAAAGACGGAGTTCGTATTGCCGAACTGGATGAGAGACGATATAAAGAATCTCTTTGGGGGCATACGCCTTTAACAGATTTCTGGCGCATCGGAAGAGGACTTTCGAAGCGCCTGGAAAAACTGGGGATGCACACCATGGGCGATATTGCCCGGTGTTCACTGGACGAAGGTTCAGTC
>CADBGD010000202.1 GCA_902794115.1 Oscillospiraceae bacterium
ACCGAAAAGAGAAAGAGCATGCCCGGAAAACTTTCCGGCGGCCAGCAGCAGCGTGTGGCCATTGCCCGTGCCGTTATCAGTAATCCGGAGATCATTCTGGCAGATGAAGCAACCGGTAACCTGGACAGTAAGTCCGGTGCGGAGATCATGGAGCTGTTCCGCCGCCTCAATCAGGAAAAGGGAATCACGATCCTTCAGGTCACCCACTCGAAAAAGTGTGCCGACTACGGTACCCGCACCGTAGTTCTGGAAAACGGACGTACCGTTTCCGATCACATGGAACTGAATGTGGAAATGCTTCGTGAACGTTCCCAGAGAGCGATGGCTTCCGCCATGCGTATCTAAAACAGATCAGACGACTTACAAATTAGTGCCCCTCACTTTTCCTGGTAAGTCTGAAGATAGAAAAAAGACCGGTACAGTTTTTGTACCGGTCTTCTTTCTAAGTGAATGGAGGGTATTGGGGAATTATATGGAGAAGTTATATTGGGAAATAATTTGTGGAGTTAGATGAGGGGGGGGATCAGACCTCGTCGATATCTTCTTCGATCTTCGGTGCGGTGAACATTTCGTAGGTGGAGGTGATAACTGCGATAACGGAGAAACCGAGGGATACCCATACCGGAATGTTCTTATATTTTGCATCCATGACCGCGGTAACAGCAAATCCGAGAACAGCGATGGCGTCGATTGCGGTGATGATGGTGTGCTTGATCTTCTGTGTGTTCTGGAACTTCATTTTCATATCTTTGTACCTCGTTTCGTTGGCGTCGTTTGTTTCTTTGTGATTCCATCTTACCGCCGTACGAGGTGGGGTACTATCGAAGTGCCTTACGTCAATCTTACACTTTTGAAAGATGTGTCTTTTTTACATAAACATAGTAGGAGAAAAGGGCAATAAAAGTCAGTGCCCAGGAGATGGGATAGGATAAAAGAAGGATCCGGTAAGAGGCGATACCGTGAGTAGTTTCTTTATAGTGGGCGAAAACAGTATAGACCCACAGAAGACGAAGTCCGCAGCTTCCGATAATGGTGGCGATCATAGGGTAGAAGGAACGCTTGATTCCACGAAGCATGCCGGAGCCGCAGTCCATGATGCCGCAGAGAAAATCGGGAACAACCAGCACCAGCATACGTGCCATACCGAATTCGATGGACTCGGGAGAATCCGGAAGATACAGTTTTAAGAGAGGATGGCCGAAAAGATAGGAAAGGACGCCTAAAGACAAACCAATGACCGTGATGGAAAGAAGGGCGGAGCGGTAGATGTCATTTAGACGCTCGTATTTCTTTGCACCGTAATTCTGGCCGGCAAAAGTCATGCATCCCTGGGTAAAGGAATTCATGCCGGCATAGATAAAGGAGTCGATATTCATACAGGCGCTGTTTCCGGCGGTACAGTAGGCGCCCAGAGAATTGACCGACGACTGGATGATGACGTTGGAAAAAGAAAAGAGTGTATTTTGAAATCCGACCGGAAGACCCAGCTTTAAGATTCTGGAAAGAGGCTTACTGTGGATCCGCAACTCGAAAATGAAGATCCGGCAGGGACTGTTGAAGCGGAGAAGTGCCAGAGTCATCAGGATCGCGGAAAGAAACTGGGAAGCAACGGTGGCAATGGCTACACCGGCAACACCCATACCGCAGAAAGCGACCAGGATCAGATTTAAGATTACGTTTAGTACACCGGAAGTGGTCAGGTAGATCAGAGGACGCTTGGTGTCTCCCGTGGCCACGATAATGGCGCGGCCGAAAGTGTAGATCATGAAAGCCGGTGCCCCGAGAAAATAGATCCGAAGATAGGTGGTCGCCTGGTCGAGGTATTCCGCTTTGGTGCCCATCCATTCCAGAAATGTCCGGGCAAAAACGACACCGACGATTCCGGTGATGATGCCGAAGATGATACCCAGGGAAAAAATCGTATGGGTCAGGTCATGGATGCGGTCTTCCTGATTGGCGCCGAGGGTGGAGGCAAGAACTACAGTGGCGCCGAGGGAAATGCCGACGAACAGATTAATGATAAGATTAATAAGAGGTGCACAGGAACCGACCGCCGCAACAGCCGTATAGTCGACAAACTG
>CADBGD010000203.1 GCA_902794115.1 Oscillospiraceae bacterium
GCATGCCGTCCGATACTGTCCGACGTCAGGACTCTCGCGGCATACCCGTAGCTGATCAGCGGGAACAGAATATTCAGGAGTCTATAGATCACACTAAAGACCGCATTTTTGAAAAGAGATTTCTTTTCTTTATTCCCGCTCACTTTCCACACACTTTCCGAAGGATCTCCCGGTATCCTTCACAGAACTTCTTCATGGAATATTTTTCCTGATGCAAATGCACCTGTCTTTCTTCTTTTTTCTTTCTTTCGGACGGATCTTCGTGCATGACATTCCGGATGATCTCCACGGCTTCCTCTTCTGTTTCAAATGAATAGATACCGAAAGCTTCCATTCCCGAAAAGAGCTTATTTCCTCCGGTTCTGGAGAGCAGGGAGATCTTGCCGGAAGAGATCGTCTCGAGAAGCGCCAGATCGAAATAGGTTTCCCGGTTCGGAAGAATGAAAAGATCGGATGCGTGAACATAGGAAAACGGATCCTCCGTCCATCCAATCTCGATCCAGTTCTTCGCCTTCGGTGACGGGATCGCGCCCTCTTTTCCGCAGCAGACCACAGTCACGTTTTCAAGTTTTTCAAAGACTTCGATCAGCCGGTCATATCCCTTTACCTGATTATGTCTTCCCACAAATGAAATGACGAATCGTTCATCCGAAAGCCCCAGTTTTTCACGGACTTCCGCCCTCGTCCTCTTCGGCACACATGTCGGGCAGCCGGTAGGAAGATACATGATCTTCTTCTCATCCCGGTACTTCGGATACTCTTCCCATGTATGGAAATACGGCTCCTCCGCCTCCCGGCAGGGAAAGATCACATGATCCGCACGACTGAATGCATATTCATCGAACTCTTTCGTTCTTTCAAAAAGTGCCTTCTCCCGCTCAACCGTTTCCGGACTTTCCATATCCTCCATCCACTCCCGGTGCGGTGCTTTTGGCGTATGAGAAGTAAGGATGACTTTCCCCTTATAGTTTTCGAGTGTTTTCTTCTGCGAGAACATATCTGCCGTACTATGGAAATGCACTGCATCAAATCCATCCAGTGCATATCTTCCATCCTGCTCACTGTTATAGAAGATGCTTTCGATCCGCTTTCCTGTCTCCGAAAGAGATCCGTCGGACGAGAATACACGGTGCACTGCTTTCTTCGCAAGGAAAGAAAAACGGGAATGGAAATTTTTATCATTTAGAAAGACGATCTCCGGATCGGCCTCCGAATCCGCCGCACCAGCTGCTGTGCTTGCTGACGCACCATCCGTCACGCGTGCCGAATCTTCCAGATAGTTCTTCAGGTTATAAAGATACCCCGCAGGTCCCCCGCTGGGCGCCATATATTTCTCATGAAAATACACCAGCACCCGTGTCATCTTTTAGCCTCCCTGCATACGAAAAGACGGTTGATGTCATAACGCGAAGGACCAGTCACAGGAAGGATATTTTCGGGATACGTATCGCCGTCGATCACTTCCACATCAAAGCCGGCGTCCCTCAGTATCTGATCGGCGTGTATGCCAAACAGCCGCACATGATCACTCTGGCCATATCTTTTCAGCCGCTCTTCCCCGCTTTGAACCGAAGGATCTTCGTCAACGATATCCACGTCCGGACTCATGGGAAATGAACAGATAAAACACCCGCCCGGACGAAGGATCCGGCGCATTTCGGAAAGCGCTTTCATATAGTCTCCCACATGTTCCAGAACGTGGTTGCAGATAATGACATCGTAGGACTGATCCGGAAGGCCGGTATCCTGGATATCCAGTTTCAGATCCACTCCTTCATCGAAAAGATCCGCCGTTTTATACCGGATCTGATTCTTCTTCATCCAGCCGGTCATGCCGCGTTCCGGCGCAAAATAAAGGATATCTTTCCCGTCGAAAAGATTCTTTCTCGTCTCTCCCCATTTAGCAAGAATTCGATGTCTCGGAAGCGAACCGCAGGCGGGGCAGACCACATCCTGGCGGACTCCTTCAAAAAGAGAAAGATCGTAAAAGCCGGGTCTTCCTTCGTAGTCGCCTTCGATAAAGTTCTTAATTTTCGTTCCGCAGCA
>CADBGD010000204.1 GCA_902794115.1 Oscillospiraceae bacterium
ACCTGGGTCAGGTCTGCGGTGAATATGTCAGCGCTTCGGGACAGGTAGTCGTAAGCCGTCCGAGCGAAGCAATCGGTATTCTGGATGCCTTTATAGAAGAACATCCGGACTTTTCCTATAACGGTGTAAAGGGCGTTATCTCCCTGACCGGGTATCAGTCGGTATTCGGCTATATTACCGACCGTGACCAGGTGGATGACAGAAATGCGGCGCTGGTTGCCGCCGGTCTTCCGGAGATCTCTCCCTCTGATTCAGATATCGAGGCAAATAAGGCGACTGTTATATCGATCATGGACAAACTGAAAGAATCCGGATGGATCCTGGCTTCCTCCACGTATGGATTTATTAATGCCAACCATTGTGAGCTTGGCACCATTCAGAGTGATACGGAGAAGTGGCTTTCCCAGGTTGGCTCTTTGACCGGTCCGGTGAACATGCTGGTCTATCCGAACGGAGATTTTATCCGGGGATCGGACTCGCGGTGTGTATATCTGAAAGAACAGGGATTCCGTATCTTCTTTGGTGTGGGACCCAGTGCATATAATACTTACGGAGATAATTACCTGTATTTTGACCGTTGTATGTTGAATGGTGATACACTACGTAATGTGGATTTTTCCAGACTGTTTGATGTAAAAGAGGTGTACGATGCAAACCGTAAAAAGAGCTTGTAAAAAATGGCTTGCAATGTCGATTATCCTGGCATTGCTTATATCTTCCTGTGGCTGTCTGAGCGATCTTGTTTTCGGGCGTGATAACCATACATATATTCCTGTTAACAGCGCACAGGAGTTATTCGATCAGATCTACAACAGTCTTTATGCATTTGAACCGAATGTGTATGTGCAGACGGATACGTATGATACATTTCTTTCATACTGGAAAGAATTGGATTCAGCTTTTGCATTACATTCTGTATTCCGCGGAAGAGATGTGCAGGTGCTTTACAAGGAGAAAAAAGGTGTCTGCAATACTGAACTGAAAATGACGTTTAACGCCTGCGGACAGGCTATGCAGTATCTGTATGCAAAGAATGTCAAGTCTTACCCGTCACCTGAAGCAGAAGAGGTTGGGAATAAGCTTCTGGATATCGTCAATACGATTACCCATGATGGTATGTCGGATGAAGAAAAAGTACATGCGATCCACGATTATCTTATCACCCGCTGCCAGTATGCGCTGGATAAAGATACTGCGACATATTCGACCGCGCAGATCCTGCTGGATGAGGGAATGGCTCAGTGTCAGGGATATGCGGAAGCCTGCACCGCCCTTTGTCTTCTGGCCGGTGTGGAATGCCGTGCCATCTCCGGAAACTCCACGTTCGGTTATGGGGAAGGCGCCCACGCCTGGTGTCAGGTGAAGGTCAACTCGATCTGGTATCATCTAGACGTAACATGGGATGATCCGATCCCGGACGAGCCCGGCCTGATCCGTTATGATTTCTACCTCAAAGGAGATCTTACCATGCAGTACACCCATAGCTGGTGTCCCTACTTTAAGGAATGCATCATGGATTATGTTTCATGATCTTTGAATATTGTATTACGAATTTGTGATTTTTATGAATTTCGCTAGACGAAAAAAAACATTATACATATAATGAAAATAGGTCATCTTGGGAGGTACAAAATGGCAAAGATTGATAAGTTGAACGATTATATCGTTGAGGAAAAGATCATTTGGCAGGATAAGAAAAGATACTTGGGTCTGCCGATTTCATTCACGAAGTATTCATTCAGTGAGAACCGTCTTTTCGTTGAGAAAGGTTTCATTAAGTCTTTGAAAGATGAACTCCTGATGTACCGTGTGCTTGATGTTCGTCTGAAGAAGACTTTCTGGCAGCGCCTTTTCCGCGTTGGCACCATCGAGCTTTCTACTGCCGATAAATCGACACCGATCATTCTTCTGGAAAATATCAAGAATCCGGACCGTACTCGTGATGCACTCAGTGCTATTGCCGAGAAGGAACGTGATGAGAAGCGCGTTCTTGGTAAGGAAATGTTTGGTACAGC
>CADBGD010000205.1 GCA_902794115.1 Oscillospiraceae bacterium
GTAGAAAAGAAAATGCACTGCGCATGGGGGAAACGCAGTGCATCAGGGTTAGGCGGCCGCCCCTTATGACAGCGGACCGCAGACAAAGTCGAAACATTACATAATATGTATAAAGATTAAGAATAATACATTTTCATAGCTGCCTCAGCCATGCGGGCTCCAAGTTCGCTCTTCTTCTGAGGATGCAGTTCCAATGGCGCACCCAGATCTTTGGCAGAGACGACCACACAATCCGGAACATCATTCTGCGCCTGACGCTGCTGCGCCTGGATCTCCTCCCAGCCCAAAGGGGTCACTCCGGATACCGGATCTGTGTAATCACACATCTCGATACAGATCAGAGGCAGTTTCTGCTGATACAGTTCACGCCAGTTTTCGATCATCTTCCGGAATTTCTCGCTATAGCCTTCCGGCTGGTCACAATTGGATTCTCCCTGATACCACCACATGCCACGGAAAGCATACTCACGCAGAGGCACAACGGAAGTCTTATACAGCGCCGTCGGAACGACCTGGCCGCGCACACCCGGACGGAGAAAATACTCAGGTGTCTTTCCCGGCTTCATCTTCCAGGAGCCGCGGAGCAGGATATGCTCTTTTCCGGTATCCAGATAGTACGGATGCGCACCAACAAATCCGCCGTTGTGAGACGGACAGTGATCGTATTGATCCCCTTGTGAAGAATCTTTCCGTCAAAAGGATATTTTCTCGGCGGGTACCGGTATTCAGTCCGGCCGACCAGCGTGCCGTTTACGAAAGTCTGGTCCGCATCGATCAGATTTCCCAAATAGAGAAAAGCATTTTCCTCCGGCTCTTCCAAAAGTTCCACTTCACGGAAAAACCAGACGATCCCGCAGTAGCCCTTTCCCTCTTTTTGTAAAAGCATTCCCGGAACGCTGAAATCCGATGCATTTTCCGGAATCTCCTGAATATATTTCTGATCATCTTCGCTTCTGAGATGGTCACGCCACTCGGCATTTTTCTGCTCCTGCTCAGCCAGGTATTCCGTCAATGCGCCTTCTTTCATAAAAGGATCGATCTGCGAAGAATAGTCGCCGAATTCAGGAAGAAGTTTGGAAGGCATCCAGGCCTCAATGGTCGATCCGCCCTGGGCACCCAGTACCAGGCCGATCGGAATCTGTGTCCGGTCGTAAATGCGCTTGGCACAAAAGAATCCGGCAGCGCTCATCTGCTCCAGTTCACTTCCCTCACCTTTTGTCCAGGGAAGTTCGGGAAGAAAAGCCACCTCTTCTTCATCCATGTGCCACTGTGGTGTCACGCGATATTGTCTTATATAAGGATAAAAAGAAGCATCGATCTCTTCTGCGGAAACATCCCGGGTACGGTATACCGGAAGTTCCATGTTGGACTGGCCGCTCAGGTAAAACACATCTCCGAAACAGACATCGGAAAGTACGATCTTTTCACTTCCGCAGATCTCGATGGTCACTTCGGTAGCCGCTTCATGCGGAGGCAATACCAGACGGAAAGTTCCATCCTCGACCCGGGCCTCAACAGTCGTTCCCTCCAGGACCGCTGTAACCTTCTCGGCGCTTCCCTCCCATCCCCAGATGGTGCAGGGCACGTCTCTTTGTAGAACCATTCCGTTGCTGAAAATACCTGAAAGTCTCATGCGGTCTGCCTCATTTCGTCTTGCGAATTCATTTCATCCTTGAATCATGTATAGAGTAGCACAAAGTTTTGCCGTTGGCTACATAAATTATTCTAGTATGCAAGTTATTGTTTTGACTTGTTTTTTGGCGTTCTACCGTCTAATATATTGGAGAAAAGGAGTGAAATTATGAGCCAGTCTTTCTACGATCGCGTTTCCAATAGTAAATTCTACAGTTTAGGAGACAAACTGGGAGATATTATTCTCTTAAGTCTTTGCTGGCTCGTCTGCAGTCTTCCGGTCGTGACATTGGGTTCCTCCTGCACAGCACTTTACTACGCCGTCCATAAGCGTTTTACAGATCATTCGGAAAAGCCGGTCCACGACTTCTTCCGTTCATTTAAACAGAATCTTCTTCAGGGCATCCTGATCACGCTTGTCCTTCTTCTTTATGCAGCTGTCACCAGTTTCAATATCTTTGTGGCCTGGAAGGGCTATAACGGTATCACCCTTCCGTCCTGGTACCTGCCTGTGGCGGTCCTTCTGATCCTGCCGTTTATCTTCACGGCCACATATGTGTTTCCGTATCTTGCCCGATTCAAGAATAATGTACGTGGCACGATCTTCCACAGCTTCACCTTCTCGACGATGTATCCGGCCCATACTTTCCTGATGTGGATCTGCATCCTGGCCTCCATCGCCCTGATGATCTTTTTCTTCCCGTCACTTCTTTTTGCGCCCTTCACATGCTGCTATATTTGTCATCGGCTCTGTGAGCGGGATTTCACTTATGCCATGATCCTGAA
>CADBGD010000206.1 GCA_902794115.1 Oscillospiraceae bacterium
AATAAGATCGGAAATCTGGTGGTGATCTTCTCCCGTTCCTTTGTCTCTGCCGAGCGTATCGAAGAGGTGCTGGAAATGGTGCCGGACAGACGGGCACCGGAAGAGGGAGAAGAGGCCGAGGATCACGACGAGAAAGCCATCGTGAAATGGAAGAACGTGTCTTTTTCGTATCTTTCCGGAAAAGAAGAGTCGGAAGAATATTATGCACTGAAGGATGTGTCTTTCGAGCTCCGAAAAGGTGAGAAACTGGGCATCATCGGCACCACGGGTTCCGGTAAATCCACTATCATCGCGCTTCTTTTGCGGCTTTACGAAGCCGGGAAAGGCCATATTTATGTGGACGGAAAATCCATCTCCACCTTGCCGGATTCTGTTCTACGGGAAAAGATGGCGCCGGTATTTCAGACCACAGCTCTTTTTGCCGGAACGATCCGGGATAATCTGAACCTTGGAAGAAAAGAGCCGCTTTCCGATGAAGAACTAAAGTCCCGCTGCGAAATTGCCCAGGCCTGGGATTTTATATGTGAAAAAGGCGGACCGGATTCCCGGGTGGAACCGAAGGGAAAGAATTTTTCCGGAGGCCAGAGGCAGCGCCTTTCTATTGCCCGTGCTCTTTGTACGGACTGTGAGATCCTGCTTTTGGATGACTGTACCGCTGCGCTGGATAAGGAGACGTCGGCACGTTTTTCCGAGGCGCTGGCGAAACATGCGAAAGAACATCACCGGACGGTGGTGGAGATCTCTTCGAAGATCAATGAGATCGCGGATTCCGACTGGATCATCGTTCTGGATAACGGTGCGGTCGTGGGCCAGGGGAAACACGCGGCCCTCTTGAATGAATGCGAAGCCTATGCCCGTATTGCGGCTTCGCAGGAGATGGGAGGTGTGGAATAATGGCGAAAGACTCGATGCTGAGCGGAATGGGAAATCTAAGTCCGGATGCGGCGAAGATGTCTGATGGCAAAAGCCGCATCTCACTGAAGGATCTGTCTTTTAAGTGGCGGACTTCAGGTAGTGGCTCCAACCTTTTTGGGCGCCACCGTAGACCATATGGGTGATGTGGGAAATGTGGATCTTTCTTATCTGGGAAAGCGTGCGCTGATCCTTCTCGGCATGTATCTTCTGGCGGCTCTTTTTACCTGGGTGGTCAGCTACTTTGCCAATGTGGTTGCGGCCAAGACTGCGCTGGAAGTGCGCCGCTCGCTTTCTAAGAAACTTTCCCATCTGCCGGTGTCTTTCTATGACACCCATCCTCAGGGAGATACGGCGACACATTTCATTAACGATGCGGATGCGATTTCCGAGGGCATGCTTCAGGGACTTTTGAATCTCTTTACGGTGCTGGTAACGATCCTGGGCACCGTGGGATTCATGGTGTATATCAGCTGGAAAATGACCATTATTATCCTGCCGATGGCCGTTCTCATGATCTGGTCCGCCACCACGATCGCAAAGAAGACTACGAAATATTTTAAGTCCCAGCAGAATCTGGTGGGCTCCCTTTCCGGTGACGTGGAGGAGAATCTGTACGGCCGCAAAGAGATCAAGGCTTTCGGCTGTCAGGAAAAGTTCCTGTCGGAATTCCGGGAGAAGAATGATGAACTGAACCGATCCTCGGTGACGGCCCAGTTTGCTTCATCGCTTCCGAATCCGGTGACCCGTTTTGTGGACAGCACCACCTATATTCTCATCGGTGCCCTGGGTGTGTGGTTCGGAGGTCTTACGGCCGGCAACATCATGACCTTTATCCTTTACTGGAAGAATTTCAGTAAGCCCATTAACGACCTGACCAATATCACGACCCAGGTCATGGCGGCCTTTGCTTCCCTGTCCCGTGTCTTCTCTATTCTGGATCTTCCGGAGGAAAAAGAAGTCGAGGAAGAGGAAACGAAGGAAGAGAAAGTCCGAGGCGAAGTGATTTTCGAGCATGTGACATTCGGGTATACGGAAGAAAAGAAGATCTTCGATGACTTCAGCCTGAAGGTGGAGCCGGGCCAGAAGGTGGCTATTATCGGTCCGACGGGCTGCGGCAAAACCACTCTCATGAATCTTCTGATGCGGTTCTATGAACAGGGATCGGGTCGGATCCTGATCGATGGACAGGACATTTCCCAGATGTCGAGATCCCGTCTGCGCAGTATGTTTGGTATGGTCCTTCAGGAGACATGGCTTCTGGAACGGTCGATCCGGGACAACATTGCCTACGGGCGTCCGGATGCTACCGAGGAAGAAGTGATCGAAGCGGCCAAGGCGGCCCGTGCCCACGGCTTTATTAAGCGTCTTCCGGATGGATACGATACGGTTCCCGGAAAAGAGATCTCTCTTTCCGAAGGCCAGAAGCAGCTTCTGTGTATTGCCCGTGTCCTTCTTATGGATCCGTCACTTCTGATCCTGGACGAAGCCACCTCGGCGGTAGATACTCTGACAGAAAAGCGCATCGTGGAGGCATTTGATGCTATGACAAAGGGAAGAACAGGATTCATCATCGCCCATCGTCTTTCCACCATCGCCGGCGCCGATCAGGTCATTAAGCTGGGTCAGCCAAAGCAAAGATAAGATAGAAAGCAAAAGCCGGTTCATTTGTTTTCCGGCAAGAAAAGAACCTTCCTGTCGCTGGTCCTCGGGCGTTGCCCTGCGGAGGCTCCGGAAGGTTTTTTCTTGCCTGGAATTATCAAAAAAACTGACATTTTTTTAAAGATTTTCGCCTTGTTTTGACCACTTATATCCTATATACTGATATACGGAAAAAGTTGG
>CADBGD010000207.1 GCA_902794115.1 Oscillospiraceae bacterium
TTCGCATTTGGTCGTGCTGATCAGCATGATACAAAGGGTGGAATTGGAATCTTGGTTTGTTTAGTTTCCCGTATCGATACTCTGCTTCCAGCCTTGGTCATTACCGAAATTTCAAGCACAATCATTGTCTATCAATCGTACAACTATATTATACAAAACAGAACGTTTGTTTGTCAACTTTCAAACTGAAATAAGCCATTTCTTTTATCTGAAAACTGATTTCACCTTCTATCAGAAAACGAAAAGCGTTTCCGGTAGAAGGTGTTTTTTATATTAATCTCAGGGGAGTGTGGTATACTCCAATTAGCCGTTATGAAACGGATTTCAGCGTAAGGATGACAAGGAGAAATAACATGAACTTTGAAACAGATATTTTCACGGTTTTCGATAAGAAATGGGCACTTTTGACAGCAGGAAAAAAAGATGATTTTAACACCATGACCATCTCCTGGGGCGGCATGGGTACACTCTGGGGAAAGCCGGTCGTTACATCTTACGTGCGTACGTCCCGCTATACCCATGAGTTCCTGGATAAAAATGAATTCTTTACGGTCAGCTTCTATCCGGAAGAATATAAGAAGACACTCGGGATCCTTGGATCAAAATCGGGACGGGACATCGATAAGATGCATATCGAAGGACTGACAGCGGAAGTAGTCGGGGACTCCATCAGCTTTAAAGAAGCGGAGATCACACTTCTGTGCAGAAAACTCTGTCTTCAGCCTATTGATCCGAAAAACATGAATCCGGATATTGCGCAGCAGTTCTATTCGGCGGATGCTCCCCACGATATGTACATTGGCGAGGTTGTGGACATCATCCGGAAATAAAGTGCTTTTCAAACTGAAAAACTTTTTTCGAGAATACGTTTGTTGTGCATTTCTGAAAGTGCTACAATTGACCTATTGAATAAATAGGTGAAAAGGAAGGCTGACTCAATGATCTCAAGAGAAGAAGCATTTGCACTACTGAAAAAATATAATCAGGATTTTTTCCATATCCAGCATGCTTTTACCGTGGAAGCGGTAATGAAGTGGTATGCGGAAAAACTGGGATACAAAGACCAGGCGACTCTATCCGGAAGAGCACTGCCTGGTGGCGCCGAGACTTCTTTCCGAAGGTGGTGTCAGCGAAGATATAATCCACGCAGTCTGCTCCCATGGATACGGTATTACGGTCGGATGCGGAACGACTATTGATGTGGAACCGGTACATGAAATGGAAAAAGTGCTTTTTGCGGCGGATGAACTGACCGGACTGATCGGAGCAGCGGCACTGATGCGTCCGTCGAAAAGTACGAAGGACATGGAACTTAAGTCCTTGAAGAAGAAATATAAAAGCAAAGGATTTGCGGCCGGATGCTCCCGTGAAGTCATCGAGCGCGGCGCAGATCAGCTTGGATGGGAACTGGATGAGCTTTTGACAAAGACCTTGGAAGCCATGGCGGCAACGGAAGATGATATTGCCCGACAGATGGCAGAATACGAGAAACAAGGATGAGTCTATGATCACGATAAGAAAATGGGAGATGACTTATGTCAAACCAGGAACAGAATCACGAACTATATCTGAAACAAAAGGCGCTGCTGGACATGTTTCTTGAAAAGCATGCGATCTCGAAGAAGCAGTATGACAAGAGCTTTCATGATCTGACGGAGAAAATGGGGGAAGAAGAATACGCCCGCACCCATTTTCAGGAAAACGGGGCGGGACGTGCCTGAAATGTCCATTACTGGTACATCTTCTGCTGTGTTCGGAACATCTCTGAATACAGACCCTCTTTCTGCTCCAAAAGCTCCTGATGGGTGCCCCGTTCCACGATTTTTCCATCATTAAATACCAGTATCTTATCGCAGATCTTGCAGGATGCAAGACGGTGGGAAATAAAGACCGCCGTCTTGTTTTTTACCATGGAATGGAACTGCTCGTAGATGTCCTTTTCAGCAATCGGATCGAGTGCTGCGGTGGGCTCATCCAGTATCAATACCGGAGCATCCTTATAAAGCGCCCTGGCCATGGCGATCTTCTGCTGTTCGCCGCCGGATGGTTCAAATCCGCTCTGGTCGTAGTACCGGAAGACCGGGGTCTGAAGCCCCTGGGGAAGAGAATCCACTTTTTCTTTAAGCCCCACCCGTTCCAGAAGCGGGATCAGATCAGAATCGTTGACTGTTTCCGGACGGTCACAGATCAGGTTTTCTTTTATGGAGAAATTCAGAAGACAGAAGTCCTGGAAGACCACGGAAAGGATCTTCATATATTTATCGTAGTCGTAGTCTAAGATGTTGACTCCGTTGATCTTGATCTCTCCTTCGGTGCATTCATAAAGACGGCACAAAAGCTTGATGAAAGTGCTTTTGCCGGCGCCGTTTAATCCGACGACGGACCAGTGTTCCCCGCTTCGGATGGTGGCGGAGACGCCTTTTAACGCATAGTCCTTGCTGCCCGGATAGCGGAAGGAAACATTGCGGAATTCGATGACGAAATCCGAGGACAATTCAGGATCTTTTTCGCCCTTTTCCACATAGGTGTTGCCTTCGATATACCGGATGTATTTCTCGGAATATCCGCAGAATTTTTTCAGCGCGAGGATCTGCTTCATGACGGTATTGATGGCTGTCACAATAACGGTGACGGCCGTTGACAGCATGGTAAAGTCACCGATACCGATCTTTCCGTCGATGACCATCAGGGCAAAAAGCATGTAGGTCAGTGCTGCAGTGACAGCCAGATTGATCTTGGAGCCGATGATGTATTTTTGCGCCTTGGCGGCATGAGCCTGATTGATCTTTGGCTGTTCGTCATTAAACTGATCGACCCGGTCCAGCATCATGTCCTTGGCATCAAAAAGACGGATG
>CADBGD010000208.1 GCA_902794115.1 Oscillospiraceae bacterium
CAGAAGATCAATATTCCGTTTGCCTCGCCGGAACTGGCTTCCAGGTGCGTAGTCCTCGTCTTTTCGTACTATTCCCAGAGTGAAATCACAGAGGCGGCCGCCCAGTCTGACGGTGTAGCTACTGTGACAGTGCCAGTAAATGGGGACATGATTTGGATAGAAGTTTGGGAATTTGCCGATTCCTCACTTAGTTCCATTGTGAACCAAAAAGCGTATAATACTTCGATGACTGGCTGGACAACCGATCCGGGTGAGATGGGAATTTTTAACGTTGAATCCGGGGATATTCACAATGCGGCCACCTATTCATAAGGAGGGAAACATGAAGAAGGATGTTACGAAAAGAAGCGTTTTGAGCCTTTTGCTGGCGATGAGCCTGGTAATGGGCAGTGCTTGCTCGAAGTCTGATTCGGATACGAAAGAAACACAGCCGAAAAAAGAGACGAAGAGTATCAACTATGTCATCAACACAACGCCGAAAGATGTCACCGCGGAAGATATCCCGGCAGGCATGGACAAATTCAGCGTTGACGATTGGGATCTTTCCCTGTGCTACCCGAAAAATTCACAGATAGAATACTCGGAGGGAACCGGTATTATCATCCGCATGGACGAGGAAAGCGGAAAGAAGATCGTGATCGAGAAGAAGAGCGGCGAGTCCCAGGAGCCGGAAAAGACACTGAAGAGTGCCGAGAAGCTTCTGGAAAACGAGATCGGAAAACTTTCCAAGTCCGCTGTGGCCCAGACCAAGGTCAGCAGAAGAAGACTGTATATGCAGACTTTCACGGCCAAGAACTATATCGTAGATACCTATGTGGAGATCTATAACGATTTTACTCTGGTCTATAAGTGCTACTGCCAGGAGAGCGGTGAGATGGAGCCGGATCTGGATGCTATCATGAGAACCATGTATTTCAGTAAGCATGCTTACGATGGCGTGGAAGCCAGTGGCCTCTATCTTGAGGACTCCGCACATAACCTGGCCATCGCTGTTCCGGCTTTGGATGCAACTCCGAATCCGGAGTGCCCGGTAGGCGTCTATTGTTCCTATCCGCAGGGAAATATCGGTGCATTCTACCTGAATTCGGATCCGATCGGTTCCTGCGTCTACGATGCCGAGGATCTTCTTTCTTCCTTTATGCTCTACGACGGAATGCTGGCAAGCCTCATTCTGGTGGACAATGCCCAGGTAGGAAACTACTTTGATTCCAGCTTTAACGGAACTCCGGAGATCGACGCGGAATACACCTGCACAGCAAACGGTGCTTCCGGTGTAGGCTATGCCAGAATCATCAACGGTCCGGACATCGGCTGCTATCTGGTGTTCTACACACTCTTTGATGCAAACAATGCCGAGGCGAAAGATGCATTTGCCAAAGCCATCGAGACATTTGAGGTCAAGGGTGCGCCGCAGGAGAGAACTTTCACCACCTATCAGGCACCATGCGTATGTGAATATTGTGGACACCAATGAGACCACGACTGCCATCTATACCAGTGATACAGAAGGTGTGCTGGTTGGCGCGGAGACGGATCTGCAGGGAGATCTGGACACATACATTAACAAGATCATCACAAGCTACAATCAGGCAGAGAACCACACACACGTGGAGTCTTCCTACGATAAGAGCCGCTTCCAATCGAAGATGGTAAAGGGAAGCTTCGTAACAAACGGTACGACATATTATTACTGCTATGCGGTCACGATCCTTGGTGACAACAAGCCGTATGCCTGCACCTACACCACCACCAATCCGGCCACCAGCCAGCTGGATGCCATCGTGGATTACCTCCTGTGGTCCATGAACATCAAGGGATAAAAAGTAAATAGAAGATAGAATGAGAGAGGGGTGTCTCACTTCATGTGAGGCACCCCTTTTGAATTTGTGAGTTTCGATCCGTTTTTTCTGAAGAGAAAAGCTTTTTAGAAAAGAAAAGCTTAATCCTGGTTCTCGTAAGCGACCAGATACTCTTCACCGTACATCTTACGGAGCTTCGGCTTTTCGATCTTGCCTGTGGCATTACGGAGGACAGGTGCGAAGATGACCTTTCTCGGTCTCTTATATCTCGGCAGCTGCAGGCAGAAGTCGTTAACTTCTTCCTCGGTCATGGACATGCCTTCCTTCACCTCGATGATGGCGCCGGCGATCTCGCCCTGACGCTTATCCGGAAGACCGATGACAGCTACATCCTTGATCTTATCGTTCTTCATGATGAAGTCCTCGATCTCGACCGGATAGAGGTTCTCACCGCCGGAGATGATGACGTCTTTCTTTCGGTCTACCAGGTAAATGAAGCCATCTTCGTCCTGACGGCCCATATCACCGGTCAGGAGCCAGCCGTCTTTGAGGACTTCCGCTGTGGCTTCCGGATTATTGTAGTAGCACTCCATGACGCCGTTGCCCTTGACGCAAAGTTCACCGACTTCGCCCTGTTTAACGATGTTGCCCTGCTCGTCAATGATCTTGCATTCCCAGCCGTAGCCCGGAATACCGATGGCACCGACTTTCTCCACGTTCTCTACGCCCAGATGCACGCAGCCCGGACCGATGGACTCGGAAAGACCGTAGTTGGTGTCGTACTGGTGATTCGGGAAATAAGCCAGCCATCTCTTAATGAGGGACTTCGGTACCGGCTGGGCGCCGATATGCATCAGTCTCCACTGATCCAGCTTGTAGTCGGAAATCTTTACATCGCCACGGTCGAGGGCATCCAGAATATCCTGGGCCCACGGAACCAGAAGCCATACGATGGTGCAGTGTTCGGTGGAGACCGCATCCAGAATGTACTTCGGCTTGGTGCCGCGAAGAAGGACTGCGCGGGAACCGGCCACGAGAGAACCCATCCAGTGCATTTTGGCGCCGGTGTGATACAGCGGCGGAATGCAGAGGAAGCAGTCGTCACGGGAAGTGGAGTGGTGCTTCTGCTCAACGGCAGCGGCATGCATCAGGCTTCTGTGACGGTGCAGAATCGCTTTCGGGAATCCGGTGGTACCGGAGCTGAAATAGATGGCACCGAAATCATCATCTGTGATGGCGATGTTCGGGCGGGTGCTGCTGTAGTCGCCGGTGATCAGGCGGTAGTCCTCGGCAAAAGAGGGGCACTGCTCGCCGACAAAGATGAGAGCGCGGTTCTTATGAAGCGCCGGCTCGATATTTTCAATACGGGAAACGAATTCCGGTCCGAAGAAGAGAATGTCCAGCTCTGCTAAGTTAGAGCAGTATAGGATC
>CADBGD010000209.1:0-1349 GCA_902794115.1 Oscillospiraceae bacterium
TCTTTTACTCAGCCTTATCGCAGTAGATCTGGATCGCGTTGTCCAGGAAAACCGCTGTGCCTTCTCCGCCCCAGGAATCGATGTTCTCAGTGAATTCGCCGCCGCCGGAATACATCTTTCCAAGGCCACGAAGGATCTTGGTGGTGCAGGTGTACATGTTCTCCGTGATGAATCCCTGGATCTTCTTTACCATGTCCTGTGCTCCCTGTGATGCCGGGTCTTCATTTTTCATCTTTCCGGCTTCCTTAAACAGCAGCATGAATCGGTCCATCATAAGGTTTTCCTCCTCCTTCGTCCGGGCCAAGGATTTCTCCTGCATCTCTTTAAACTCCGGTGTATTTCCGTACTGCTCTTTCGCCCTACGGGAATACTCATCTAACTTACTTCTGTCAAAGGCTTTAAAATCCATATGCCTCACTCCTACTTTCTTTATTCCAAGCGCGAATTTCATCAGGTTCTCAATATGCTCCTTCTTCAGTCTCAAAAGCTCGATCTGCTGATCCAGGGCCTTGTTTCTGTCAAAGTCGGGGCTACTCAGAATCGCCTGAATGTCCTTAAGCGGAAACTCCAATTCACGAAACAGTAAGATGTGCTGAAGGCGTTCCAGATCCGTATCGTCATACAGTCTGTATCCCGCATCGGTGTATCCCGTCGGATGCAAAAGACCGATCTTATCGTAATACTGCAGAGTGCGTATACTCACTCCCGCGAGCTTACTTACTTCATGTACTGTCATCATGTTTTTGTCCTCCTCTTTGCCTGGTGTCTTCACTATAAACTATGACGTAACGTCAGAGTCAACCCCTTTTTTAAAATCTTATGAAGGGGAGTTATGCAAGAAGGACTGCGTCATTGGTAAGCAAGTAACAGCTTGATCGGTCTTTCTAAAAGTTGAAGTGGTTTTTTATTTCGAATACTCGGCGATGAGGACGGTATCTTCTACGATTCGGGCCGAAACGTCGACGGATGTGGTGGTGGCAGAAGCGCCGTCGCCGAACATCATCTTCTCGGCGTTCTCGGCGGCTTCGTGGGTGTCATAGAGATAGACAGAATACAGATGGTCATCATTAAACGCCTGGAAGTATTCTTTCGCTCCATAGCAACCATCGAACTCGGCTTCCGGATCATTGATCCGGATCCGGAGACCGTCCTTTTCATACTGCTTCGAGAGCTTGATCATCACATCAGACTGCAAAGTCAGGACAGAAGTCTCGACGGTCTCTTGGGTTGTAGCTTCTGTCGTAGGGACAGGAGCTTGAGTAGGCAGAGGAGTAGAACCGTTCTTGGCGGGGCTCAGCTCATCACAATGCCAGCCGGATCCATGCGCCTCTATATATCCGGATGCTTTA
>CADBGD010000209.1:1383-2015 GCA_902794115.1 Oscillospiraceae bacterium
TAATCTCCGAGGCTTCCATCAGTAGCAGAGATCTCCTCGATCAGGACGACCGGCTGCTGACCGTATAACTCATACGATTTCTCATAGACTGCTGACTTCGTCAGGGATTCGATGAACTCTTTTTTCTCCGGGGTCAGTTCCACTGTCTTTTCCTTCTTCTTGCACCCGAATAATGAAAGGGAAACCGCAAATGCGATCAACCCGTATCCTATCCTTCTGCCTATAGAGATATTTCTGCTTCCCATGATGTACTCCTTCCGCAGAAAACGCACCCGCGCTTCCTGTTCTTTGTTCTCGGTCGACACGCCAAAAATAGCATGTCGTCCGCCTACCACTTTCAAAACCCTTTACATTATTTAGACGAGGCAAATCGTGAATCTGTTGCTCTTTTCATGACGAAAGTCATATACAAAACCTCACTTTTGGCAGTTTTTTCGCCGCACCCCATTTCGTAGAATCAGATTCAAGAAAAAGAGGAGAGAGTATATGGATTTAAACAAGACATTATCTAAAACAGGATCAGCGATCGTGACTGTGACAGTATTTCTGTTTGCTTTATTTCTGCTGATCGATTTTTCTATGGGCAGCTACTTTGTCTGCCTTATCCTGCCGATCGGGTTTATCATGATGAC
>CADBGD010000209.1:2059-3766 GCA_902794115.1 Oscillospiraceae bacterium
GCGGTGTACGGCACGTTTATTATGCTCGTCTATTATAGTCAGCTCACCACGGTACATAACGAACAGTTGAATGAACAAGCGGCAAAACTTCTGGAATTTAATAAGTTCGGGCTGATCTTCAACTACGACCTTCTCGGCTACGGTGTCATGGCACTTTCCACCTTCTTCACGGGACTTTCGTTGAAGCCAGAGAGCAAGACGGATAAGTGGCTCAAAGCGCTTCTGATGATACACGGCGTGTTCTACTTCAGCTGCACATTTATGCCGATTACGGGAATGTTCGCAAGGATGTCCTCCGGCGGGGACGGACTCGGCGGAAGGCTAGCCCTTGTTGCGTGGTGTGTTTATTTTCTTCCAGTTGGAATTCTTTCCTATCTTCATTTCAAAAAAAGTGGCAAAACCCCTCCTCTATTTCCTGCTTGAAATGCAAATGGAAAACGCCAATAATCCGTTTTGGGGATATTGGCGTTTTCTCCACTATGCTATAATTTATCCCGAACCGGAAGCTCGTTCTCCGGTTCAAAGGAGGAAAAGAAAATGTTGAATACGATATTTCGTTTTTTAGGTATTATCCTGATCCTGGCAGCCATCGCACTTATCGGCAGAAAGGCTTACCATTCTGCCAATACTTCTGTTCAGGGCGTGAAGAAAGCACCTTTAAACAAAAAGCTCGTCACCATCCTGATTGGTGCCGGTGCTCTCTGCGCGCTTTTCTCATTCTCTTTCACGATCATCCCGACAGGTTATACCGGCGTCCGTGTGACTTTCGGTCAGGTCGAGGAGCAGACACTGAATAACGGTTTCAATTTCCAGATTCCGTTTGTGCAGGAGATCGTTCTGGTCAACAACAAGCAGCAGGACATCAAGTTCTACGACAATCCGATCTCTTCCGAGACTTCCGAGCGTAACACCGTAAACTTCCAGGGCATCACGGTCACCTACCAGATCAACCCGCAGAAGTCCGCCTGGATCTTCGCAAACGTAACCAACTACGAAGCAGGTCTCGTCAACGAGTCGCTCGTCGCTTCCGCGATCAAGACCACGTCCAAGACACTGTCTCCGAATGACTGTACGAACCGCTCGATCATCGAGCCGAAGGCAAAGGAAAATATCCAGAAGTCTCTCGACGAGAAGTACGGAGCTGAAGTCGTTTACGTCAACAAGGTCGTCATCAACGATGCAACTTTCGACAGCGAATATGACGAAAAGATCGCTAAGAAGCAGCAGGCGCAGATCGATTACGAGACACAGCAGATCGAAAACAAGAAGAATATCGAAAAAGCCGAGGCCGAGGCTGCCGTTACAAAGACAAACGCCCAGGCCAAAGCCGATGCCAAGGTCATCGAGGCACAGGCTGAAGCAGATGCCAACAAGCTCATCTCCGACTCTATCGATGATAACGTTCTTAGAAACAGATACTACGACAAATGGGACGGCAAGCTCCCGACCACGATCGTAGGTTCTGATGCCAACGCTTCTCTTCTGATCACACCTGATGCCATCGGAAACACGAATTCTTCCGCTTCTTCTTCGACCACCACATCGATTGATACAAGCACGTCCACCGACACAGGTTCCGGCGCCGAGAGCTGACCGGTTTCAGAAAAGCCGGGCTGTATTGCCGGGTATAGTATAATGTTTTCGATACTACGAGAATCAAAAAGAGGAAGAAAAATGGGTCTTTCAATAGGGGATGTCGAGAAGATA
>CADBGD010000210.1 GCA_902794115.1 Oscillospiraceae bacterium
GAGGGCGGAAAAGCCGGCGAAGAGAGCAGTTCCGAGGCTGTTTCTGAAGCATCCGGGTTCTTTACCCCGAACGAAAAGATCGATTTTACCGGTGTAAAGATCGAGCCGCTGTTCCAGGATTTCGTGGATTTCGACACCTTCAGCAAGTCTGATTTCCGGGCGGTGAAGGTCAAGGAATGCTCGGCTGTTCCGAAGAGTAAGAAGCTCTTAAAGTTCGTTCTGGATGACGGTACGGGCACGGATCGCGTGATATTAAGCGGTATTCACGCCTATTACGAGCCGGAAGAACTGGTCGGAAAGACCCTGATCGCCATCACGAATCTCCCGCCGAGAGCCATGATGGGGATCGACTCCTGCGGCATGCTCCTGTCCGCGGTGAACGAGAGAAACGGCGAGGAAGAGCTCCATCTTCTGATGGTGGACAACCACATCCCGGCCGGCGCGAAGCTGTATTGATCCGGGGAAAATCACGGCGGAAACCTGCGGATTTTACAACAAATCCAAGCCAATTTTTTGCAGTGACACCGGATTTACAACATTTGTGCAACAAAAAGTCAAATGACGGTACATCGTAACAGATGACAGTATAAAGTAAAGCGTACGTCCCTTTTCGTGCAAACAGCAGGAAAAGAGGCTGAAAAGCCTTTTATTCCTGTTTGAATAGCAGCCAGATGACGCAGATGCGTATGATCCGTGCATCTGCCCACAAATGCGGGGTGGAAAGCGTTAACGAGAAGTGCCCGGTCTGCAGAAGCGATATCACACTCTGCCAGGGTACAGAGCCGGAGAAAGCAGAAGAAAGCACGAAAGCAGCGACGGAATCTGTGCCGGATCCGGACGCAGATTATCAGGAGGGCGAAGAGGAAGATTATCTGAAAGATCTTGAGGAGGATGACGGCAAACCGGAAGAAGCCGTTGGAGCCAGGACAATGGTTCAGATGTCTGAGAAAGGACCTTTCTCTATCCATAGAGGATACTGGCACAGGGAGAAGTATTCATTGTTCTCCTTGACATTTTATTCTATGTTCGATTTGTGCGCATGATCGGTTGAGGACGCAAATTATGACCTCAAGTTAAGATCCGAAGTTTGATATCTTTCAACGACTGCCCTATGAGGTGTGTCACTTTAGTCTCAGGGGCGCCGGTTCTGAATTGAATCAATTCCTCGACTTTCCAGAGACGGTTCTGCTCATTGACTGCTGGAAGGATCAGGCATCAATTGATGCGCATCACACTTCTCCGATGATGCAGACCATCTCGGAGCTTCGTGAGAAATATGATCTTCATATGACAGTGGAGCGTTATGTCAGCGCGGAGACAATTGAATCGGATGACCGGTTTATCCGAAGACAAATCAGAATTTTACGGAGGAAATTCATAAAAAAAGAATTTTTAAGTGTTGAGAAAGATGGTTTTTACGGAACCTATTATGAAAATCCCAAGGAAAGCGTATGGACGAACGACTTAAAGAGAGACCGCATACTTGTGATTATGAAGCACTTGCATACGAACACGGAACTCATTTTGTATTACCGGAATCATTACTTCGTATCGCACTCCCTGTTGGGCTTAAATTTATATTACGATTCATCTTTAAGGCGGCGAAGGAGTATCCTGATGAATGTGAGGCAACTCGTAAGGATATTGATACAAGACTTTCTATCGCATTAGCTGAATGGATAAAGTAGGTTCAAACATACAAATTTCAGTTTACCGAAGCAAAGGGATGACGCACTTATCTAACACCAGATTGCTGATTTTATGGCACTTGTCGGACCCGTTCTGTCCGTTTTTGGAGGTGATTTGACGGAAAAGCCTTGCTTCACGGGAAAAAGATTTTCAAAAAGTTTATGTCACGGGGTTGACATTATCGGGATCAGGTAAAACAAGATTCGTCCTGAAACCGAACATTCTTCAGTGCTGCTCAAAGAAATATCCTGTCTCTTTTGTGGTTACGGATCCGAAAGGGAGTATCGTCAACGAATCCGCCCACGCCCTGGTGGAAAATGGCTATGAGATCCGGATCATCAACACGATCAACTTCCATAAGTCTATGCACTACAATCCATTTGCCTACATCCATGATGAGAAGGACATTCTGAAGCTTGTTACGACATT